>CAZGMX010000155.1:0-7279 GCA_964526865.1 uncultured Actinomycetota bacterium | reverse complement strand
GGAGGATATCGATATGAGATTCAGACGCTTTCTTGCGAGAGAGAGTCAGTCGCCGGCTGCCAAAAGCGCGGCAAAAACTCGTGCCACCGGACGCACTGTACGGCCTGTCGCGCTGGATACAGAAGAGGACTTGATCAAAGAGGTGCCAGCTGAAATTCGGGAAGAATTAGAGGCCGAAGCTGCAGATGAAGACAGGCCGGTTCCGGCTGCAGCCGGAGCGCCCGCGGAGCCAGTGGCCCCGACAGTATCGGCAGCGCCCGCAGAGCCGGAAGAGTCCGCAGGGCCGGCTGTGCCCGCAAAGCCCCTAAAACCCGCCAAGAAACCGGCTCGGACAAAAAAAGAAGTGCCGCTTGTTGCCATGAGTCTCCAGGAAAGGGAAGATGAGATATTTCGTGAACTCAACCGCAAGGCCAAATTGGCCAATTACGTTCCCAATGGTGTCACGTTGAACAGAGATTCTCTGAGAAGCATCGATCCAAATCTCACCCCCATGGTGGCGCTGTTCCTCATCAATGAATGGCGGGTGAAGGCCGGCATGTCGATGTTGGATTATTATAACTGGAGATTTATTTTCCGGTTGAGCGAGAGGGGAGTGCTACAGATGATTGTGGGTGCGTTCACAAAAGTATATGGAAAAAGGCCCAATCGCGCGGAATTGGCGGGCGTCCTCTTTGGATCCGCGGATATAAGTTCCTTGGAAGGGCTCATCAGCAGTCAACGGCTGGAGACTTGGGCGGAGCAGATGCTGGATGATTCTCCCGAAGAGCGCAAATTGGATCCCGTCAAGCCGTACATTCTGGAGATAGAAAGTGTTGCCGGTAAATTGGCACCAAAATATGTGAAGGAAAAGAAAATGAGGGTTTCCGCGAGGGACACGGATGCGCATCAGAAAAATGCACGAGCCGTGGATCAGTCGGCCCTCGCGCCGCCGCATTCCGGCGGGGACGATCGCAAAAAAGAGGCGGCCGCACAGTTCTTGAAGAACGCAAAAATCCTGTGGTCTGAAAATGCGGCGCCATTGGATAGGGGGGAAGCGCTAAACCGGTGTGAGCGGACGGTCCGCATTCTGCTTGAAGATACCCAACTGGCTCTGCACGCCGGCGTTCCCAACGGCACCTTTGAAGTCTGGAAGGCGATGGGGGAAGGGGGCTTTACCAAGAGAGGACTCTATCCGGTTGTGGCGGGCAAAAAAGAGGATATCCCAGGGTATTATTTTGGTCCGGCAGTCACCATGCATACTCTGACCTCTTTTTCAGTAAACGAGGGAGATTATGACTCAGAGAACCGCCCATTGGAGGCCGAAAAAGCTAGCGCGGTCGCTGCAAACGACAGCGAGGTGCGCAGGCGGCTGGGTGTGAATCCTGCCCAAAAGGTCTTTTACTCCATGGAGTATCGTGATTTTGATTTGCCCCGCGTGCGTGCCGCTGAGAATGCCGACGGATTGGTTGTCGCATTGTCTCCTTCGATATTTAAAGACAGAGGGGCAAATTTGCTTGTCAGGGGGCTCGCGTATGCCCACCGGATCCGTCTCATCGAGAAGGAAAATCTTTTTGGGGGTTTTCCGGCCGCGGCATCCGCGGAGGTGAAGGCGCCCTTGAGTGAACTCTTTCCCATCCTGACGCTGATGGGGGATGCGGTTGTGGAGTACGAAACAAGGTTTGGAGGCGTGGACCTCCCCAAAAAACCCATGGAACATCTTACCTGGGGTGTGCCGCCGTCTCTTTATCCCATGATGAATTTTCTCTATGAGCACCGCCGGCTGGATGATGCGCTGATCGATCATGTTATCGATGGGATGGCGGCATACCGCCAAAACATCTGCCCTGAGATTCCCGCGCAAGCCATTGAGCGTCTGCGGTCAAAAGACGTGCGCGGCCTTCTCAAAAATCCACAGTTTATGTCGGGCGTGCTGACCCGTCTGTCGGGGGCGAGCGAGAATTGCTGGAGAACGCGGCAGGTGGAGTTTTTTTCTCTCTTTGTCGAGCCGTCTCTTTGGAACGATTCTGTCCGGCGAAATGTGGTCGTGGGGGAGACGGCGGACCGGACGATCCGGGTTTTGCATGCGTATTTTGATGCCTGTTTTAAAAACATCCAGGATTCCATTGCGGCCATTAGAACGGGAGGTTGGAGTTATAGATGGGGGGCGGCGCTGTTGGACGAAGCGCGGGTTGTTCATGGATTGTGCCGGGAGCTGAGGCAGGCGGAAGATTGCGATGGTTTCTTGCCGGCCAGGCATGACAGGCAAAAAAAAGAGGCGCCGATTTGGCTTAAGAAAAATATGTCCCCTTTGGCCGGAAATATCACCGCCGCGGAGACGGAGCGGAAGAAGGCTGTCCTCGCGCAAATTGCGGTGACCCTGGAGGCTTATACCGGGCCCATCATGGCGCAGGAACAAGAGACGGCTGCGACGTTGACCGCCGTAAAAAAGGGTCCGACTGGCGAAAAATCTGCCAATCCTTTATTGGAAAAACTGCTCGATTTGAATTCACTGCGGGACATGTTCCGGGACGGTTTTTTTGATAGGGGCGATGCCTATAAAGAAAAAGGGCCTGTCATTGCTGTGGTGGACGGAAATCTCTACTTTCCCGACGCCGAGGCCCTGCATTTGGAGGATCTCATCGCTCAGAAGAGAGACGCGCAGGAGGCCGTCTATTTGGAGTCCGGACCCAAGGCGGCGGCTGACATCCGGAACTTGAATGAGGCGTACGAAGGGCTGAGGGAGGTCTCGATGGAAATTTCTGCGTATTTTCAACGAGTCCGGTCGTTTCCCACGCCCGTTGTCCGGCAGATTGTGGAGGGGTGGATGACCGAGGTGGACCTGCCGCGGGATATCCATAACCGGCTTGTGGAAGAGATGCCCTTGGATGTGATCCGGGGCGTTCTTCTAAAAATCGCACGGGAGGATGACAAAGGATTTCGCCGCGAAATCCGCTGGATCAGCCGCAATGGCAGTGACGAGACAAAGGAAGTCCTGCGAAAGATTTTGGAAGGGAATATGGAAGGATTTCTTGCCGCCATGGGCCCGGACCGGGAACCGCGCCTTTTTTTGGAACTTCATCTGAACCGCTGTGCCGCCCCCGCACCGAAACCTCCCGCCCACCCGTTCATCGACTGCGCGTTGTGAAGCGAAAAAAATGGGACAGGTTCATTTATTTTATCTTCTGTTTAAGATGATAAAATAAATGAACCTGTCCCATTTTTTTCGCACGGCCGACGAAGCAATCCCGACGGGCATTGCGGAGATGTCGGCGAGATTGCCTGTCCCGGCAGCATTGATTTGCGAACGCGCCGAAGGCGGGTGTAGCAAATCAGCCGGGGCTTTGGTCACTTCGTTCCCTCGCAATAACGTCCTAGAAACGCTGACGCAGTGTTATTACGAAAAAATGGGGAAAACTCCAGGAATCTCAAATTGACATGGGCGGGCAACGTCTTTAGAATCATGACCCGCACTCAACAAAGGGGGGGTACTATGCAAGCATTTTTCGAAGAGGCCATTAAATTTGCTTTCAAAGACCGCAGCTGGATATTGAAGATCGTGATCGGCGGTGTCTTGGGCTTGATTCCTATTGTGAACCTGATTTTTCTTATCGGATATTCCTATTCCGTTCTAAAAGATTCTGTGGACAACAAACCTGCTGTTTTGCCGGAGTGGTCAAACTGGATTGAGTATGCCAAGAACGGTTTGACCGGGCTCTTGATTCTGATCGTTTGGGGTATCCCCCTCATTTTGCTGGGGATCCTTGCCACGACGCCGACGCTGGGCAAACTCTTCTATATTCTATTCGTGCTGGCCAATTTCATCGTTTGCCCGCTGTTTTCTCTGGCTTTGATTGCCTGGTATAAGCAGGGGGCGCTGAAGGCGGCTTTTGGTTTCAAGGAGATATGGGATACCTTTGCCAAGAACATGCAGAACTACGTGATTGCGACTTTGATCCTGGGGATTTTGCCCGTGACCATCACGCTCATTCTCCAGTCGATGGGTATTGGCGGGTGCCGCGGCGGTTGTCCTTTGATGTTCTTCCCCGGCGCGTTCATCCAGTTTTTGGTGGGGTGTCTGTGGTTTTGGCTTAGCGTGGTGGGTTCCCGCGTCATCGGCCAAATCTATATCACGGCGCCGCAGAAAAAGAATTAGCAGCCTGTCAAGATGTCAGAAGAAATTTTTTCTAAAGGCTGCTCAAAAAGAGTCGTTTTTAAGGCGCGCGCAAGCGACCGCGGAGGTGTACTGTGTGGCGTACGCCGCACAAGGAAGCGCGGCGCGCAACGCAGAAAACGACCTTTTTCAGCAGCCTTTCAATAGGAGAGGATCTGCTTTGCCGACATACGAGTACCTTTGCCTGAAGTGCAACAAGAGTTTTGATGTCTTTCAAGGCATCAAGGAAGAGCTGTTGAAGCGCTGTCCCAAGTGCAGGGGGAAAGTGCGGCGCCAGATTGGTTCGGGGGCGGGCATCATTTTTAAAGGGTCCGGCTTTTACGCCACCGATTACAAGTCCAGTTCCCCCGGAAATGTTTCCGGACCAAAGGCGCAGCAAAAAAAAGAATCCGGCAAGGACAAGTCCGACAAACCTAAAAAATAACCGTCCGATATCCGGCCGTCCGGACGCGGGGGACAGGTGATATCGTTTTCCGCGATGGGCGGTTCTCCATCCATGCCATGCGCGTTCTGATTCAACGTGTTAAAAAAGCCCGTGTTGTCGTAGAGGAGAAAATCGTTGCGGACATCGCCGGCGGATTTCTCCTCTTTGTGGGTGTCTGCACAAACGACGATTCCCCGGACGTGGACCTTTTGGTTGAAAAGATTCCCAATCTGCGCGTGTTTGACGACGAGCAAGGCAGGATGAATGTGGGAGCCATGGAAAAAGGCGCCCAGTATCTGGTGGTGTCTCAGTTCACCCTCTACGCAGATTGTCAAAAAGGCAGGCGCCCAAGTTTTGATCTTGCGGCACCCGCCGAGAAAGGGCGCCGGTTCTACGAAGAATTTGTTCACAAGCTGTCCTTGAAATGTCCCGGAAAGGTTCAGACAGGCATCTTTGGGGCGTCGATGCAGGTGGAGCTGGTCAACGACGGTCCGGTGACGCTGTGGATTGACAGCAAGAAAAAATAAAAATTGTGTAATCATTTACTCAATGGGGGCCACAAGGTTGAGGAAAAAATTGAAAAAACAAGTTGTGATTTTGTGCGCCGTTTGGGCAGCGGCGGTTTTTTTGAGACTGCCCTGGGCAGCGGACGCGGCGGGCAAGACAGGCACGTCGGCCGCGCGGGCGCCAACCCCCGTGCCGGTCCGCATCGTCAGTTACGACCGCAATTTTATCGTTGTCTCCCTCGATCCGGCGTGGGCCAGCTGGACGGCGCATCAGGCCGAACAAATCCGGACCAATATTTTAAAAGAGCTGGGTTGGAAGCAGACGTGGAAAAGCCCGCTTCTTCTGCGTGTGGTCGTGGACCCGCGGGGGAAAAAAACGGATCCGAAATGGCTGGTTTTTGAAAATCAGGCCGATGCAAGGGAAAAGATCCGACGCGCCATTTTGCGCGCGGTGTTCAACGGCCCTCCGTACTGGCTCCAATGCGGATTGGAGCGCTATTTTTCCGGACGGAAAGATTTTCATCCCGATGCGCTGAGGCAGGTCCGGTCGTCCAGGCCGTGGCTGGAATTGAAGACTCTCTTGCGGGTGCAACACGCGTTTGCCGATGCGCAATGGCAGGATGTGTTTGAGCGCGAGGCCGCCTGTCTCGTCCTTTTTTTTAAGAAAAAACATCCTCAAGTGTTGCTGGATTGGTGCCGCAGGAAAGGGCGGGCACAGGCTGTTGAAAATTTGAATAAAGAGTGGGCGCAGTGGGTGGTCCGTGCGCCCCGGTTGATGCCTCTGGACTCTACGGCGCAAAAGAACGCGGCGGAGTTGAGCACGGCACTGCGCGAATTGCTGAGCGTTCGTGTCGTGGACGCCGCAGGCGCAGTTCTCACGGGGCGGTCGCTGGTGGAAGCCGGCGGTCTGAATCCTTGCTGTCGAAAATTTCTTGCGCGAAAGAAACTTCTGGAAAATTATGACGCGTTGGTGCAAATTGACAAGCTGGATGTCTTAAAGGCGACGACGGCCGGCGGCTATATCGAGTGTGCCAACCGGATTCTGGAGGGGAAGGATTTCTATGAGGATTTTGAGCGGTTGGAAAAAAAACGGCTGGCAGGCCGCTGAAAACGCCTCTTTTTGAGCAGCCTGATAATTGCGTGGAAAGGGGAAACCGTTGAGGATCTTGCTGACGAACGATGATGGGATTCATGCCGAGGGGATTTTTGTTTTGTTCCAGCAGATACGGTCCCTGGGGGAGATCGTGGTGGTGGCGCCGGCGCTGGAGCAGAGCGCGGCGGCACACGCCATCACGCTCTATCAGCCCCTGCGGGTGAAAAAGGTTATGCGGGAAAAGGGGTTTTGCGGATATGCCGTGAACGGGACGCCGGCGGACTGCGTGAAGTTTGCCCTCAAGGTGCTCATGCCCAAACCGCCGGACATCGTGGTCTCGGGCATCAACATGGGACCGAACGTGGGGCTGAGCGTATTATACTCCGGCACGGTGTCCGCCGCCATGGAGGGAGTCATCATGGGATTTCCGGCTGTAGCGGTGTCTCTGGGCACCAAGCAGGATCCGGACTTCCGGTATGCGGCAAAATTCGCCAGGCGGCTCATTCAAACGGTGCACCGCAAGGGACTGCCGCAGGGAACGCTTCTCAACGTGAATGTCCCGGCTGTGCCGCCGGAGACGATTGAAGGTGTGCGTATCACGCGGCAGGGGGATACCCGCATCGTGGAGACATTCGACAAGCGCATCGATCCGCAGAAGGGGACGTATTTCTGGCTCAGCGGCGAATTGGTTGCCGCGGAAGAGGGGTCGGATGTCGATGGCACCGCTCTGAAGAGCCGGCACATTTCCATCACACCGATCCACTATGATTTGACGAACCACAAATTTATGGGGGCATTGGAGAAGTGGGGATTAAAAAAATAGAACCGTCCCCTTTTTCTTCCGGTATAATACCGCCTTTCAACTTTTTTACAGAGGAGGTCATGTGAAACACACCATTTCGATTTGGGTGGAAAACAAGTTCGGTGTCCTGGCCCGTGTGGCGGGACTGTTCAGCGGCCGCGGATTCAATATCGACAGCCTGGCCGTGGGCGAGACCCAGGATCCGACGGTCTCGCGCATGACGGTTGTGGCGCGGGGGGACGACACCGTGTTGAATCAAATCAACAAGCAGCTCGGCAAACTGGTGGATGTTATCAAGGTCTGC
>CAZGMX010000154.1:0-7288 GCA_964526865.1 uncultured Actinomycetota bacterium | reverse complement strand
GGGGGCCTGCGGCAGAGTTCTTTCGGCGACCTGCTCCGTGAGATTCAGGGCCTGGCTGGAGCTGAAACCCGGCGCGGCGGACCCAAACACAGATGCGGCGGGATACAGGTTGTAGCGCGTGACCAGCTCCGATCCCATCGTCCGCTTGATCTCCATGAGAGTTCCCAGCGGAACCATTTCGCCCCGGACGTTTTTTACATACAGATTTTTGATGTCGTCCGGTTTGAGTCGGAACGGCGCGTCCGCCTGCACATACACCTGGAAGACCTGGTTGAATTTGTTGAACAGATTGACGTAGGCAGAGCCCAGATAGGACTGCAGAGTTTCAAACACGCTGGAGAGCTGTAGCCCCAGCGACTGCGCCTTGATCCGGTCAATGTCCAGAAAGAGCTGCGGACTGGACAGGCTGAACGTTGTGATCGCGTGGCTCAGCCCTGACTGGCTGTTGGCGGCCTGCAGGAGTTCGTATGTGGACTTGGCCAGTTCCTCCAGTCCTACATTGCCGCGGTCTTCCACCATCATTTGAAATCCCCCCGCCTGTCCCAATCCGCGGATGGGGGGCGGAATCATCGGGAATATCTGCGCCTCCTGAACCTGGCTGAATTCCTTGATCAGCCAACCGAGTATCCGTTCCTGGCTGAGTTTCTTTCCCCGTTTTTCCCAGTCATCATAAATGACGAATGTCGTAAAGACATTCGTCAGATTGGCCGTGTCCAGCATGGAAAATCCGCCGATAGTTACCCAGTCCTGAATCCCGGGAGCCCTCTTAAGGATGGCGTCCAGTTTGTCTGATACTTCCAGTACACGGGGCTGAGACGCGCCGTCAGGCAGACGCACCATGACGATGGCGAACCCCTGGTCTTCATCGGGCAAAAAGCCCGCGGGATGGACGGCAAAACCCCATCCGGCCAGTGTGATAACCACGGCAAATACCGCGACCATCTTGAGTGGACGGGCCACCATCCAGCGTACCAGCCGGACATAGGCCGCTTCAACCAGGCCATAGACCCTGTTGAATTCGCGGTAAAACGCGTTGGGCGTCTTATTGTGGACACGCGGCCGGAGATAGACGGCGCATTGCGCCGGTTTGAGGGTCAATGCGTTGATTGCGCTGATGATGGCAGTGGAGGCGATCACCAGGGCAAACTGCCGGAAGAGCTGGCCGGTGATTCCCGGAAGAAATGCCGCGGGCAGAAAGACCGCCGTCAGCACCAGCGTGATTCCGAGGACCGGTCCCGTCATCTCGCCCATGGCCTTGATTGCGGCGTCCTTTGGACTCAAGCCCTTTTCGACGTAATAGGACGAATTCTCGACGATGACGATGGCGTCGTCCACGACGATTCCGATGGCAAGAATCAGCGCGAACAGCGTCATCAGATTGACGCTGAAGCCCAGCATGGCCATGGCGGCGAAGGCACCGATGATCGTGACCGGCACCGTGGTCGCCGGTACCAGCGTGGCGCGCCAATTCTGCAAGAACACCATGATGACCAGCAGGACCAACAGCCCGGCCTCAAAGAGCGTTTCATAGACGGAGTGAATGGCCTGGCGCACGAACTTGGTGGTGTCGTAGTGGATCGCATATTTTAGCGCCTGCGGAAAATCGCGGCTATGAGCGGCCATGGTCTTGGGCAGTGCGGCGGACAGATTGAACGCGTTGGCCCCCGGGAGGGCATAGGTGATGATGTTTGCCGATTTGTGGCCGCTCATGACGGAAAAATTGCTGTAATACTGCTGGCTCAATTCCACCCGGGCGATGTCTCGCACGCGCACGATCTGCGCGGCCTCATCCCGCACACTTCGGACGATGATGTCCTCAAATTGTTTGACGTCCGATAACCGGCCCAGCGCGTTGATGGTGAATTGACAGGCCTGTTCAGGAGGCACGGGCGGCGCGCCCAATTGGCCCGCCACCACCTGGATGTTTTGCTGTTTGATTGCATTGAAGACGTCCAGCGTGGTGAGTTTATAACTCTGTAATTTATTGGGGTCCAGCCAGACCCGGATACTGTAGGGTCCGGCGCCCACCACCTTGATTTGCCCGACGCCGGGCAGGCGCGCCAGGGGATTCTGCAGATTGATGATGGCGTAATTCGACAGAAAGGTTTCGTCGTAGCGGTCGTCGTCGCTGTAAAGATTGATGACCATCAGGATGTCGGTGCAGACTTTCCGGACGGTGATACCCTGGGCCTGCACACAGTCGGGAAGCTGGGCCAGGGAACCGTTCACCATGTTTTGCACCAGGGACAGGGCTGTGTTCAGGTCCGTGCCGACCTCAAACGTGACGGTGAGATCATAGGAGCCGTCGCTGCCGCTGGTCGAAGACATGTATAGGGCATTTTCCACCCCGTTGACCGCCTGCTCGATGGGGATTCCCACGGTGTCGGCGATGACCTGGGCGCTTGCGCCTGGATACCGGGTGGAGACCTGAATAGTGGGCGGGGTTATCTCCGGATACTGCGCGACCGGCAGATTGTAAAGACAGACGGCGCCCAAAATGATCGTGATGATGGCAATGACATTGGCAAAAATGGGCCGTTCAATAAAAAAAGTTGAAATCATTGCGCGGACTGTCCTGAACCCTTTGCGGCATTGACTTCCGGTGAAGGTCCGGCGGTGGCAGGGGATGCCAAAACCGGTGTGACAACCCGTCCTGGAATCGCGTAGACAAGCCCATCGACGATCACCCGCTCGTGTCCCTCCAGGCCCTTTTCCACAACCCGCAAATCACCGTGCTGTACGCCCAGTGTCACTCCGCAGCGTTTCACCGTGTCATGATCATCGACCGCATAGACGTAAGGTCCCATCTGGTCATAACCGACGGCGATCTCCGGTACCAGGACGACATTCCTTCCGTCTGTTTCCGGAGCGCGCACGCGGGCGAACAGGCCTGCCAGAATCTTGCCCTCGGGATTCTGAAAGATTCCCCGCAACAGCAGTGTCCCGGTCGTTGGGTCGATGGTGATTGCCGCAAAATCGAGAAAACCGTCGTGGGGATATCCCTTTTCGTTTGCCAGGCCGAAGGAGACGGGGACTTTCCACTCGCTGGGTGACGTCTCGTCATGCCGGTGTTTGCCCTGCACGCGCAACAAATCCCTTTCATTGATGGTGAAATAGACGTAGATCGGATCGATTTGATTGATTTCGGCCAGCACGGTTTCTTCTCCCGCGCCTACGAGATTGCCGGGATCCTTGAGCCGGCGGTCGATCCGGCCGTTGAAAGGCGCCCGGACCTCTGTATAATCCAAATTCAACTTGGCGAGATCCCGCTGGGCTTCCGCCTGCATGACATTGGCCAGTGCGGCGTCCCGTTCATAGTGCCACCTGTCCAGGTCTGTCTGCGGCGCGGCCGACTTTTTGACCAGTTCTGTATAGCGCTTGAATTCTGTTTCGGCGTGCTCCAGAACGGCCTTGTTTGCCAGAATTTGCGCTTCGGCCGCCTTGAGTTTTGCCTCATAAGTATTTTGCTGGATCAGGAAAAGAAGTTGGTCCTTTTTAACATAATCGCCGTCCTGGAAAAGAACTTTTTCGAGATAACCCTCCACGCGGGCGCGAAGTTTCACGGTGTTGATGGCCTGCGTATTTCCGGTAAATTCCATGTAGTCCACAACCGACTGCTGAACGGGTTTGCTGACGGTTACTTTGGGCGCGGGCGGCGGTTTGTACGCATTCCTGCCGCAGGAGGCGAGGCCTCCGGTCAAAATCATCGCCGCAAATAAATAGTGACAGCAACCATTTTTTGTCCTCATATCAAACAATCTCCGTTTATTACGTTAAAGTCTCCGAAATGATTTCGAGTTATTGAATACAAAAAATGGTTGCTGTCACTATTTATTACCAGTCCGGGCCGCGGATAACGGGCGCAGGTTTCTGTCCGGTGGCGGATTCGTAAGCCTCTGGCTTCAACAGCGCTCCCCAATTGGTTCGCTTCTTCATCATTTCCTGGATGGAATCCGGCACAAAATTCTTTCCTTCGCGGATTTGCCAGCCGCCCCCCAAACTGCGGTAGACCGACACCAGATTCAACGAGATGTCCCCCTCCGTTGCGGCCAAATTGTTCTGCTGTTGCAACAGCTGTTGTTGTGCGGTGAGGACGGTCGTGAAGTCCGTGATCCCGTCCTGGTATTGCACGATGGCAAGGTCCATCGAGCGTTTGGCCGAGGCCGCGCTTTCCGTCAGGAATTTTGCGCGCACCTGAGACTTGAGAAATGAGACCAGGGCATTTTCAACCTCCCGCTGTGCCTGTAAAACGGTGTTTTGATGCGTCAAGATCGCCTCCTGAAACCGGGCGTCCTGCACCCGCACCGCGTTGATGATGCGGCCGTAATTCAGGATGTTCCACTGAAACGACGGTCCCATGGAACCGGTGCGGCTGCGGTACTGCCACATATTGCTCAACGAGAAAGGCGCCAGGTTGCTGGCCTCAAAACCAAAACTGCCGTTCAGTGAGAAAGAGGGAAGCAGGTCGGCCGTGGCGATGCCGATCTGGGCGCATTGCGAAATAGCCTTCAATTCGGCACTGCGCACATCCGGCCGGCGCCTCAGGAGATCCGCCGGAATGCCGACCGCCACGAACGGCGCGGGAGCCGGAATTTCTGCGTTGTGTTTTCCCAATAGTTCGGACACGTCACCCGGGGGCATTCCCATCAGAACGCAGAGGAGATTTTCTGCCTGCCGCAGTTGAATCTCCAGCGTCGGAATGTCCGCCTCGGTGCTGGCGAGGATGGTCTTGGCCTGTTCCACGTCGCGTTCCGAGGTGGTGCCGCCGCTGAATCTTGCCTGGGCGATTTTTAGGCTTTCTTCCTGCACCTTGACATTCTGCCGGGCTATTTTTAGGCGTTTTTCCAGCGTACGGATCAAGACATAGGTGTTGGTGACGTCGGCCGTGAGTGTGACCAGGGTGTTGTCGTAGTCCGCAACGCTGGCCATGAGGGTGGCGTCGGCGGATTCAATCTCCCGGCTGAATTTCCCCCAAAAATCGACCTCCCAGTTGGCCAGGCCCCCGATGGCGGATTGGGAGACGTTGTAGGTTGGACTGCTCCGACCCGCGATGGAGGCTGGACTCAGCCTGTCCCGTTCAAAGGAGCCGTATGCCTGTTGAGTCTGCGGGTACCAGTTTCCAACGGCGATGCCCAGTTGAGCGCGGGCCTGCAGGACGCGCACGCCCGCAGTGCGCAGTGATAAATTTTCCGTATAGGCCTTTTCGACCAAGCTGTTGAGAATGGTATCGTTGAAGAGGGTCCACCAACTGCGGTATTCAGCAGGATCCGTCTTCACGTGGGAGTCGTCTTTTTCCCTCCACTCGGGCGAGAGCGCCACGGGTGCGGGGGCATAATTGGGCCCGACTCTAAAAATACAGCCCGACGTCAGAAAAACCAGAGGAAGCACAACGACGGCAGCCAGCAGTGGGCGCCATTTCGACTGCTGCAGTGATTCGCCATTTACCGGCTCAAGAAAATATTTACTCATGGTCTCCACATTCGATCCAGAAGCGAAGATTGGCAGGCACTCTGGCGTATTATAAAGGAAGGGCTTGTTTCGCACAATATCGAATCGCTGGGGGAGTCAATGGGGGAGTCGCAGCTATCCTTGGACGAACCGTGTGTGTTGCCGTAAAATCGGGAATGCCGCAGTAGCTACAAGGACAGACCGGAAAGCCGGAAAAAAGGAGGTTTTGTGGATCAAAAAGTAGTGGATAAAATAGGTTGGTTTGCTTCTCTCATGGCCATCATTATGTTTTGTTCGTACATAGACCAAATCCGTCTTAATCTTTCGGGACGGCCGGGTTCGATTATTTTACCCGTGGCAACTATAGTCAACGGAGTGTCGTGGGTGTTGTATGCTTTGCTCAAAGAAAGAAAAGATTGGCCCATTGCGGTATGCAATACCATCGGAGTGGTTTTGGGACTTATAACTGCGCTGACAGCCATTTGAGGGCATAATGGACGCGACAGGATCCGCATTCAGCGGGTGGGAATAATTTCATTCCGATAAAGAGGGATAGGGATAAGGAGGTCCCCATGAAGTTCGTTGTGTTGATCTTAGTCTGTGCGCTGTGTTTTTCTCAGGGGCTTTACAATGCCATCGCCGCTGATGTGGTCGCGGCTGTGCCGGAAATTGTCACGGGCGCAACTCTTTCCGAGGCGGCCCAGAGGTATCTGAAAAAGGCCTATCGCCCCGCGGCGCTTTTTGGTGAGGAGGCGGCTCCGGCCAAGCCGGATTACAGCTCGCCGGCGGCATGGGCGGCTCTGCCGGACAGGCAGGATGATGCCGATGTTGCTCCGCCCAACACCCAATACGCCGAGGCGCAGAAGGATGCCCCTGCCGATGTCTTTTTTATCCATCCGACGGGCTATTCCAAGCCGGACGCCTGGAACGGGCCCATCGACGATCCCGAGGCTGTCCAGGCTGTGTCGCTGGTGATGAAGTACATTGCAAGTGCCTTCAATGCGGCGGCGCGCGTCTATGCCCCGCGCTACCGGCAGGCGACGCTGTATTCATTTTTGGACAATGAGACAAGCTCCGGCATTCAGGCGCTGGAACTGGCGTATTCGGACGTGGCGCGGGCGTTTGACTATTATGTAAAAAATTATAACCGGGGGCGACCCTTCATTTTGGCCGGCCACAGCCAGGGCAGCTGCCACGGACTGCGGCTCTTGCAGGAGAAGATATCCGGTACACCGCTTGCCAGGCGGCTGGTTGGCGCCTATCTTGCCGGCATGTCGATTCCGACGGATATTGAGGGGATCCCTCCTTCCCGTATAGCGACTGACACAGGCTGTGTTATTGGCTGGACGTCCTACACCCGTGACGGAGACCCGCGCATTTTCACCGACGACATGGTCATTTGGTTTGGCGGGGGGTACCGCAAGAGCAGGGGGCTGCTCCTCGCGCAGGTCAATCCGATTTCTTGGGAGTCGCACGGGGGAAGGGTGCCCGCGTCGAAGAACCCCGGATCACTGCCCTTTCTGGATGCAACCGGCCCACTGCCGCCGCTGGTTCCTGGATTGACCGGCGCAGATGCATTGGGTGTGGTCTTGCGCATCGACAAACCTGCTGTGCCGGGTTTTGAGGGGCACGGCCCGGATATGCCCATCCTGAACGCAGACTTTGGTGACTACCATGATTATGACTATGTCCTTTTCTACGAGAGCGTCAGAAAAAATGCGCTCGACAGGGTGAGGGCGTTTATCGCCAACGAATGATGGTTGATTGTCTGATGATTGTTTCCTCGCATGTGCTTATCCGATTGACTCCACGCCATACAACTGCTTGTGGGTCGTCGGCG
>CAZGMX010000153.1:5027-7325 GCA_964526865.1 uncultured Actinomycetota bacterium | reverse complement strand
GAGACCAAAAAGGGGATACTGGTCCTCAGATTATTGTGTTGGATACAGAGGATCCAACACAAGAACTTCAAGCCATGTTAAAAAGTGCAAATCTTATTGTCGATGGCGATGGTTTTAGGAGGCTTGAGAATGGCCAGCCGGTAGGCCTTCCGGTGGGCACATTATCCGTGCGATTTCCAACTGCCATGGATGATACAGACTATAACCAGTATCCCGCCATGCGCGGCAAAGAAGTGATTGTCACAACACGCACCCATATTCGTTCTGCTATCGAGACCGCACGTAAAGTTCAAGAAGAATTGGGCGACGAATTGAAAAGTTTTATATTGGACAATGCAAACATGCCTGTCATCGTGCGCGAAGCTAGAGTTAAGGCAAAAAGGGAGTTCACAAATAATTTGGTGACCAATGCTCTTTTAGACGAGTTTGTGCACGAAAAGGATGAATTGTTGATACGACAACAGGTAACGTCGGCGCGAACTGAGTTTGCGCATAAGATTGCTGCTGCAAGCGAAAGCGGGGCAAGGCATCTTGTGGATTTCTATCGATTGAAACAGCAGAAGGCGGCAATGGCCGGGGAATACGCAAAGGTTATTGAAGGACATGTCCGGCAGCTATTTGACGGGACCAGCGACAAAATCCTGGAGACGGTGCAATTTAAACACTTTGGCCCAGCCGAAAAGATGAATAGCGTCCTGAATGCGTTGATGCTTGGTGCCCAGGCCCGCAGTGCACTTGGTGAAAAAAAACCGCTCTTGAACGCGGCGGCAGAGAATGCACTGCAAGAATTACTGAAAGGAGTGCTCGCGAAAACAAATCCGGACAATTTGGGAACGGGCAGTTTTGCTGAATGGGACAAATCCGTACAAAAGCTTCTGCAATTTGAGCCTTATTTGAGTAATGCCTTCACTGACAAAGCTGCGCAAAGAATCTCCGAACACCTTAATTTATGTCTTGAAATTGGGCAACAGATTGCGTCCCGTGTAAAGGGTGATACAGCGGAAGACAGGGGCGCGCGGACGGGAATGCTGGTCCTGGGGAACATGCTAGAAAAGAACGGCATGGTGTTGACCAATGCTGATTGGAATAGAATGAAGGACATATGCAGTGCGCTGTATTTTGTGCCTTTCGGCAAAGATGAGACAGAAAGAGTCGAGGTAAAAGAACAAGTGTGGGCTAGAGCAACAAAATCAATAGAACTATTGCTAAAAACGGGGGTGCCCGGCAGCACTAAACCCGAACAATTGAATTCCTTTCTCAATCTCTTGGAGTTGATTGCCACCGTAAGAAATCAGCTTGAGACACTGGTGGTTGTAACCACACATGAAGAGCTGCGGGTTGCGGCGGGACAAGTAACGACAGAGACAATATTAGACAGCCATCCCGAGTTCTATCGCGGATTTGATGTTGAAAAGCAATCGGGCGGGACATTTCAGGTGCGGTTTTTGTATGACGAGAGATCGGGAGATAAAATTGGGAAAGTTGCTGTTGGGAAATCTGCGGGGGCTTTTGCATTTAGGCTTACGCGTCAGGGGCTGGGCAATCCCACGGAAATTTCAATAACAGATGAAAATGGCAAGGTAGTGGATTTGGTCGGACCTACTGTCGCAAATTTCTACCAATTGTTTGCCAGTGGATATACTAAAGGAGACAAGCAAACGCCCGCGAAGGGCATGGACATCAATTATGTTCTCGGTCAGTACTCATTAGCACTGGAGGGGATGACAAAGACATTGGAAGATGGCACTCAAATACGTCTTTTTGCTACGACGCGCAACGTAGCCAAATTGACGGGGGAGGCAGGCCGGCCAGTGGACGCGCCAAGCCTGCTGGATGACGATAATGTCCGTTTGGTGGAGATAGAAAGGGAAGGTGCTTTCTATTATGCAACCGTCAACAGTCCCGAAGAATTTCTCAGACTTTATTCGGAAGAAGAGGATTTTGACAATCTGCGCATTCATCTCTCCAAAGCATCGAGGGGCGAAATGAGGGACTTGTATCAGGCTAAAGATGCCGATATGCAAGGCCGTACCGCTCTCGTGCGGACGATTGCAGATATAAGCATGGATGCTCAGAAATTTATCAATATCACGGACATGAGCAAGAAAGAATTTTTGTGGCAGCTTCTGCCGGTAGAGACGAAACGGCTTATTCTTACTGCACAGCTAGGGCAAAACTTAGCCAACAATTTTTGTGAGTACCAAGACACGAAAGAAACTTCCGTTTTCTTTGTGGCGATAGGCAATACTAGGGAAGCCATCTTTGATTTAGGGAGCGAATCTTACAAAAACCTTATTA
>CAZGMX010000153.1:1301-5017 GCA_964526865.1 uncultured Actinomycetota bacterium | reverse complement strand
CGCATTAAAAAAATACGGGCCGATGCAACCAGCGGCGGGTGATTATGCGTACAATAAGGTGTTTGCAGTGAAACTGCTCAATTCTTCTCGTTCAATCAAGATGGATCCATCGATAAGAGGAGGCATTCAGATCATAGGCGCAGAAGCGCCTATTCTGCTCGCTGGGCTTAGACTGCGCCCGGGTACAGATTCGCAGGCAAAATTATTTAGAGACAAAATTGAAGCAGAACGGACGAGACTCAGACAGGAAGACGCCCGTAAGACAAATATTAATGCATCAAAATTAAAATTGAAAAGTGGCGAAATGAATGGGGTTGGGATTACAGCCGTCAATAATTCTCTCAAATCAATTTATGGAGACAGACCGTTGGATGAAGTGTTTGCAGCTTACAAAATTGAAGAAGTCTTAGGCCCGGACAAGAAACCAATTCTTAAGAAAGGAGAACCCGTTGTTCGTGTTTCCATCGTTCTCAAGAGTTTTGTCAATGCGGGTGTTGATGACGTCCAGGCTATTCTGAACAACAGGGCGGATCCCCGTGGAATTCATTTTGAGCTTTCTTACGTCGATAACATTGAGGAGAAGTGGTCAGACCAGGCGAAGAAAGAGTTTGCCCGTGGTCTGCTAGCCAGTGCGGGTATGTACAAGCAGGCGCGTGTTATGTCTGAAACCAAGAACGAATCAGAGCCGGCCGGTGTGTTACGCAGCTGGTTGCCAAGTCCCGAAGGGAAAGATTCAGAAAAATATGAAGAACTGAGTAACATTCTCAGGCAAACGGTGATAGATGCTTTGTATCCTAACGCGTCTCTCGTTGATAGAGCGTTGTTGAAACTAAAAAACCGGTTTGGCTATTCTCCAATAAAAGTAAATATATCAACGGGACAAGTGGAATTTCCAGTTTATGTCAGAGACAATAAGAGCGGTGAGATAGTCAAAAAATTGATTACTTTCGACTTTGCGGCAGTCCCTAGCCATTTTGAAAGAATAGCCGCAAAAATAATTACCGCATCAGAAAACAAGGAAGATACATATAAAAGAACACAAGCGGAGGCGTGTGACCTCTGGCTTAAGGCTGTTCAGGCGGATTTGCTCGCGACGGCCAAAATGGCGTTGACTTATCCGGGATCAATGCCCGTTTCACCCGGGATCGGGCTGCCTAGAGAGGAGATGCCAGATGTTGATGATTTGGGCAAGACCGTTGGTATTGCCAGTGGCTTCAGAGGCGAAGCGCACGCGCCGGGGGCGGAGGGGTTGAGCGCGGAGAGGCAAATGGCGTTGATCCCGGTGGGTATCGAACCTATACAGCACCTGGGCGGTGGCGTCGATCTATATGAATTGAAGACGGGAGACGACGCCGGATTTTATGAAAATGATCAAACCAAGGTGGGTCAGCCCGTGCCAGCGTTCAACGCGGAGCATCAAGGGAAAAGGGCTGTATTTCTTGCGTTGGGCTATCGTGCGGCGGCGATACTCCATGGCCTTGAGGATGCGGTTCGTTTGACAATCAATCACGACGTGTTTGAGGCGGGCAGATTGCCCATGGTTATGTCTGCTGTGGAAAAAAATGAGATTCGAGGGCGGGAGACCCCGAATAACTTGGAAGAGGCAAGAAGGCGGCTCCACACCAACGCGGTCTTTAATGAACTGGATGAAAACGGTTACAGTCCCAAACAGGCCCTGGATTTGTACCTGGCCCTCGAACGAGGCGACAGGGATTATCTGGAGGCCATTGTTCGAGGCACCCAGCCGGAAATCAGCCGCATCATGGGACGTCTGGGCAGTGGTTTCTACGATGGCTTTGTGGACAGCAATTATGATCCCGTTAAAAGCAGCAATGTTGTGGCCGAGCGTTTGGCAAAGAACGCCACAAATCTTCAACAGCTTGCGCAGAAACTGTTGGCCGATTTGGCAATGGCCGATTTGTCAAATGGCTATGCCGCTTTGAGCGAGATCGTTGCGAAGAGTGATCCAACTGAACTTTATAAAACCTTTGGTGCCGCAACAGCATTTGACGGCACCTTGGGCAGGGATAGTTATGCAAGCGATATTGCGAAACTCCTGCGGGGCGTGGATCCCGCGGAAGCGCTCATGTCCACAGTGATACTGGCGGGGAGGGGAGATAAGCTCATTGAATTCTTAAAATCAGATAAGGTTAATGCTTCGCCGGCTGTTATTGCACGGGCAGAGTCTCTGCAAAGCGAACTGGCGGCAGGAAAATCAATTCCACTGGTGAAGGCATTGAATACCATTTTTGATGCCAGGGGCTGGGGCGGCGAAGACACGACGATCAATGCATTCTTAAAGATATTTGAACAGGATTTGAAAAGTCTGGGTGTGAACAGTCTCGCAGAGGCGATTGCGATTTTGCAGGAAACCGATCCCCGTAGAGCCGATCCCCGCCAGGGTGCGATACTGGGCGCTCTGATGCGTTTGTATATGCAGTATCAGGACGCGTCGCAGGTGCTGAGTGCAATCGCTTCCGTTGACGATGCATTGGAAGGTGTGAAAGATATGCTGCCGCCCTTGTTGGTGCCCGCGACAGAGCTTTTCGATGCAGAAGGGAAAGTGCGTACAAAACTAGTGGAACAGATTTGTAAGCAAGCCAATAAGAGCATTATTATACTTGCCGCGGAGGGGGACATGCGTGCACTGCCCCAAAGCCTGCAGGACCTGGTGGACGCCAATAAAATTATCGTAGTGAACAATGTCGAAAAAGAGGCGAAGGTACGGGGAGATACATTGAAGAATGCGGCTGTCCAGATGGCAAATGCGCATCTGGCAAGGACTGGGCAAACAATATTTGGCATGGGGCATATCAATCCCGACACAGTATTCTTGGCAACTCTCGATCCTAGGCAGGCGGAGAGGTGGGGAGTGTTCATAAATGCCGTTCTTACCGCAGAAGATCACATCGACATCAACATCCACGCATTGAGTCAGCTTCCCGGCGGCATTTCAGACGAACTTGCTAAAACTCTGCGAGATTCGGATAGCAGGGTGAAGGCCGGAAATATCATCATCAAGATTCTCAAACAGGAAGCCCCGAACGCCAACGATGTCTATAAGGCCACTCGCGCCGCCGAGACCAAGGCGTAATCCCGAAAGAGATCAACGAGAAATACGTCATTACGAGGAGTCCGCCACTGTTTCAATGGCGGGTAATCTCGAAGTTCCGACGAGATTGCCGCGTCGGCCCCCGCCAGGCGGGGGACTCCTCGCAATGACGGGGACGCCGACGAGATTGTCCGCCACTGAAACGTCGGCGGACTTGCAGCTTCGTCGTCCCGGCTGACTGCTGTCGGGACTCCTCGCAATGACAATATTACAATCAACTACAGGGAAGCGTCCTGGGGGGATGGTTCCAGACTGACAGAGCGGGGCAGGGGATGAATCTCGCCATGGAATTTTCCGACAGTTACCAGGAAGTTTTCAATTTCGGGGTTTGACCATCCGCGCCGGTGCAGATGGGCGACCAATTTATCCGTCAATTGTTGAGACATCGGTTCGATACGGCCGTTTTCAAATGAGACTCCCATCTGATTGTAGACCTGTGCCATAAACAATTGTTCCAGAATGGAGGCGGTTTCCCCGGGAATGCCCTTGGTGACCTGTGCTGCGTGGCGCAGGGAGAAGTCCAGGAAGGTCTGGCGGAGTTTCGCCCTCTGCGGTGGATTCAAATTCTTAAGTCCCAATCCCGCCGTATACAACTTCAATGCCG
>CAZGMX010000153.1:0-1234 GCA_964526865.1 uncultured Actinomycetota bacterium | reverse complement strand
CACATTATAGCCGGACACATTATAGTTCCACCACCCGCCGCATACAACTTCAATGCCGTGACGGGATCGGGTGAACGGTAGTAATCGCCCAGCGCGACAAAGAGATCGGCGTCGTTCATCGAGCTCAAATCGACGCTCTGTGCCGGATAGAGATCAGGATGGGTGCGGATGTAGTCGGCCACGTCCTGGATGACTTTTGCCGTCAAACCCTGGGTCAGAAAGTCCGACAAATGCCTGTGCACGTTGTAGATGTCTATTCCGTTGACCGCCTCCACGGCCAGGACCGCGCGAATTTCCGCCAGGTCCTGCGGCGCATTTTTTCTCAGGGCATCCATCCGGAAGAAGAATTCCAGCATGCCCAGGACCTCCCGCACGCCCGCGGATTTTGCTTTGATCCGCAGATGATCTGCTTCCTGGTAGTGCGCCTCCTCCAGGATGGCGGGGGAGATGCCGGCCGCCCAGTTGATTTCCAGGACATTGTCATCCGTATTGACCTGGGCCAGACTGGATATGGAACTCGTGATTTTTCGAACAAGCGGTGTGGATATCCCCGGCACGGACACGAGAGTGGTCCCTTGCGGTCCTCTGGTGACCTTAAAGCCCTTGGTGTCCAGCCGCCGTTCTCCCTCCCGCCAGTTTTTCGCCCAAAAAGCGGGCACATTTTCGGCCGCCAGCGTTTGATCGACGGCAATGGGGGAGGATTCGGGTAGAAGATTTGCCATCCGGATCAAAATTCTTTCCGCAAATGGATTGCCTTCTTTATATGCCTGGCCAAAGAACGCGAGGATATCTTCCATGCGCAATTCCTTGAGTGTTTCATAGGTCAACCCGCCGGACAGCAGGATATTGAGGATGCGAAGGACTTCTTCTCTTATGCGAAGCTGTTCTCGCGCTTCCCTGAGGGCTCTTGTGGCGGTATCTTCCTGATTCTTGAAGATACTGATGACCCTGGAAGGGGTCTTGATGTAAGTGATTTCTCCTGGAATTTCTCTGTCCTGTTGTTGCGCAGTGATTGTCTGCGCCAGTGTGCGAAGGGAGTCGCAGTCATGGCTGATCTTGTCCGCCTCAACGAGGGCCAACAGTCTCAGTTCACTTTCTTCCTGCCACGCGATCTCTTGTTCCAATTCGCATTTTTTTGCCGCAAGTGATTCCAATGTCTGTTTGTAACCCAAAGCCTGATCGACCGCCGTCCGCTGTTTTCGCAGATGCTGCATCTGGCCCAAAGTGAGATTTG
>CAZGMX010000152.1:678-7330 GCA_964526865.1 uncultured Actinomycetota bacterium | reverse complement strand
CTAGATCAGTGGCCGGAATGAGCGAGACACTGGCCATTTTGACCGGAATACGCAGATAGCCTGGCGGTCAGCTTTTTTGCATTTCATTTTCGAAATAGGTTCGAACATCGTTCAATAGCCGCCACGTTGTTAGAAACACCCCATCAGTGAAGTAAATCCAAATTTGAGTTATGGGTACAATCAGGACTCTGACGGTAGGCCGGGTACCCGCCGCTGTTTCATCGGCGGGTGGCCGTACCTAATGGTTGAGCGCGAAGCGCGAAACCGGAAAGGAGCCGCGCGTTTACAAAACGCGAGCTGGCGCAGCGTTTTGTGCGGCGGGGGGCCGACCCGGAGCGAAACGCCGCCATCTTACCTGGGCATTCATGGCGGCGTGAGCGCAGGGCGCCGAGTCCTCTACCGCCCACACTGCTTGCTGAAAAACCTTCGGAAAACAACAACCAATAGGGGTGATTTGAGGAGGAACAGAGCAATCGAAAACCGAGATTCGAAAATAGAATGGAAAAGATTTTTTCGATTGCAGTCAGTTTTTGATTTTTTGTTCCCGGTCAATGGCGCTGGGATGGGAAACACCCGATGGGCGGGTTGAGATAAAGCGGAGTTTCTATTCGCAAGTCATACTTGTCTCTTGTCTATAATGCTATGCGGTCCGACGTTGCGAAAAACATAGCCGTCTTCTGTGATCGTGAACGTAAAACGGTATTTGGCAGAAACATATCCCTCCCATACGTTTTCTTCTGTCTTGTACCTGTGAATTTGAAGCGAGGGATGTCTGGGATTCTCGCCAAACAGACGGAGTTGTTTATCAAACCGACCTTGAAGGGCACGCGGAAGTTTTTGATAATTCTTCTTGAAGTTCTCTGTAAAGATCAACTCTTTAGCCATCGGAGGGCTTCTTGGGTTGTCTTAAATCTGTACACACGGCCTTTCTTGATGTCCTCTTGCGCCTTTTGCTCCTCCACATCCCAATCAAACGCTTTTTTGGTTTGAAAGGAGAATTTGGATAAAATTTTGTTGATAAATGCAGAGCGCGGCTCCTGGCCCCGAAGGGAATCAATCCAATTCAGTAGCGTTTGATCCAACGTCAAATTTACATGCGCTTTTCCAGCCATGGGCATTCCCGCCTTTCTTGGTAGTACTATACTACAATAGTGCCTTTGTGTCAACGGCGTTCCGAAACAATTTTGAAACAATTTCACGTTCGGGGCAGGGTTTGCCGCGGAGCCTTCGGTAATGCCTCACGTGGCATTTACTCTTTCTGGTTTTGAGCCGAAGTATCCGGTTTCCCCACACCGCGAAACAGGGGCATGTTGGCCTCCGTGGCCACGTAAATCGTGTTCTTGTTTTCTCGCAGGGCCGTCACCCAGAGATATTGCAAATACCTCGGCGTCATCTTTTCCTGGATGATATCCTGCGCCTGGGCAATACCTTTGGCCCGGGCCACTTCGATTTCCGCGTCTTTCTGGGCCTGCTGCAAGTCAAACTGCTTTTGCAAGGCCCTCTGTTCCGACTGCAATTTTGCCTCAATGCTCTCTTTGAAACGGGTGGGCAGTTTTAAGTCGCGCAGCAAAACATCGACCACCTCGATGCCGCAAGGCTCCAGCTTGCCGCGCAGCAGGCCCAATAGTTCCAGGGTTATCTTGGTGCGGCCGGCCTCGCTATAGACGGCCTTCACTTCATACCCGCTGGCCACCGTACGAATCGCGTTGCGCACGTAGGGAACAAGGACCGTCTGGACAAAGTAGGGACCGATTGTCTTGCGGATGAAAGGGGCCTTTTCCGCCGGAACCCGGTACAAGACACTGATGTCCAGCTGGACAATCAAACCCTCGGAACTGGGCACATCCGCCGTCTCCTGCAATTCATGAATTTTTGTGCTCCATACTTCTGTGGCGGCGAGAAACGGGACGTTGAGCCGCACGCCCGTAGCGACGGGTTGATCGGAAATTTTCCCCAGGGACTTGCGCACCCCCACCTGGCCGTCTTCCACGACGGTGCAGCCGGATGCCGACATGACAAACGCCAGACAAAGCATTGGGATTAAAGTTCTCACATTTTTTCCTCTCGTTTAGGGGATGATAGAGCCTGTTGTATTTTTTTTATTTGTGCCGAAACAACGTCCCATACTTGAACTTGTTCTTGATGGACACGATATTCATGATCGCCCAGAGCCACAGGTAATTGGACGGGCGGAAATACAGATCCACAAACCGCACCACCCTGCAGAGCCAATACAAAAGAGAAAGACGGTTATAAAACATCTCCTTCTTCTCCATGCGGCGTATCCAGTCGTTCGGGAAGATCTTAAATTGGGCCAAAGAACACAAGAGATAGTAATACTCGTGCATCCTTAAAAACCCCGGATATTCTTTTTGCGCATTAAAGGTCGTGATCCAATTACTGCCAGACGTGTCCTTGCGGCCTTCGATGTCTTTTTCACTGATCAGCCCTTTTTCCAGATACCGTTTGGTGATGATGTAGTTGGGAAAAAACGACAGATTGAACGCCTGAAAGATAAAATTCTTTGGAAACTTCAACATCAAATCAAGCCCTTCCTTCAGTTCGGCTTTCCCTTCCAGGGGATTGTCCTTCACATAGTCATAATAAATCCGGAAGACATTTCTGAGATTTTTGACCTTCCTCAGCGCGTCGAGTCTGCGTGCGGCCTCCAGGACTTGGGCGTTGGTCTCCCGTCTCCCGTATGTCTCCACCCGGAAATGGTGACTGCCGCTCTGAACCCCCATGACCGTCACCACCCAGCCGGCGCGGCGCACCGCCATCAGTGTTTCCTTCTCCATAAAGAGAGGATGGCTGTACGCAAAAAACGGCAGTTTCACCTTTTCAGAATATTCCTTGGCAAACTCCAGGCACCAGCGCTTGTTGACGTGAAAGATGTTGTCCCAAAAGAACACCATTTTCAGATGGCGATTCCGGAGCCTGGCCTCCACCAATTCGGCGATCACGTGCGCAACGCTCCTCCGCCGGAACCGGTTGTCCGTCAGGGCATTCATGCAAAAAGAACACTCCATCGGACATCCGAAAGAGGTCATCGTCTGATGGATGGTCTTGGAGGGATTGTCCGTAAATCCATAGCCGAAATAATCGATGTTTTTTTTGGGCTGTAACTGGCCATCGTCGATGTAGGTCTTGTTGCCGCTGTCATAGCTGGCGCACGGCAGGATGTCCAGATCCGCCAGGAGCGGACGGGTGGGATTCCTGATGACGCGGCCGTCCTTGTTGATCCACAGATTCTGAACGTGGGAATAGGACCTGCCCTGTTCCATGCACTGAACCAGCTCCAAAAGGGCCTCTGCCCCCTCTCCGACACACAGCATATCGGTGTGTTCAATGCAATTTTCCGGATCAATCGTCGGATGCGCGCCGCCCCAGATAACGGGGACTTTCATGCGCGCCTTGATCGCCTGCGTGATCCGCTTTGCCACCGGGAAATGACTGGATTGCAGGCCGATGCCAATCAAGTCGGGCTGGATCCTCTCCAATTCCTGCAATAGAACTTGAACATCCTCCTCGGTCACTTCGGTGTGATAATCGTTCATCTCCATGAATTCATTTTTCAGGGTCTGCGTCACCTTGTGCCGCATGCGTTTGAAGCCGATGAAAGAGACGTCTATCCCATTGGCCCGCAGGTGCGAAAACAACAGCCGGACGGCAAAATTGTCGTATTGGAACAGTGAAATCAGAGTCGTCTTCAATGTCTATCCTTTATAAATGGGAACACTATTTTTAGTTTCCCAAAAATAGTGTCTGCTCCTATTCTAGCAAAAAAGCCCTGTTTTCAAAGCGCTGATTCAATGGCCAAAGGCCGCGGTGTTGTGCAGGGGAGAACTGCAGCCCGGCGCTCGGACCGGTTGCGAGCGTCTGCAGCAAGATGCCACAATTCCAGCGCGTCGTTCGCCGTGCGGCACAGGAGAGGATCCCGCCGCAGTGTCTGCAAAATTTTCAGCGTCTCTGGATCACCGCTCATCCCCATGCACCTCACCGCCCATTGACGCACTTTGTCCGGGAGACCGGGGTTGACGGCAATGAGTCCCACCGTGGCCCCGGAATCCCCCCATTCCAATTCCTGTCCGAGGTATAAAAACGGAATCTCTTTGAGCGTCTGTTCCGCGGCAGATTTCACCATCTCATGCTTATCCCCGAACATCCTGATGATCTGCTGAATCACTCCCGGTTCGTACCATAGGGTTCCTAAAAACCGGACAACACCGGCTCGAATCCGCGGATTTGGATCCTCCAGGGGAAATTCAAGAAAAGAAAGAAGATTCTCGCCAAACGCCTTTTGCAATAAATCCTGCACCTTCGCGACAATCCGTTCTTCCTTATCTCCCAAAAATTTCGCAGCGGCAATCATATATCCCGCCCTGCTCATCGCGTTCATTTCGCCCGCCGCATAGCGCACACGCAGTAATTCATACCACGCCTGAATGGCCGTAAGCCGGGTTTCCACACTCAGCTCAGAAGCCGCGATTTGAGCCTCAAGATTGGCCTGTAGCGAGTGAAAATACGAGATAGTTTTTTGGGTGCGGTTTCGATAGATTTCCGCCATGGCCCTCATCGCAAGAATCTTGCAGGTCAGATCGCGGTGATACTGGGCGATCAGCGTCAATCTTGACGCCTCCTTCTCCCCTCCCAAACAGCCGAGCACAGCAATCGCATCCAATTGCCGTTGCGTTGCCGGCGCCGACTCGCCCGGGGGAGATTTTGGTTTCGGTAGTTCGGGAAGATACATCGCAAAAAAATCCAACAGGCCGGGCAGGTCTCGATCGGATTTAAGAACCTGTAAAACTTGACGGCGCCGCAGGTCATCCGCTCTTCGCAGATACGTGCCCAGCGCCAGTTTTCCGTGAGGTCCCATCCAGGCAATGAGCTGCGGCACCCACAAACTCATATTTTTTGAAATATCCGGGCGCGAAAACTCCGCAAGCAAAATATCAAAGGGTGGGAGTTCGCCCCTTGGCTGTGTGTGAAGATACATTGCCACGGCGCTGGCCGCCAACATCCGCACGTTCTCGGAGTGATCCGAGTGCATGGTGCGGACCAAAGCATCCAACACGCCATCACCCTTTGTATCACTCAGCGCCAGGACGGCCATCGCCCGTGTTGGGATATCCTGACTTTGGAGGCGCTCCAGGCGTACCGGCACATCGACCGCCCGCTCGATTGCGCGGGCCAGTTCACTTCCCGGGTCTTGCAGATAAGGATGTCTGATCATAAAACCAAATCCCAGTCCCCGCCAAATTGTGTCTTTGCGCATTTCCAGGGCCCGATCCACGTACTCATCACCTTGAACAGCCTCAACGCAACACGTCTGTCTGTCAGGGTTCAGGTCATAGCGCCTGAGACAACGGGTGATCCCTGGGAAAAATCCTTTTTCATAGAAATAGATCGAGATTTCCTTTTTGCTGGGCCGGGCGATAACAACGGAATAGGGATCGATTTTGAGGAAGTCCTCGTGCCCTTTCGCACGGAACTCCAGAATCACACGAGAAATCTCATCCCTCACACGTTCCAGAGGCCAGTCATATATTTGGTCCATGGCCTGCCATCCATCGCAATTTGGCATTTCAGAATGAACCATCATCTCCTTCTTCCCTTCCCGGTCCCTGAACCATCCGTGTTCCAAGAAATCGCGAAGGTTTTTGGAAGCCGGCAGGACACGTGGCCGCTCCAATGTTGTGCGCGTAGTTCCTGGATCATTTCCCTGCTTCTGAAATGCCGACGGCGGTGCCAGGGCAAAAGCGAGTTGCGTGCACAGCAGGACGCATCCAATGCCCTGAGCAATAACCCCCAGATAGCGCACTTTCGATTTTAGACACAACAACTTCATAATATCCGGCACCTCTCTCGTCGTATTCGCATTAGATTCAAGGCGCAGACATCAATCACGTGTCCTCGCTGAGAGAACATCCGCCTTGATTATATAGCGTAAATTGTGCTTTGTCAATGGGTTGGGTTGATATTTGCCTTAACTTATTGACGGACGGAATCTTCTGGGTTGCTTTTTGCGGCTGGTTTTCACAAAATATATGGGTGGAGGTGTAGTCGCTCGATTTATCGAGCGAGCTTTCGGGCCCGATGAATCAGGTGGCAAAGCCATGAGAAACCAAAGCAAACTTAGTTCTAAAAAACGTTACCTCCAGGTCGCGTTAAACAGCACACTGGAAGACGCGCGTAAAATCATCTCGCTACTTCCTGTGAGCGACCGGATCCTTGTCGAGGCCGGCACACCGCTCATCAAGCGCTACGGCGAATACGGAATCCAAAAAATTCGCGATTGGTACAGCAGCCGCTTGGAGGGAAGCGGTGTCCTTCCTTACGTCGTGGCCGACTTAAAAACGATGGACAGGGGTGGAACAGAAGTGGAGATCGCAGCCCGCTGCGGCGCCAGCGCCGCCGTGGCCCTGGGACTTTCCCCTATTGAGACGCTGAACACCTTCATCCAGAGCTGTGCGGACCGCCGCCTGGACGCCATGATCGACATGATGAACGTTGATTTTCCCCTCACTGTTTTGCGCGCGCTGAAAAAAATCCCACCGGTGGTCATTCTGCACCGCGGCGTGGACGAGGAACAATTCAACAGGCAAAAACAGATACCCCTGCATGAAATCCGCCGTATCAAGGGAAATTTTGA
>CAZGMX010000152.1:0-668 GCA_964526865.1 uncultured Actinomycetota bacterium | reverse complement strand
CAATGGAAATCACATGATTTCCATTGCGGGCGGAGACACCCTGCGGGAGGTTCAGCGGTCGATCTTCAACGACGCGGACATCGTCGTAATCTGGAAGTCGGTGTTTCAGAGTACGGACACAACCGTCGGTCTCGTCGAAGGATTTCTGAAGGAAATCAAGTAGGAAAACCTCTTTGAAATGTCATTGCGAAGCGACGAAGCCGCAGGTCCGCCGACGCTTCAGTGGCGGACTCCCCGCAATATATGACGTGACGTCTTAGCTTACTTCATTTTTTCTTTGAGGTACGCGCTCACCGTCTTCACGCCTTCCATGAATTCGATGGGAAGCGCAAAAATCACCGTCTTGGAAGGATCGGGATTGATCTTTTCGATCGTTGCCAAAGTCCTCAGGCTCAGCCCTCCGGGAGCCTTGCTCAGCCGCTCCGCCGCCTGGGTCAGTCTTTCCGCCGCCACATATTCCCCCTCGGCCTTGATGATAACCGCCCGGCGTTCCCGCTCGGATTCCGCCTGTTTGGCCATGACCCGCTTCATGTCGGCGGGCAGTTCGATGTCCTGAATCTTGATGTCCGTCACTTCGATGCCCCACGCCTTGGTTGCAACATCCACGATCTTCTTGATCTCAAGCGCAATTTTTTCCCTCTCGGACAACAGCGCGTCCAGTTCGATCC
>CAZGMX010000151.1:6807-7372 GCA_964526865.1 uncultured Actinomycetota bacterium | reverse complement strand
CCTCTCTCCGGATCCGTCGTGCCAGTTCATTGCAAAGATTGGAAGTCATCCTTCCCACCGGTATTTCCCCCCCCGGCTGGTCCTTTGGCCAGCCACCGAAAGGTACCGCAAAACGCACCTGTCCGATCCTCGCTTCCACGCTCAGGCATTCATAGAGGATCTGCGCCCTGATGCCGTATTCCGGGCCGTAGATGCCGCAGGTAT
The DNA here is from genome assembly GCA_964526865.1 of uncultured Actinomycetota bacterium. Lineage (GTDB taxonomy): Bacteria > Auribacterota > Ancaeobacteria > Ancaeobacterales > CAZGMX01 > CAZGMX01. The sequence goes on along the minus strand of CAZGMX010000151.1, from coordinate 7,168 downwards.
GGGCCTGACAATGTTTTTCCAGGGCCTCTATTTTTTTGTTGAACCGTTCGCGCGCGACAAGGCCTTTGGAATTCAGGATGTTCGCTTTGATCCTTTCCTTGACAGACGGGTCCAACACCCCTTTGGCCTTCTCGATAAAGAACAAGTTATTCAACAGGATATCAAACGCTTCGTCTTCATATGCGGGGTGGCCTGCACTCGGATCCAGCCGGGGGATAATGACTCTTTGGATGTTCTCTTGCGCCAATCGCGCAAAGGTCTGTGGATCGATCGCCTGAAACACCGCCTCCATGGGAGGCTCCCACTTGGCCTTGCCGCTTTTTAATTTGTCGTGGCTTTCGGACAACACCTTCGCCCAAAT
>CAZGMX010000151.1:0-6797 GCA_964526865.1 uncultured Actinomycetota bacterium | reverse complement strand
CTTCCAGTTCCGACTGGTCGAGAGCGGCCAGCATGCCGCGCTCGTCTTCGCTCATGCCGCCGCAATCTCTGGCCAACTCCACCGCGGCATGCGCAACTGTTTTCATCCGTTTCCTCTCCTCATCCGACAATGCAGCATTCCTATCGATAGAGCGCTCAGCAAGACACTGTATCTCTTTTGCATAAGAATAGCGTCCGCAATAGTCCATCAGCATACAGACGTTTTCTTCGAAAGGCACGATCGTGAAAAATCTATCAAGCCACCATGCTTGGCCCTCCACGCGTTCTACCGCATCTTCCACCGCCCGGCGATAATTGTATTTGTCTTTGGCCGCCTCACGGACAAAATGGGAGGAGATGTCAATGACCTCATTAAAAAATGCCGCCCCGTCTGTCTTGGAAAGGGCCTTCAAAAGGGCATCCGCACAACGCGCCCGTTGTTCTTCATTCAATCGCTGCGCCGTAGGGCCTTCGTTGGGCTTGAGGCGCTCCAACTCTTCCACGAGCCGCGGCAGGACAGATTTTTCCCTCATCAGGCCCAAAAGCCTGCTGGCATCGGTAAAATCTTTCACCTCCGTTTCGGTTCCCGTCAGGATGATGAGTTTTCCCAGACAGTGCCGGATTCTTTTTTTCCACACGCCTTGAGGCATTTCCCTGGCGAATAGACAGCCCGTCTCCAAAAATGTCCACCAATCCAGCATGTCCGGCGTTTGCTCTTGAATCTGCTCATAGATATCCAGGACTTCGCCCTGGTAGCTGTGGTTTGTCTTGGGATCCAATATTTTTCGAAAAAGCTCACGGCCGCCCTGCGACGCGAACTGGTCCAGGAGCATCGCCTTAACCACCCGCACAGCCGGGTTCACCCCCGTGGACGACAGATCCGGCCTCTCGTGCAAAGCCGCCAGCCGGTCCATGGTCCAGTCAAACACTTCGTCCTTGGTTCGTGCATCCGCCGCCTCGTTGATTTGCACAAGAAACTGCGCCGTGAATTCCGCAGGAACCAGAGTGAACAGCCACGGCAGATCTTCCTCCAACAAGCCTGTGTAGACGTCTTGCATATTTTTCCGGATGGCCTGAGCCGCCTTCTTCCGGACAAATCTCATCACACGATGCGCCGTCAGAGGCTCCATGCCAACAAACAGGATTTGGGCCGCCTGCCGCAGGGCGTTTTCGTCTCCCACATCCGTGTGGATTTTTCCATCCTCATCGGCAATCCGCGCAAAACCCTTATGCAGGAGATCCGCCAGATAATCCGCCAGGTCCCTTCCCCCGGGCAGTACGATGCCGCCAGAAACAATTGTTGCCGACGGAATAGGCCGCACGTAGAGCGTGCCCGTCCGTGCCGTTTCCTGGGCATCATGAAGGACCTTGAATTCCAAACCAAACGTTTCACCGATGTGCGTATGCGTCCTGTCTCCCAGGTCAAACTCTGGCTCTTCCCTGGCTTGCGCCCACAATTGTTTCACCAGCGCTTCTGCCGCCCAACAACCATAGGGAATGGACTCCCACAGCATCATCGCCTCGATGATTTGCGGAGCCAAAGATCCTTCCTGTCTCGGCCCTCTGCCCGTGAAACTGTCAACAAGCCTCAACACCTCGCAGGCCCATAGAAGCGCCGCCCGGCTTTCCTGCGAAGCTACCGCAAGATGCCTGCCCTCTCCAGCGATCACACCGGCCAGAAGATACGCGCCTACCTCCGGCGGCACATTCATTACAAGCAACGCGCAGTCCGCGGGCCCCAATGTCCAAAATATTCTCATCACCTCCCGCAGCCTGCCCAAATCCCGTGTCCCCATGAGCAGCAGTTCCGCGGCCTGTTCGTAGCGGCCGGACCCCATCAAAACCTTGACGTCACCGGCCAGTGTCCAGGTACGGTGGAATTCAAAATCGAGATTTCTCTGGGCAACCTCTTTCTTGAACTGCCGGATGAGCGCCGTCACGGCGCTTCGCACGCCCTCTGGCGCTGCTGGTGCAGCCACCAGCGGCGCCTGCGGTCGAACCTTTACGGTCGAGGCTAACGCGGCAGGCGTTAAATCGCCTTTGATCCGGATGCGGGCTCTGCCTTCCACCAGGGCAAATTCCCAGCCGAGGTCCTCCAACGCATCAGCCGCCTCGGATTCCGCGCTGGGCACGGAACTTCCTTTCCGGAATAACCCTGTGTCCACTTCGTTCCAGGCGGTCATGCCGCGCAAGCTCTGCGCCAACGACATCACCATCCTTTTAAGGGCAACTTTTGCCCGGCCCAGTCGCTCCTGGTCTTGCGGTGAAAGTCGTCCCTCTTTGTCCTCCAGGGCCTGGAGACCGTCCAGATCGGCAAGGACATTTTTTGTCAAAAACCCGCTGTGGACCAGGCATTGCCTGTAAGCGCGCATAGGAGGACTGGTTTGGGACACAAGCGCATTAATGTACTGGACTTGCTGTGAGAACGTGTCCGGAACCAGGGAATATTCCGGTGCGTCCACCACCATGACCTGGGCTTTGGCCTTCCTGGAATTGCCTTCGGAAAAGAGCGACTCCGGCGCGAGGGCAAATGCATCGCTTGTCAGGGCAAGGATCACCAGTGCGCTGGTTAGAGGTTGAAAAAAATGGCAATAAAATTTGGTTCCTTCTTTCATGGATATCCCTCTTTTAGAGACCTTTTTACCGCTAGACCGCGCTGTCTATCAATTCGCTCCTTTTGAAATCTGGTTCGCCTTTTCTCAGCGGAATCTCAATAGTGAATTGGGCTCCCCCATGAGTATTGGAATGCCCCGCAGTCACCCTGCCGCCCAACATGCGGATGACATGCCAGGCCAGCGCCATTCCCGCGCCGCTCCCACCGCGCTTGCTTTTGCCAAAAAGAAAAAGAACTTGGCGGTCATTTGACTCATCGTCGGCTGTAAAATCCTCTTCGATTCCCTCTCCATCGTCCTCCATCACAATAATTTGGCGGTCATCTTCCTTCTTCAAAGTGACATACATGTTGTTTATCCCCAGATGGACAGCATTGGACACGAACCGTTCCAGGGCCGCCTGAAACGCCAGTTGATCACAAAAACTTTCAACAGCAAATTTATCTGTCCCCTCCATTGTGCGGGAGGCATCTGCCCGGATATGCAGAGCGGGAACCACTTTGCGTCTTGTTTTGTGGTCCATAATATGGCTTGATTCTGCCGCCGCATGAATTTTCTCAAAGAGCGCGGCCAAATCTTCCACGGTTTCATCTTCCTTCAGCCTCCCCTGAGCAAATCGCACCAGGAGAAACGACAGGATCTCATCCAGCCGCAACAATCCCTGGTGCATCCTATCCAATTTTCTCTTGTCCAGGTGAATGCCGCTGTCCTCACCTCTCTGCATAAACCTCTCGATATTGTTTTTTAACTGCTCATACCGCGCGTACAATTTTTCGTAATAATTGAGAATTTCATCTTCTGACACATTTCCGACATTCCCTCCGATCAAATCGTTCATGAATGAAACATATCCATTTTTACCATGCGCGAAGTCCAGCAATTGTTTTGACATCTGGTACGACTCCAAGGCAAATCCCTTATCTTTAGCGAACAGATCCATGCCGAGGGATCGTACGTCCCCGCCAATCACTTGCAGCGACCTGCTGACATTCCAAGCCTCCACCGCTCCGTGGAAAAACATCCTGGACACGATCTTCAATCGCTCCATGCGAAATTTCAATGGATCGTAAGAAATCACAGCCCTCTTAGGGCCGGCCCGCACGAAACGATTGCGATCACCCTGGCCGGTCGCCGCCACACCATGTTGCTTGCCGGCTTCCTGTAAGCTCTGACGGAAATATTCCTGCGCGAGCGCTCTCTCCCTTTCTCCCAGCGCCTGCACGTTGACAAAGCCGGGATACGCGCCAAACTCTTTGGCCTCCCTGTTGTCTCCAAAGAAACAGTCGCCGTCAGATGGGAAGACATACTTGCCATCTTTGGCCACCGGGGCATGAATGACATCATAATCTTCCACGCCGTCCTTCCCCGCTGTTTCAATCTTTGTTCCGATAACACGGACTTCATCGATCCCGAAGGAACCCAGCGTCCTTTGGATGTCCGGCCTTCTAAAAATGGCCGCGATGATTTCCTCTGCAATTCTTGTGATCACCGTGATGGATACCGGCGCATGGTCAGGCACGCCCATCCGCTTTTTATGCTCTCTTAAGGCAAAGAAGAACTCCGGTATGAGTTCGTATCCGCTCACCAATTCGTCGATGTCCCTCGCCTGGACCCTGGGGACAGCGTAGGCAACGGCAGCCCCCCGCACCGTCAGGTCGATGGTATATCCGCCCAAAATCCATCGCCAAAATTTCCCCAACGCATGTTCTGCGTCCTGAATCTGGCCAGCCTCGCTCTTTGACAGAAGCTCTCCGTGGACCCTCTTGACCGCCGCCGAAACCACCCGGAGCGCCTCTGCATTCGTCTCGGCATCATATCCGGCGTTTCCTTTGAGAAGGTCTTGAATCATAGTCTCAAACGCCCTTTTCTCCCGAATCATCGTATCGGTCGCGTCGGTGACGATCGAAATTCTCTGTCCGAAAAATTCCTGCCTGTCAATCGGTATGGAAATAGAAATACCCAGCGAATTACGCTGGGCGATTCTCAACGCCCCCATGCCATCTTGCGCCTTGCCATCTCTGCCCTGCCCCAAACCGTGCCCGATAGCCCGCGATAACTTGTCCACCTGTGACTTCGGCGCGAGGGCCCACGCCGCCTGCGGGCACGCCAGCGCAAGGGCTAAAAGGCAGCAAATAGAAATCTTTATCACCTTGACCATCTCTACCCCACCTAACCTCCCCTTATACTTTCGCGCTTCGCGCTCAAGTATTAGGTACGGCCACCCGCCTACGGCGGGTACCCTGCCTACCGTCACCCGGGGAGGAACGCGCGGCCCTCCCCTACTCCGAAAAGGGGTCCCTTCCCCCCTTGTGGGGGAAGGACAGGATGGGGGGTGCTTCGCAATGGCTACCCCCCACCTTGTTCCTCCCCCGCAAGGGGGGAGGAGACATTTTTCATCGTTTTGTGTGCGCCTTTGGCGCATGACGACTCCTTTGTAAGGAGGGGCTGGGGGAGGTAAATTTTGTATGCCATCACGCCGCATGGGACATCTCCTGGTCACGATCCAACTCGTTCTGCAGACGCTCCCCCGCCCTGGACTTCGGTGCCAAGGCGGAGTCTTGGATTTCGGCGGGATCTTCAACACGATGCTGCTGCTCCTGTTGAATTTTCCGGATTCGCAGATATTCCGCGTGCACCGCCTCTTCAAAAGGGACCACCAGCCGGGGGCCGCGGGGCGTGACGCGGAAATCAAATTTTCTTATCTTGTCACCCCGGTCGCTCCAGTAACCGGAATTGTGATACTCCAGTTCTGTGGGATCACGGGGCGACCAATCATACCTGCTATACACATCGGGAGGAGGAGGCGTCCGGATCCACGCGGGCATCATCGCGTCCTCAACCGCCGCCGACAGAAAAAGACACGCCCGGTCCTGCATCTTGTCCACCCGGGGGTTGCCGGGATCGGAATAATTCACCAGGTCCAATGCCGGATCAACGGCACTGCGGATGCAGTATGCCGTGCTTTGCACGGTCCTACGTTCCATCTCGATTTGTCCTGGATACCAAAAGTACATCCGGTAATTCCCCCTGGTTTCCGCGGGTTTGATTTTTTCGATTTTTTCGCGAAGCTTATGAAACCAGGGATTGTTCAGCACCATGGTGATCAAATTTCCCTTTGAGCTGGAACCCAGCATGGGTGCGTTTTTGACCTCCATGTCCTGAATGCCGGCATTCCCTGCGCTGACTTCCCCGCTCCATGCCAGCACATTGTTCGCCCATATGAAATGGGAACACGGGTAATATTCGTGGCCGTGTTGAAGATGTCCGCGGTCATGCGACCGGTTTCCATCCAACACGACCACCGATCTTTCCTCCCGGATGACACAGTCCAGATCCCTCGCCCTCAACAGGTGGGTGCCGTCTTCCCATTTTCTACCTTCACGGTCACCATAGACGGCAAAAGGCTGGTAGTCGCCGTCCGCCGACGCGGCCTTGGCGTCCATGACCACAAAACCCATTTCGCGGATTTCTTTCTCAAGCCCGGCGGCGGCAATCCAGCCATAGGCCGAGTTTCTCACAAGGACATCTTTTAACAACCTTCTGGTCCCCGTCCGGAGCGCAGTCCAGCGCATTTTTATTTTGGCCAGCGCGCGCATCCACAACGTCTGCTCATAGGCAAGGCACGCGATTTCCATCCGTTCTTTTTCGTCATACCGTTTTAGATAATCTGTCTCTTCAAGGTGCTGCAGCTGGTCAAGATAGTCATGGAATGGAATTCTGGAGGCATTGATGTCCGCGTTCATGACCGTCTGGTCCCACACGGCAAACCGCTCCCAGCGGTTGGTGGGATGCGAAGCCCATTGCCTTTGAAGTATTCCGTATCCCAAAACCGCGTGCAATGGATCCTCTCTGTCAAAATGGCCCGACCGGATATCCGCAAGAATTTGCCCGTGCCGGCGCATGAGATCATTCCTCTTGCGCTCATCCCACGACAAGATCTCTCCCAGATAATCAATGTCCAAAGGTTCATTCCAGGCCGCCCACTGAACCAGAAAATTCAATTGACCCATCGTGCAGGCACTGGAAAAGTGCGCCACGACATCCCCTGACAGCGCCTCCAAGGCGCTTCGCCGGATGCGCAGTCCTTTTGCCCGCGCCAGACTGCGCAGGAGAGGCCGGGAGATTTTTGGGGTTTGTGCTTATCCGATTGACTCCACTTACCACTACGTGTAGTGTTTATAGTGAT
>CAZGMX010000150.1:269-7475 GCA_964526865.1 uncultured Actinomycetota bacterium | reverse complement strand
CCTTCACCCGTTCACTCCCTATATTGAGTCTCGTAAATATAATGGATATCCATTCTGACATTTGCATTCTCCTTTATTGGTCTATTTCCATGCTTCGGAGCTGATATGGCTTTAATTTGAGATGTATCCATTACTTATGTGAGTCTCAATAAAATAGAGGGGATCCACCCCCAGGGCCGCCGCAATCTTTTTCAACTCATCCGTTTTGGGAATCCTCCCGTTTTCCAACAGCGTGACCGCGTTCAGACTCAACCCTGTCTTTCTTTCCAGTTCATGCCGTGTCATAAACCTTCCTTCGCGTACCCCGCGCAACCGTTCGGGGCAAAATCCGATTGCCGTGTCGGACAACAGCAAGTCGCAATGGTATATCCTGTTCAGCCTGTCGACACACTCCTTGACCTGTCTTTTTGAAAGACCTGCCACGACCGGAATCTTTTTTTGCAGCGCGGCGGCTTGCGCCTCTCTTGTCAGCGTCTCGAGATTAGGCGGCTGGCCGTGATGGATGATGTATTCCATAAACACGTTGTGAATGGCAGATTCCAAGGCAGATGGCATCGCCCCCTGTCCAAACAACAGCCGGCGCAATTCCGGAGGAAGATTTGACGGATCGCTCAGAAAATATTTTTTCAAAACCAAACGGTCCGGCACAAGACAATACAGGAGAAGAAATTCCTTAAAGTGACTGCCGGCAATGGAGCCCGCGACAACTTTTCCAAACAATGCAGGCTCAACCTGGAGGCCTGCCTGCAATATCCGCGCCCTGTGCACCGGCGTATGCGCCTCACCGCCGAAACGTGTCTCTTCCAGAAACACATCCGCGGCGCGGACATCCGTCGCCGCCTGCCTTATTCGATCAGCGGCATATCTCGCCGCCTCTTCATAGAGCAGTGGTGTAAAATTTTCCGCCTTGCGGCAGCGTTCAAGCCGCAAAAGAAAAACAAGGGCGTCCGGAGGAGAAAGAGGCAAGGGCAAATAACACAGCGCCAAATCACCTGTCTCTGCGACATATTCATACATCCGCCGGAGCTCACGCGGCGGTCTTGACTGCAAGGCCGCGGCATACGCATCCTCCCCCTGCCCCGTCGCCCTGCCAAGCGCTTTGGCAATCCTCCATCGCATGGCTTTCAAACCGCCAGCCATCTCGCGCCTGTCTTGCTCATCCCTCCCGGGGCCGGACATGCCAGTGTCTCGCAGCACGCTCTCGGCTTGTGATTCGGCGGCGGTCTCGATATTGTTTTGGGCGCAGATGTTTTTAAAGAATGCGTTTTGCGCGTCCATGCGTGAGACCGTTTCTCTTATTATCAGTTTGTCGAGGTTACCATGAAGAACCCCTCGGAGGCCGTGCAGACGAAGTATCGCGTTGATTAAATTCATTTGTAATGAATGATTGCCGTAGGGAAACATATTGACATGTTTGTCTATCATTTGGGTGTAGAATTGTGCCACGGAGCGGACTTTTTCCGTTGAAGGTCTTTCGGCAAAATCCTTGCTCGTGAAAATCCGAATTTTGTTCATCATATGCGTTAAGATGCCTCGACCGTACTTTTCATCAACAAATCTGGCGGCACAAGTCAGGGCAATCTTGCGATCCCCGTCAGGATCATCAGATGGTGCTCTGCAATATATGGAATTCCCGTCTTTTCCCATCAAGAGTATCTTGTGAATATTTCTATAGCGTTCTATGAAAACCCCGGGATCCACAAGCTCTCCCGCCGCCAGGTCTTTTATGAGCCTCAGCAACTCAGCCCGCACCTCAATTTGATTATGAAAATAGTTTTTCTCTTTTTCGGTAAGGGGCCCGGTGCGGGCCTGAGACTCGTCCCGTACACATTCCCGCCATCCAACCAATGAGGCATTTCCCCAATTTAAGACTTTAGGAATGCGGGAATCCAATAAAAATTCCGCTATTTCTTGCGGACTCAAGGCAGATGATTCAAGTCCAATCCCATCCCCCGTTCCTTCGGACACGGAAGACACGGAGACAGCTCCTTGAGATCCGTCACCCGTTCGATTTTCTTTTTCAAAAGCCGACCTGGGCGCGAGGGCATAGAGAGACGCTGGTGAGGTCCCTGACATGCAAAGACATACAAACCAAGAAACAAGTCGAACCGTCAATGATTGACTCATCCTCATTTACACCTTCGCGCTACGCGCTCAAGTATTAGGTACGCCCACCCGCTCCGCGGGTGCCCGGGCTACCGTCTCACCGCCGCGCTCCGCGCTTGCGGTACTAGGTACGCCCACCCGCTCCGCGGGTGCCCGGGCTACCGTCGCAACTCACGTTCTCTAACTGGATTATATATTATTTTTTACAGATTGTCAATGGGGCGGCGATAAATTGTAAGATACGGCCATCCACGATACAGCCTTGACATGTTTTTATGAATACACGATGGTGGGCGGAATGCCCGAGGCGGTCAAGGCCTACGTTCAAAACCAGAAGATCGAAGAGCTGAAAACTGTCTATTCCTCTTTACTCACCGCATACAGCGAAGATGTCTTTAAATATTCCTCCCTGGCCCGGGCAAAATACATCGCCTATGTCATAGAAAATGCACCGCTCTTTGCCGGCACAGCGGTGACATACGAAAAATTTGGGGGATCACATTTTCGAAGCCGGGAGATGAGCGATGCCTTCCACACCTTGTCAAAATCGATGCTCCTCTACCAAATGGCCGCGACAAAATCCAAACAGCCGCCGTTGATAGAACAAGGGAAGAGACCCAAGAAGCTCTTGTTTCTGGATGTGGGTCTAGTGAATCACCGCATGGGAATACACGAAAATTACCTGGACATGAAAGCGTTGGACGATTTCTATCAAGGAAGGATCGCGGAGCAGGTGGTGGGCCAAAACATCCTCGCGCAATTTGTCCCAATGCCGGAAAAGATTTTTTACTGGGCGAAGGATAGTCACGAAGGATCCGCGGAGGTGGATTTTTGCTTCCGCTGGGCGGGAAAGACTCTGGGGATAGAAGTCAAGTCCGGGACGGCCGCCCGGATGAGATCCCTCTTCGGTTTCGCCCAGGAGGTCCAAAACGCAAGAATCATGCGGGTCTATAGCGGCATGTTAAAGGCAGAACAAATTCATTTGGGCGGCAAGGCATATCCCTTGTTGTCGATCCCCTTCTATCTGATCCCCAGAATATTGGAAGCCTAAAAGGCGGTTTACAGCGCGCTTGCCACCGCTTCCGCCGCGCGGCGGTCCAGGGACCCCGGTCGGGCCGCCGGTCCGGCTGGGGCGGCGATGCGCTCCAGCATCAAATACAGGACCACGTCGGAATTTGCCGCTTCTTCGGGGGTCATGGACTTTATTTCTTCGCTCACGTCATAAACTCTGGGAATTGTCGAATCCTTGCTTCCCAATTCGCGGTAACCGTAGAGGGCCTTCAATTTGAACTGCGCGGGATCGAACGCCTCCAGCACATCCCGGTTGGACTTGACACCTTTGGACGAGAAAACTTCGGGCGCACCGTTTTCCACGTGGTTCTGAACAAGAACGGTTGTGCCCGGCGAGAAAACTGCTGCAATCTGAGCAAATAGCGCCTTCGCATCCACGTAATTCAAGATATTGGAGAGGACAACCGTGTTGATGCCGCTCCAAACAGCCTTGCCGCGTTTAGTGGATCTTTCTCCAAGGAATCCAGCAATATCCGCCTTCGCTTCCTTTGAAAGACCGTCTAATTTCTCCACGTCGCCGCGCACCCACAGGACATTATCTTTCCGGGCGGTTTCCACCGGCATCCCAATATCGATTGCCACAACTTTACTTTTTCTGGCAAGCCGGGCCACCAGAGGATTGTCCCCGGATCCAAGCTCAAGAATATTTCCCGGCCGCCTATTTCCGCCGGAATAACCTTTCATCACCAGATCAAAAAACTCTGGAAATCTGCCCATGTAGTTCTTGTTAGGATCAAAATAATCATTCCTAAAAAACAGCCTGCGCTGGGCATCCGTATGGGGGCTGCCAGTCGGCTTCTCTCGCTCAGGATGCGTCACCGGAATTAGATTCACCTCTAATCGATCTCTTCCGTATTCCGACGTAATTTTTCCTGAATCATAAAGATCAAGCGACAACCCTGCCTTCAAAATGATCTGCTTGTCTGCATCCATCAAAAACAAATAGCCAATGTTTCGCGCACCACCTATATTTAGCTCCGTCGCCGCATTCAAATGCAATTGCACAAATTGGATCACCTTGATAAGTTCGCCGGAAATGTCCCCCGTTGCCTTTAGCTCATTGGTCCCAAATTCCCCTTCCGTGTAGCCGGTATATATATTTCCGCATGGTGAACATGCATAAAGACAGAAGACAGCCCGATTCCCACGTTCTTGAGGAATAATTCTCAAAGAATGCGTAACCCCCGTCTGTGGGTGATAGAATTGCAATAATTCCGTCCCTTTCATCTCATCGATAAAATAGAGGTTGCCCAAAACGGGGCGGTCTGACGCGCCGGCACCTGTGCCTTCCCGGTTCTTCAGCAATCCCTGCATGCGCAAACTCCCGTACAATCTCAAGGAAGGCACCGAATAGCCTTCTATCCCGTCCGCCACCGCCGGCGTCTCCAAGAGGGCAAGGATGTCTGTTTTAGCCTTTCTGTTGTTTTTCAGATATTCCCTGACCCGATCGGGACCTTTTTTCTTGAGTTCTACGACAAATTTCTCCACCGTCATCGCCGAGCCTTTGTAGTCCCGCAGGTAGTTTCGCACATCCTCCGTTAGATCCGCGGCCGGCTCCTTTGCCCTATCTTGAAGTTTCTCGATTTGTGTCAAATCGCCTGACACACCGGACACGACGGCATCCGCGCCCGCCTGCCGCAAAGATTTGCTCAAAGATTGGAGTGACTGATCGGCGAGGCGCAACGCATCCGCATTCACGCTTCCCGTATAGCCTATTTGCCTCAGTGCAATCTTTAGCGATTCTTTTGCCGTCGAAGCGGGCATCGGATATACCATGCCGATCACGTGGACACGTTTCCCCTGCTTGCTTAATCGATCGGCAATCCGGCGCGAATCTTCAATTTCACCCGGGGCATCAAACACCAGGAACACGTTTTTCACGTCAGGATGTTCCTGAATCACCCTTTCCACATGAGAAAACTTGTCGTAATCCGCTTCACCGGTGTGGCCTAATGTACCCACAAGCAAACCCTGCGCTTCTGACAAGCTGGGATTTGATTTCATCACTTCTTCAATGTCGCCGGGATGCCCCACGGAAATCGTGTAGGTCAAATCCGACTGGAATAATTCCAAGAGTTGCCAACCGGCCGGCGACAGAGAAACCTGCGCGGATAGCGAGTTTTGCAGCGCCCCGGCTTCCGCCGCAAGAGCTGGGGTGTTATCCACGGCGTTCTGCGGATAACGCCGGTTAAACTCGCGCAGCTTCTTTTCGGGGGATAGACCGGAGGCCCCTTGAATCACCTGGTACAACCGTTGGGCAAACGCCGCATCCCTGTCGGGGTACGCCTTCAAGACAGCCGCCGTCAGGGAGGCATTGACCATAGGCATGAAGTCGCGCAACACGCCGTTGAGCATCGTAAAGAGAACCGTCTTCTGCTGGGCTGTGGGCATCGCCTTCCCTTTCTCGCCCTGCGGGGATAAAACGGGCGCTGAGACCCTCGTGGCGGATTTGCCGGCGATCTTACCCACGTAAAGTTTTCCTGAAGTTAACACACTATCATAATCGCGCAGACTGATTTCAATGCGCTCGTCTCTGGATGCAGGCTTCGCCCCGAATGAACGCTCCATGAACCGCTCGGATTTTTCATGCAAACAATATGCAGAAATTCCCCACCCATCGTATTTGTACTCCAACAGATTTTTCAGCCGGCCGAATACCGGCGCCATCAACTGCCTGCCGCGCAGGGCAAGCGTGTCTTTATTTCCTAACGAAACAATATGCATATGAACGTGCTCATTTTTTGAGTCCTCAACAAATGACAAAGAAAATATGTTCTTTTCCAAATCAGGATGGCGATTATTCAAATGCCCATTTATTGAATACCTTATATCTCTGACACGATCTACAGAAACAATGTGGTGATGTCTCCCGCCGGTTTCATAGCCAACCACATACAAATAGATAATTTCATCGTCCGGCAGATTCTGCACCTGGGCGTCAAATTGCTCCCGCATACGTTCGGGCGTTCCGGAAAGATAAATAGAGCGTGGTTCCTTGCCGCCGTTTAATTTGGTTATCTCCCTCCACGGCGGAGTGCCCACGAGCAATAGCTCAGCAACCAACAATCCCTTTTCTGGCTCCATTTCCCTTACCCTGCGCATCCAGGCCTGCCCCTGCGCCTACCCCTTGCCGCGGTCTTCCCCTGCCACGGCAAGCGCCACGGCACCGGCCTTGACCATGACCGCGGTGTCGTTGTTGGAATAGATATCGAATGTCCTCTCGGTCACATAGAAGGTATCCTCCCCCACTTTCAATTTCTTCAGAGGGCCCAACAGCCTTCTCAATTTTCGCATGTCGCCGGGATAGGCCATCGCCACGCGGCGTGGATTGTGCCGCAGATTGATCGCAAAATGGGATAAAGTCTGAATCGAATCACCAATCCAATACAGCTTTTCACCAGAGACATAGGGAAACATCTTCTCCGGCCGCAATGGCCCGTCAACGCAGAGTACAAAATGGGACGCGGCGCCAAGTTCCCGTTGGATATCCCGCCAGGCACTCCCCACAGAGTCATCCCCGCCAAAAACCACGCAAACAGATTTTGCCTCGCCTGGATTGACCGCCACAGGCATCTTTGCCATGACATCTTTGGACGCAAACGCGGGAAGGACGCCGGTTGCCAGGGCATCCGGCGTCACGGGCCTGACCTGCACAACATGGATATTGCCCCCTTGTATCCCAAATTCGATATCCACGGGATAGCCCATTTTCCCTTCAATCTTCTTGGCGATCGCAACGATTCGCATCTGGATCGTCTGTGAAATCATCGCCTTATACTCCCTGCCATCTTTGGTCTTTAGGATATATTTCAATTTGTCGGCCGCCGGGTCAACGCTGTTATACAAGACCTCTTCCAACGCCCCATCTCTGACAGAACAACGGATAGTTTGCATCCCTTTCGTTGCCATCGAAAGAGGCGTCCAGCCCCCTTTAACGAAATGTTCCTTAAAGCCCCACTCCGTGACAGCGCGCCCATTCAAATCCGAAAAGATCACCCCGCCCTCAAAATCTTTTTTTCCGATATCGTC
>CAZGMX010000150.1:0-211 GCA_964526865.1 uncultured Actinomycetota bacterium | reverse complement strand
GGCAAATCGTGCCTTTTCAGAATCCATAGCCTGTAAATCGCCGCAAATAATTCCCGCAATATATTTTTCAATTCCCACCATTTTAAAAAATTCACCCGGACTCCTCTCGCTATAATACTTTCCCGCCTTGACATCGTCTCTTGTGTCTTCATCCGTTGATGATGTGCGGAATATAACGTCTCGATGGACTGGGACACCCCCCCATTTTTCT
>CAZGMX010000149.1:2043-7500 GCA_964526865.1 uncultured Actinomycetota bacterium | reverse complement strand
GCGGGAGTGGCGTGGCAGGCGCTCAAGACTGCCGTGATTGAAAAGCGCATCAAGCCGAAAGAGGTGATGCATTTTGCCAAACTCTGCCGTGTGGACGGTCTCATCAAACCGCTGCTGGAGACAATGGTGTGAAAAAGAATATCCCCGATGTCCCTGCCTCGGTCCGGGCCCGGCTTCAACATAAGGCCAGAGAAACCGGCAGGCCTTTTGCTGAAGTCTTGTAGTATTTCGCTATGGATAGATTGCTGTACAGATGCAGCCGGTCACGATATGCAGACAAATTCATCCTGAAGGGAGCGCTCTTGTTCACCGCATGGCAGGTTCCCGAGAGACGAACAACGCGCGACATGGATTTCTTGGCGCGATACGACAATCGAGTGGCAGGCATCGAGGCAGTCGTTCGGGGTGTCTGCAGAACTCCGGTGTGTCCCGATGGGCTTGTCTTTGACGAAACAACCGTGCAAGGCCGCAAGATTAGAGAGGCCGCTGATTATGAGGGTGTCCGCGTAAAATTCCTCGGATTATTGGCCCGAGCGCGGATCGCGATGCAGATGGATGTGGGATTTGGAGACATCGTGTTTCCCGGAACGAGGATGCTGGATTACCCGGTTATTCTCGAACTGCCAAGACCGCATCTGAAAGGGTATCCCGTGGAGAGCGTGATCAGCGAGAAGTTTGAAGCCATGGTGAAGCTGGGTTTTTTGAACAGCAGGATGAAGGATTTTTATGACATTTGGCTCATGATGCGCCGATTTGATATCGACGGCGCAAATCTGGCAGGGGCGCTGACGAGAACTTTTCAACAGCGCGGAACCGGTCTTCCAGTCGATCGCCCATTGTTTGCCGAAGAAATTTACGACAAGAAATCCGACCGGCAGACATTGTGGAAGGCTTTCTTGAAAAGTGGTGATATCAAAAATGTGCCGGATAGGCTGGCGGTCATCGCGAAAGAAATAGAAGATTTTTTAATCGAGCCGCTCGGTGCGATCAACAAGGGGATCGAACTTCAGGGCGGATGGCGGACACCGGGGCATTGGAAACAAGCCGCACGCCGCTGATGGTCATCTCTGGCCGTTTATGATAGCGCTGGCCGGGCGGCGCCGACAGATCACGCGGCGATTTCGAGGGGTTCCAAGATGGTGACAGCGGCAGAAGGACCAATGCTGCTGGGGAATGTGTGCCCCAGGGAAGCCGGTGGCAATGGTGCCGGAACGATACCGGTTGGTGTTGACGGCATCATCGGTGCTGCAGGTGTCGAAGCGGGAGGTGCTGTTGGCGCGGACGATGTTCCAACGGGCAGCGCTGTCGGTGTAGCTGGCACAACGGGTGTGGCTGGAGGCAGGCTGGATAGCCAATCCCTGAATCGGCGCAATGTGTCCAGATTGGTCACGAGTAGCTCATAGTCCGGATTGATGCGCGTTACAGTGTATTCTTCGTTATAGGGGGGGGGGCAGAAAATCTTTGCAACTATCTGCGAGGCACATTGTTATAGCACCCGGTCTCCGGCTATTGTTTGGGGCATCTCACAAAGAGACGGCAGAGTGAAAAAGCGGCGTCCTTTCTGGGGCAGCCCGCCACTGAAGCGTCGGCGGACTCCTCGCAATGACGATATTACCGGGAATTATTTTCCGTAGAGGGGACGACGAGTTTTTGCCCAGCCTGGAGATGGTTGGCGTCGGGCAGGGAGTTGAGTTCCAGAATTTTTTCCACCGTGGTGCCGTGGCGCTTGGCGATCTTTGCCAGGGAATCTCCGCGCTGGACTGTGTAGGTGACCGAGGGCTGGCCGGAGGCGTCCGGCTGCGCGGGCGCCGCGGCGGCTTCGGCGCCGGTGCCGGATCGGCGGCCGCTGCGAGTCGTCTGATTGGTTTTCTTTGCCTTGCCGAGTTTTTCAATCTGTTCGTGGAGCTTGGCGTTTTCCTTGCTTACCTCATCGAGCACCACCTGGATTTTTCCGGAGAAGTCCGTGGAGATCTTTTCCTGATTTGACTTTGCCTCCTGGATCGAGGCGTTCAGATTTTGGACTTTTCCCTGGATAAACCCGACGGAATTTGCGACTTCCTCTTTAACGGTTTCCATTTGAGATGTCAACTCTTCCACCTGCTGGGTTGTGGCCTGGAGTTTCTCAGACAATGCCCGGTTCTCGCTGCGGATGGAGAGGATTTCCTCGGACAGATCGGTCTTGGCCGCGGCGATGTCCTTTTTGCGCGCGATTTCGGCGCATCCGCTCACAGAGACAACACTGATCAGTAAAAAAAAGATAAATACGAAATTTCTGTTCATGGGTTTGTTAAAAAATCTTCTCTTCGTCCCCACCCATCCCCCCGCCTCATTCCTCCCCTCCGCCACTAACACCCTGGCGGACAGGCGCAAGGGGGGAGGAGGAAGCTTGCTTGGAAAAAAGAAGAGGGATGCCGGTTATTCTGAAATCAGAAAATGCGCCCGGCGGTTTTTTGACCACGCCGACTCGCTGTGTCCCTGCACGGCCGGCCGTTCTTCGCCGTAGCTGATGGTGTGCAGGCGTTTGGGTTCGATGCCCAGGCCGGACAGGTAGCGGCGCACGGACAGCGCGCGCTGTTCGCCCAGGGCCAGGTTGTACTCCTTGGTGCCTCGCTCGTCGCAGTGCCCTTCGATCAAAAGGTGCTTCGCCGAATGGGATCCCAGCCAGCCGGAGATATTTTCCAATACCAGCTTGCCCTCGGGACGGATGTCGGATTTGTCGTAATCAAAATAAAGATCCTTGAACGTGGCGGTGTCGGTGGGTTCCGTGAAGGTGAGGTTGGTGTCCTCCAGCGACATGTCTTCGCCTCTGAGGGCCGCGTCCTGCATGCCCGACTTGACCTCTTTTTTTGCGCAGCCAAACGCGCTCAGCATCACGCAACAACCGATCAACAACACAAACGCCCTGCTCTGTTTTGCCCAATTCATTTTGTTCCTCCTCGTGTGTGACTTTGAATATCTTTTTTCGCCCGGCCCCGGTATGAAAATCGCTATCGCGAACGCGAAAAATTGTGAGACCAGCTCGGACTCACGCAACTTCCCAGGCGGTGTGTCAATTGTATCGGATGCTGATCATAGATATCAATCATAAAAATATCGCTCTGATAATTTGCGGTGGAACTGTACGCCAAATGTCTTCCGTCGGGAGCCCAGGAAGGGTCTTCGTTGCTGTTCCTGTTGTCGGTGATCTGGGAAGCGGTCCCCGATTCGGGGTCCAAAACAAAGATCTGAAAATTTTTCCCGATCAGCGTGCAGTACGCGATGAAATTTCCCTTGGGGGACCAGGCCGGCGAGGTGTTGTATCCGCCGTGGTTACTGGTCCGGCGCTGGCCCGTGCCGTCCGCGTTCATGACGTAGATTTGCGGGGAGCCGCTCCGGTCGGAGACAAACGCGATTTGGGATCCGTCCGGGGACCACGTGGGGGAACTGTCCAGCGCGCGGTCGTTGGTGAGCCGCCGAATCGAGCGGTCCGCCAAATTCATGCGGTAGATTTCCAGATTGCCGTCTTTGGACAGTGTGAGCGCCAGGGATTTTCCGTCCGGGCTGTAGGCCCCGCCGGTGTTGAGCCCCGGAAATGCGGCGATGAAATTGCGGGTGCTGGCGGCGACGTCGATGCGGCACAGGTTGGGCTTGCCGCGCAAATAGGACAGGGCCACGATTTCTTTTCCGTCGGGAGACCAGTGGGGATAAAGCATCAGGGAGCGATCCGAGCTGAGACGGCGGACATTGCTTCCGTCATAATCCATCGAGTAGAGTTCTTTGGCCCCGGTGGCGTCGCTGATGAAGGCAATCTTGGACAGCGCGATGCCCTCAGTCCCCGTCAGCGCCTCGATCAGGTCGTTGACCATGGCGTGTACCAGCCGGCGCTGGCCGACTGCCGGGGCGGAGTATTTTTTTGCAAACACGCGGCTCTGGCTCTGCATGGAATACGCAACGGCCTGAAACGACGACTGGCCGGCGGTCGAGAAATTTTCCACCTTCAAAATGGCCTCGGCCCCAAAACGTCCCCAATTGGCAAACTGAATCCGTCCGGTGGAGCGGTCAGTCTGTTCCGCTTCCGCGATCATTCCGCCCTCGTGGATGGGCACCAGCACGCTGGAGAACGTCAGATCTTGAAGTAGGATTTTTCGCAGGGTTTCCTCGGAGGCGCGTCCCTGAAAGGGCGGCACAAGAATTTTTATTTTTGGATTGAACTGTTTTGAGATGTTGAGATAGACCTCTGTCTGCTTGGCCTGTAGGCTGCTTGTCAAAAACAGGCACGCGCACAAGCAGGCCGCGGTGATGTTGAATATTCTGTTCATGGTTGGTTTTCCTTTGGGTTATTGCGTCAAGTCAAATTGGAGATGGACGTCCAGGTGATCGCTGGTGAAATCGATCGGAAGAGGCGGCAGGGGATTGGCGGCCTCGACCGCGGCCATCGCGGACTTGTCCAGCGCCGTGATTCCAGAGGGAATTGCCAGAATGATGTTGCTGAGTTTTCCGTCGTGGTGAATTCTGAAGACGACCACCGCCTGGGCCCTGTCTCTCTTGGCTCCCAAGCAGTTGGGTTCTTCCCATTGCTGCGCGATTAGATTCTGAACATCCGCCAGATATCCGGCAAAGGGAAAGGGGATGTCGGTTCCAATGGCCCCAACTCCCTGCGTGCCGCCGGGAGCCGTCTGAGAGCCAGCTGAAGCCTGTTGCCGACCGGCGCCGGCGGATGCCGCCGAGTTCATGGAGGAAAATTTCTGAAGAATTCTTTCCTTCAGGCCGGGCGTTGTCTTGGATTCTTTTGTCTTGGTCTCTTTCGCATTGTGTTTGAGGGATATTTTTTCCACATTGGCCGGAGTTGTTTGGGTGTCCTGCGCCGGATTTGCCGGCAGAATTTTTGTCTTGAGCGTCGCGATTTTTGGGGCCTTGACCGGTGCGGCCTTGGGCTGGATGGCCTGTGTCTTGACGGCTGGCGTGGGAAGCGCAGAAGAAATGGTGCCGCCTTTGCCGCTACCGCCGGAAGTCCCCGGCGCAAAATTTTGCAGTTCGATCAAGGCCGTCTGTTCAAAATGCAGTTTGTGGGGAATGGCGGCGGCGATCAACAGAGCCAGTACCAGTCCGCCGTGGATGGCCAGCGAGGCAAAAAAACTCTTCGTCATCTTCTGGTCGGTCCCGGAGGATCCCAGACGGTGTTCTTGCCCTAATAATATCGTAGCCATGGCGACGGTTTGCCCTCCTGTATTATAGGAAGGCAGGGGGGGTGAGTCAACCTCAAACAAATTTCTGTCGGTGTCCATTATCAGCCCGGCGAAGGCCGTGCCGGTTTAATTATTGCTTCTTTTTGAAGAGGTGCTTGATCCACATGAATTCGCCCACCTCGCTTTTTTCGTGGGCGTGGCCGATGAATTGAAGGCAATAACCTCCCACGAAAAGGACCATCGCCAGAAACCACCGGCCCCGGAGGAGTGGAATCAGGGCCAGGATGGTCAG
>CAZGMX010000149.1:0-2033 GCA_964526865.1 uncultured Actinomycetota bacterium | reverse complement strand
GCGACGGCACCGGCCGCGTCGTCGAACGCGATGAGCGAGACGAAAAAAGCCTTGGCGACGATATCCGCGGAAAGGTCCGGTGGCGTTCTTTCCAATTTTGTATGATGCGTTGAAGTAAATTGAACATAAAAAACTCCCTTGTGTCTTCGATACGGATGGTCACTGCGAGATTGCTTCCCCCGGCATGAAGCACGCCGGACCTTCTCGCAATGACGCGTCCTCTCCCAAACTGTTATTGACAAATGGCGCAATGTTCCGCATGATAATGATACAGAAGGAAGGAATTGTCCATGGACGTTTTTTATAAGCTGTGGGAGCTGGTCGGCCGAAAGACCCAGCAGAGTAGATTTGGGGAATGGTTCCATATCCCCAAGGCGTATCGTTCCAAGGAAGAAGAAAAAATGGACACTGCCCGAAAGCAGCTATCGCTGATTTTGGATAGTCCCGACCGAAAAAAAACCCATTGATCGCTGGCTTGGTAGTCTTCTCAAACCTTTCTGTGAGAAACCTGTGAAAGTTCTTGTCACCGGCGCGACCGGTCTTGTGGGAAGCCATTTGGTGGAGGAGATTCTGGCATCTCATCCCGAGTGCCAGGTCCGTATCCTTGCGCGGCCCTCCAGCGATCGGAGTGTGTTCGCGGGAAAACCCGTGGAAGTTGCTTTGGGGGACCTGGCAGAGCCTGGAACGTTGAGAGCCGCCGTCGAAGGTGTGGGGATTGTTTTCCATTGCGCCGCGTTTGTCAGCGATTGGGCCAGCAGGGAGGAAATGGTAAAAATCAACGTCGAAGGGCTGAGGCATCTGCTGGACGCCTGTGTCGATGCGGGGGTTGGACGTTTTGTGGAAGTCAGCTCCATGGTGGTTTTGGGGGCCGACCGCCAGGATAACTTGGATGAGACGGCGCCGTATGTTCTCACCGGAGACCTGTACAACTACACCAAAATCGAGGCGGAGAAGATGGTCCTGGACTACGGGAAGAAAAAAGGCCTGCCGGTCACGGTGATCCGTCCTCCCTATATCTATGGACCAAGGGACCGTCAGTTGCTGCCACGGGTTCTGTCGGTGCTCAAGGAGAAGAAGTTTGTCTATATCGACGGCGGGAACAATCCGTTTCATCTGGTTTTTGTTCGCAACCTTGTGCAGGCGCTTTTGTTGGCGGCAAAAAGTCCCGCGGCCGTGGGGCAGACCTACCATATCACAGACGGTGTCGGCATTACCCGCAGGGAATTGGTGGAGTTTATCGCAGATGAGTTGGGCTATCCCAAACCGGCCAAGTCGATCCCCCTGTGGCTGGCAAAGGCTGTCTGTGGGCTGATGGAAATTGCCGGAAAAATAACAAAATCCAAGAAACCGCCCCTATTGAACCGGTTTCGGCTCAAATTTATGTCGGCGTACATCACCTTCAACATTGATAAGGCGAGAAAAGAATTGGGATACCATCCCGCGGCGCAAAAGATATGTCTGAAAGAGACCCTGGATTGGTATAAGACGACTGGCAAAAATTTATTATAATAATATTTGACAGCTTTGGCAGGTTTGATAGACTGGCCCGATTGAGTATCGGTTCCCAAAAGGGCCGGAACAATACGCGAAGAAGAACATAAAAGTCTTTTGACGTGGTGGTTTGTCAAAAGGCAAGGCGGTTTTTTTTCGCCCAGCGTTTTTTGAAAATTTGAGAGTTGCGGGCTGCATGTGGATTCGGGTTCTTTGCCCACGTAGCTCAGTTGGCAGAGCACGTCCTTGGTAAGGACGAGGTCACCGGTTCAATCCCGGTCGTGGGCTGGTGAAGGCGATGGAAAAAGACGCCTAAGCGGAACACGCGGAGTGATCGAGTCGCGGGATGAGTAATAAACACGGCATGAGTATAAAAAGGCAGCGCAGAGCGGATAGCGTATAGAAAAATGGAAACGGCAGGTTTTTGGTTTTTGATTGTACGCTATGCGCTGCGCACTGCACGATAGAATCTAGAATAAGGAGACAGGCCATGGCCAAGGAAAAATTTGAGAGGACAAAACCGCACGTCAACATTGGAACGA
>CAZGMX010000148.1:0-7502 GCA_964526865.1 uncultured Actinomycetota bacterium | reverse complement strand
GGATCGAAGAAGAATTGGCCCGGCACGGGAGGGCAGTGCACGGGCAAAGCGACCGAGTGAACGAGCGCGAGCGGCAGGAGGCAGAAGCACAGCAATCATTGTGATATGAGGAGGGACGGGTGAGAAGAAGTCTAATAAGATGGATGGTGCGAGTGGTTAATCTGGCGGCAGCAATTTGTCTTCTTGCGCCGCCGGGAGAGGTTCTTCTCGCAGCATCCGCCCAACCGGAGCGTTTCGTGCTGGCGCCCAGGTCTCCCATCAAGGGCGATAAGGAATTTCGCCGGTCTTACGTCGTGAGTTGTCTCTTGCGGCTGGCAGGGAGGGCCATGATCGACGGTGAATCCCGTGAAGAAATCGCGCGGAGGCTGGAGATCAACCTCGAAAACATCGGGGCCAAACAGATTGTCGATGTTGCCGCAGATATTGTGGGAACGGTCTATTATCACTTCACGATCGACGGCGAGAGGTTTCTCATCGGTTCCTATCACCATCCCCAACCGACCGTGTATTCCTCTGGGATCAATGGCCATCTAGAGGAGCTGGCGCTGGATAAAATTCCCAGTCTAAGACAGATCGAGCACATGGGATCGATCCTCTATCACTATGACCAGACTCCCGGCATGGAAATATACGGACACGACGGTTTTCGACGCTGGCCGATTGCAGAGGTCATGAAGAATTATCTGAACATCGAGGCAGGCGTGGAATATTCGCTGGGCAAAGATCACAAAGGCCGTCCGGCCATCTATCCGCTGTTTTCGTTTCATGCCCCCACGACTGCGCGCGAGTACATCAAGGGCATCCGCCTGGCCAGGGAGTTCAAGTCCTGGGGCAGTATCCCGCGCGCCATCGTGCATCAAATCGTTCTCCAAGCCGTTCAGGAACTTCCCAGAGAGTCCCCCGATGATCCACCCAAGGATCCCTCAGAGTTGACCGTCGAAGATTTCCATGTGTCTCTGCCCTTTTTGGGAAACAAAAGAATGGAGGCCGTCTTGAGAAACGTCTATCGCAACAGGGAGTGTCCGCGCGAGAGCAGGGCCCTGTTGGATCTCAAAGCGGATATGGGCGTGCTCAAATGGAATATCAGGGATGTAAGATATGCCCTGGCGACAAATTATCCGATTCCATGGGCAGCAGTTCCCGATATTATAAAACTCCTGCTGGTGGAAAATCTGGCCAAGAGCGTAGGCAAGCCTGTCCAAAACCTTTTGGCCGGTGATTTTGATCAACCTGTTTGGACGTTGGGCGGCATAAGTATCCGGGGGCTTCTGAATCATTATGCGGCGCAGGCAGTGCCGGCCACGCCGGAAAATGGCTGGCAAAAACTCAAACGGGACATCGACGGCTTGTCGTTTGTCTTCAATGAACACTGGCAGAAGACGTTGTCGCGGGGAAAAGTGAGCTGGGCCGAGATCCCTTTTGCAATCCAGAAAGCGCTTCTGGATCAGGAAATAGCATCGCGGCAAAAAGACGTGGCCTCATGGGGGCGGCGGGATTTTTATGAGAAAGTGGAGTCGATCGGAAAGTCCTTATACAACTGTCTCGCGAGCTACCGGAAACCAGGGGAAAATCTCGCCCAGGCACGGGAGCGTTTAGCGAGGGTGTTATACGGTCAGGCCGTTTCAGAAGGTGGTGCCGGGTACCGGCTGGAGGACCCCCTGGTGGAAAAACTGTGCAGGGATTTGGCGGCGGAGACAAGGACAAAACCCATGGATTGGGCGATATACATGCTCTATAGACGTATCGTCGCGACAGGCCAAATCCGGGGCAGGATGTCGCGGAAGAATGTGAGCGCGCTCTACGGCAAAGAGGGACATTACTTGAGATACTTGGAAAAACGCCTGGAAAAAGTGATGATGCGGAAGGGATTGTCGGATGAAGTGTTGAAAGACCGTCTCATGGAGTTGAAGAGTCCCGTTGTGTCTTTGGAGCAGGGGCGTGAGCTGGCACGGGCGGTCTTCGAACAGGAAGATCCAACGCAAATTTTAATCAAGGATGGCATGCCGGTGTGGTGTTTTGTTTTCAAAGTGCCGCGCACAGAAGAATGTGCTTTGATGATACGCACGAGTCGGGGGCAAAAGTACCTGGCCAGCGGTAGTTCGGATACTGGGGACAGTTACTTATGGTTTCGCCACGATCCCTTCGCGGGGGGGTATGTGTGTGAAGTTAGGAAGTCGATTCCGGGAAGGGAGCCGGTCGATACCGTCCAGTGGATCAATCGCCAGGGGGACTGGGCGGAGCTGGAAAAATTGCCGTCCTATTGGGCGGCCGATTTTACGCGCTCCGCGGAATCAAAAGATTTCTTTGTGTCAAAACTCCAGTGGAGGACGGCTGTTGCCATGATGATGAAACGTGTGCCCCTGAGCGTGCCTCTGGTCATCGCGGGGCCCGGAGGCCGGCAGGAGGTTTTGAAGAACTTTCGATTCAGCGCGGAAAATGTTGAGGTGTATTTCTTTTCTCCCCTCTCGCCGGAAGGTCGTCCTGTCCTCATGGCCAGCGGGAGTGAACAGTCGGGGGACATGACGGGAGATGTGCATTTGGAGTCTCCCGGCCGGTATGTTTTTAAGACCGTCAAAGAGGTTCCGGGACAAGAAAAATCCTTTGTGAATTACCGCGCCATTGCGGAAGGAGAAAACGGAAGAAGGACATTCGATTATGCATACAGACAGTTTGTGGAACAGGGGCGGGATGCGGAGTTCATGAAGGACATTTCCGGTTGGCGGGAGAAGCGGGCGGGACAGGTGAATCTTGGCGAGCGGGAATGGAAAATTCTGATCGAACAGGCGCAGCGGGGGAATGGCGAGGCCTACGCGTTCGTGATGGATGTGTTTAAGGCACGGCTCATTCCTCCACCCGAACGCAGGGAAGAAAAGACAGATTATGAACTTCTTTGGAAAAAGTATGTGGCGCCAAAAGTTTCCGAGTGGTGTTTGTCTTTGGGCCGGTTCGAAGAGGAACCGGCTGGCTTCTCGTATTCGGCGGGCGCCCTGAACGAATTGCTGTCGAAACAGATGCGTGTGTTCAAGGTGAATTTGCGCCGCAGCCAGGAAAAAATGACAGCCGCACAGCCGGCGGATCCAGCTCCACCCTCATCAATCGGCGAGTCTTTGTAGCAGTATTTTCCTTTCAGCCGCTGCCGCGCCGGGATACAATTAACACTTCGTTGAGCAATCCATGGGAAAACCACGTTTCACTAAAATCTACACCAGGACAGGGGACAAGGGTCAGACCGGCCTTGTCGGAGGGAAGCGCGTGCCCAAGGACGATCTGCGCGTCGAATGTTATGGCACGGTGGATGAACTCAATTCCTGCATCGGGGTCGTACGCAGTTTCGCGCGGGACTTGCCGCCTGCCGCCCCCCTGCGAAAGGAAATCGATTTTGTGCTGGAAAAAATTCAGCAGGAACTGTTTGCTGTGGCAGGCAATTTGGCGACACCCGAAGAGGGGCAGGCCGGGAAAATACACATTATCGATCAAGACCACATCTGTTTTTGGGAAAAGACCATGGATGTCTGGATGTCCCAGCTTCCGCCTGCCGGCGGCTTCGTTTTGCCCGGCGGAAATAAAATCTGCGCCTTCCTGCATCTGGCCAGGACCATCTGCCGGCGGGCGGAGCGGCTGTGCGTGCGGTTGGAGCGGCAGGCCAAAATCCATGACTCGGTCGTCCCGTATCTCAACCGCCTGGGCGATACGCTGTTTGTCTTGGCCCGCTGGGCAGCCTTTCAGAGCAACGAATCCGAACCGGTTTGGAAACGGCCATGACGCCTTTGCCCCGGCCCGCCCCCACCGTGGGAAAGGGGGAAAAACAGGATATCTCGCTCGGCCACAGCCCCGACCCCGACGACGCCTTCATGTTTTTTGCCATCGCGAAGAACAAGATTCCCAGAGAGGGCCTGCGGTTCGATCATTTTCTCGCGGACATCGAGACATTGAATCAACTGGCCCAAAAGGGGAAGCTGGATGTTACCGCCATATCTCTGCATGCGTACGCCTACGTGGCGAACAAATACGCGCTCTTGCCCTGTGGGATCAGCATGGGAGAGGGCTATGGGCCCATCGTCGTCGCAAAAAATCCGTACACCCTGGAGGATTTGAAGAAGGTTGAAATCGCCGTGCCGGGCGAAAAGACCTCGGCATTTTTGGCGTTGAGGCTGTGCCTGGGGGAATTTTCTCATCGCGTCGTTCCATTTGACAGGATTATGCGCGAAGTCACGTCGGGAAAAGCTGCGGCCGGCCTCATCATTCACGAGGGACAACTGACGTATCGCAGGGAAGGACTCCACGGGGTGGTCGATCTGGGAAAGTGGTGGCTGGATCAGACGGGTCTGCCCCTGCCTCTGGGGGTTAATGTTGTCAAGCGGTCGCTGGGGCAGGACGTCATGAGAAGGGTGTCGCGAGTCGTCAAGGCCAGTATCGCCTTTGCCATGATACACCGCCGTGATGCCCTGGACTATGCCATCAACTTTGGCCGGGGATTAGATTACGATTTGAACGATGCGTTTGTGGGCATGTACGTCAACAAATTCACCCAGGATTTGGGCGATCGCGGCCGCAAGGCCATGAAGGTTTTTCTTCAGGAGGGGGCCCTCAAGGGCCTTGTCCCCCCGGTGGATGACTGGACCTTTGTGTGACCATTTCCGGATTTCCGGCCAAAAAGGATTGACGCTAAGGGTTTGATTGAGATATTATCAGCCGTTTTTCCCAGGCCAAACAATGTTTCAATTACTCACCTCAAAAGAAGCTCAACAGAAGGCGCTTGTGATGCGCCGGGATGTCTGCAAGATGACGGCGTCTGCCGCATCGGGGCATCCGGGCGGTTCACTTTCCATTGTGGACGTCGTGGCGGCACTTTATTTTTGCTGGATGCGCCACGATCCAAAAAATCCCCGCTGGCCGGACCGCGACCGATTTATCTTGAGCAAAGGCCATGGCGTACCGGCGTTGTACAGCGCTCTTTCCCTGGCGGGATATTTTCCCCGGCAGGAATTGAAGACTTTCCGCCGTATCAACAGCCGCCTGCAGGGGCATCCGGATATGAGCCGGCTGGACTGTCTGGAGGCATCGACGGGATCGCTGGGACAGGGGTTGTCCATCGGCATCGGGATGGCCTGGGCGGCGAAGCTGGATAAAAAAGATTACCGGACCTATGTGTTGATCGGAGACGGGGAGTCCAATGAGGGACAAGTTTGGGAGGCTGCCATGTCGGCCGCTTTCCAAAAGATGGACAATCTGACGGCCATTTTGGACTTCAATAAATTTCAGTTAGACGGCGCCGTGGGCGAGATTTTGAATATGGAGCCGGTGGCCGAGAAATGGAAGGCCTTTGGATGGGAGGTCCGGGAAATCGACGGCCACAAAATAGAAGAGATTCTGAATGCCTTGACGTGGGCAAAGGCCGTGAAGGGTCAGCCCGCGATGATCATCGCGCACACCGTCAAGGGCAAAGGCGTTTCATTCATGGAAAATGACAATCATTTTCACGGGGTTGCCCCTACAGCGGAAGAGCTGGTGACGGCGCTCAAAGAACTGGGCGAAGATCCCGCCCAGCCGGCGGAGTACAAATAGTCATGACATTGGAAAAGAAATTGGGCCTGCCCACCCGTGAAGCCTACGGCAAGACGCTGGTGGAGTTGGGAAAAGAAGATTCCCGCATCGTGGTATTGGACGCGGACCTGTCCGTATCGACCAAGACGGAATATTTTGCCGAAACCTTTCCGGAGCGCTTCATGAATTGCGGCGTGCAGGAGGCCAACATGGTTGGGATCGCGGCCGGTCTGGCCTCTGCGGGCAAGATTCCTTTTCTGAGCAGTTTCGCGTGTTTTTTGGTGTGCAAGGGGTACGACCAAATGCGGATGGGGGTCGCCTATCCGGGACTCAATGTCAAGGTGGTGACCTCCCACGGAGGAATCAGTGTTGGAGAGGACGGCGCGTCCCAGCAGAGCATCGAGGACGTTGCGTTGATGAATTCCCTGCCTCGTTTTTCCGTTATCCTCCCGTCGGATCAGTATGCCGGCGCGGCGCTCGTCCGCCAGGCAGCCAAAATCAGCGGTCCCGTGTACATCCGTACCTGCAGGCCCAAGGCGCCTGTCATCCACAACGAAAAAACCAAATTCGAGATCGGCAAGGGCATTGTGATCCGGGACGGCAAGGACGTGGCGATTGTCGCGTGCGGCCTGATGGTGTGGGAGGCGCTGTCTGCCGCCGAAATCATGTCCCAGGAGGGGATTGATGCCGCGGTGGTGGACATGCACACGATCAAACCCATCGACCAGGCCTTGCTCACAACCCTGGCCGCCAAGACGGGAGCCATCGTGACAGCGGAAGAACATCAAATCTGGGGCGGCTTGGGCAGCACCGTCGCCAGAACGCTGGCCCAGAGCATTCCTGTCCCGCAGGAGATCGTGGCCATCCGGGATACCTACGCGGAAAGCGGCAAACCCGACGAGCTTCTGCAAAAATACGAACTCACAGCGCCCTTCATCGCGGCCGCGGCCCGGCGCGTGATTGCCAGGAAAAAAAGTTTGTGTGCATCTAATCCTCACGCGTAAGAAAGGGGGAGTTTGATCATGAGTACTCTCCAGCAGAAAACCAAAGAATTCGATTCGTTCCTTCTCGCCGCCCTCTACGTTTTTCTCCACAAGTACATCGATGTGACGATGGGCCGTGTCTATTATCTCTTTGGCCTTCGCAAAGAACACATCACCCTGCGCCACGCCGACGTGTTCTTGCTGAGCACCACCCTGACCATTCTGGGATTGATTTGTGCCTCTCAGATTTGGATGCCGCTGGGGTGGGTCCGTATCGTGCTGGGAAATGTCCGCATCATTCAGATTGTCTTTCTTAATTTGAACACGCTCATGTTTGATTTTACGCCGATCAGCGAGTCTGCCGCGGCGGTCAAGAGGGCCCGCTGGCATTTTCTCGCGCTGGGTTTTTCTTTCCTGGATATCATCTTGTGCTTCGGTTTCATGTATCAGTTTTTTGATCACTATTTCAAAATCATGAATCAGCATTCCACAAATTTCATCGATTATCTCTATTTTGCGGTCGTGACCATCGCGACACTAGGATACGGCGATTTTATTCCGGTCACTGTGTTTGGGAGGATTGTCGCGATTTATCAACTCTTCGTTGCACTCTTCTTCATGGCCTTTGTCGTCGCCGGCGCCATGGGCCGCTTCCAAAAGCACGCCTAAAAGGGGATGGTTCTATTTATTTTTTGCGCCATAACAGCGCAAAAAATAAATAGAAACGTCCCCTTTATTAAAAAATAACCGGCCCACCTTGACAAAGCAGCAAAATGCATGTAAAATACCGACAGACAGTGCCTTAGTAACTAGGAGAGCACATGGGTCAATATTATTGCGTTTTAAGCCGGTGTGTTGCCACCGCTCTATTGGTGTGCATGGTGATTCCCTCCCCCTTGATGGGGGAGGGCAAGGGTGGGGGTGGACGCACAAAGAGGGAAGGCGTTGTTTGTCCGGCCGGATGCGCCCTCTCTC
>CAZGMX010000147.1:0-7578 GCA_964526865.1 uncultured Actinomycetota bacterium | reverse complement strand
CGGAGACCCCGATCCAAAATCTGCTGATAGCACTTCAGCCGGCCCTGGTAATCCATCTGGTCCATGGCCAGCGCCAGGATGCCCGCCTGGATATTCACGTCGGGTTCATTCCCCCGGTAATTCAAGGCGGCACGGGACACCACGATGGCGGGCTCATACTCGCGGCAGAACCATGTCTGTACCCCATTGAACATGCTGTCGCTGATATTGCGCAACAGTCCGAGAACGGCCTCCTGTTTGATGTGCCGGTGCAAATTGTTTGTCAGAACGCCGTCGTAGCGTTCTGACAGAACGCGTTGTCTCTGCTCGGGAATTTCCACGTCCGCCAAGACCGGCTTGACCCACGATCGCAGCAGCGCATTCGCCCGGATTTTCTCTCCGACGCGCTCAAAATACCGTCCCGTGTACTTTCTGAGAAACGCCTGGTCGTATTCCAAATCGGTCGTCGTCGGCATATAGAGCCCATCGGGAATTTTGGCAAGACTGCCGGCATCCTTGTCGCACGCCGCGATTTCGACATCCCAGTTCTTCAGCCACAACGCTCTCTCCTCCGGCGCAATCCCGTTCGCCGGCTCTGCCGCATATTCTTCCAACGCCTCTGCGATCAGCGCCGCCACGGAATATGCCTCCACGCCGATCGACGATCCCAACGACAAGAAGCGGATGCGCCGGCTGCCTTCCTTGTCCTGCCGCGCGATGAGTTCCCGTAGATAGCGCCTCAAACCCGGGACCCACGTCTCCGATTGACGGAAAAAAGCCGTCTCATGCCCTTTTACTTCCAGGGAAGAAACAGCCGCGGCCGGTTGTGCCCCCGTGCCAGGAGCCGGAACCAGAGATTTCTGCCGCAAAGGTTCATTCACTATCGTAGACCGGTCTGTCTGACGCCGCGTTGGCTGATCGTCAACGACCTCCGTCACATTTTTAGCTGCCCTCTCGACGTCTTTCAATTTGCTGGGAGGGGCAAGGGCATTGCGTGCGGCGCCTGCGCAGATCACTGGAGCGTAACCGGATATATCCGCCAGCAAAAAAGCGCAGAGAATTACCCCAACAAACGCACCTCGTATCCGCTTATTTGTCACACACACACCTCCGCCGCAGGACACGGCTGTCTCATGTCACACATCCCGCGATCCGGCTATATCTTATACAATAATATTCGATTTGTCAAGGGCTTATGCAAATTGTCAATTGCGCCGGGCCAAAGAACAAAAATGTCGTTGG
Source organism: uncultured Actinomycetota bacterium (assembly GCA_964526865.1). Lineage (GTDB taxonomy): Bacteria > Auribacterota > Ancaeobacteria > Ancaeobacterales > CAZGMX01 > CAZGMX01. The sequence goes on along the minus strand of CAZGMX010000147.1, from coordinate 6,357 downwards.
AAAGATGTGCTTATTTGTATCTCTTAAATTCATTGGCATGACAAAACAAATAATGAAACCTTCATTTTTTGTTGCACTCATACGGTATTTTGCAGACAATGGGAGTCAAAAGGAGTTGTCATGTTTATGACCGTTGTGATTGAGGTTATCCATTCCATGAAAGCCACTTTCGGCGGGACGTTTGTTGCAGGAATAAGTTTCCTGGTCTGGATTTCCATCCTCTTTCTCGTCAAGCGGCTGGTTTTTTCTCGCATCAGGAGCGCCGCGGAAAAGTCGCCCACGCGCATGGACGACATCATCGTGGAGTCCACCGATTTTCCCCTGACCGTTCTCATCGTGTTGAGCGGCGTGGCCCTGGTTCGCATTCTTTTGGACCTGGGCGCAAGGACAGACCACCTCTTGCTGATCGCATTGAAGGGAAGCGTCATTGCCTGTGCGGTCATCCTGAGCAACAACCTGGTGAACAGCTTTCTCAAATATTACGGGCAGCAGGAAAAAATTCGGCCTCTGAACCGGGGCATCGTGCGCGGCATCGCAAAGGGCGTCATCGCCATCGTCGGACTGCTGATCTTTTTGGACATCATGGGGATATCGATCACCCCACTGCTGGCGTCTCTGGGCATTGGCTCCCTGGCCATCGCGCTGGCCCTGCAGGACACGTTGAGCAATGTGTTTTCTGGCATTTATCTCATGATGGACAAGCCCCTGCGCGAGGGGGATTTCATCAAATTGGAAACCGGCGAACAAGGCTACATCACCGAGATCGGCTGGCGGAGCACCCACATCCGGATGCTCCCCAACAACATGGTGGTGCTCCCCAATAACAAGCTCACCAGCACCGTGCTGACCAATTATTATCTGCCCGAAAAGGAGCTTGCCGTTTTGGTGGATGTGGGCGTGCACTACGACAGCGACTTGAAACACGTCGAAAAAATCACCTGCGAGGTGGCAAAGAAAATACTGCAGTCGGTACCCGGCGGTGTGGCGGCGTTTGAGCCTTTCATCCGTTACAGCGAGTTCGCGGATTCGTGCATCAAATTCACGGTTATTTTGCGGGCGAAGGAATTCACGGACCAGTATCTTCTCAAACACGAATTCATCAAGGCCCTGCACGAGCGCTACGCGCAGGAAAAAATCACCATCCCCTACCCCATCCGGACGCTGGACATCCCGCCCGCAATCGCAAACCGCCTGCAACAGCTCTGACTCGCGGTGGGATGAGACACCTCTCTCAGCGTGCGGGAATATTTACTTTTTGCGGTGTGACGCGCCAGATGTTGTCGCAGTATTCCCAGATGGCGCGGTCTGAGGAAAATTTTCCCATGCGGGCCGTGTTCAGGATGGACATGCGCGTCCATTGGGCCTGGTCGCGATACGCCTGACTGACCTGTTCATGGCATTCGATGTAGGACGCGTAATCGGCAAACAGCATGTACTCGTCATAATCCATCAGCGTATTCAACAGCGGCCGGAAAAGATCCCGGTCCCCTTTGGAGAACGCCCCGGAATAGAGTGAATCAATGACTTCGCGCAGTTCCGGATTGGTCTCATAGATGCCGCGCGGATAGTATCCTGCGGCCTTGCGCTCGGACACCTCCTGCGCGGTCAGCCCAAACAAGAAGAAATTCTTGGCCCCCACATCTTCCCTGATTTCCACGTTTGCGCCGTCGAGCGTTCCAATCGTCAGCGCCCCATTCATGGAAAACTTCATGTTGCCGGTGCCCGACGCCTCTTTGCCGGCGGTGGAAATCTGTTCGGACAGGTCCGCCGCTGGATAGATGATTTGGCCGTTTTTGACGTTGAAATTGGGGACAAAGACAACCTTGAGCAGATCTCGAACCTTGGGGTCGTTGTTGACCACGTCCGCAACGGAATGGATGAGTTTGATGATGAGCTTTGCCATGGTATAGCCGGGCGCCGCCTTGCCGCCAAAAATAAACGTGCGCGGTGTGACGTCTTTTTCCCGGTTGTTCCGGATGCGGTTGTACAGGGTCACGATGTGCAGGACATTCAGATGCTGACGCTTGTATTCGTGGATTCTTTTGACCTGGATATCGAACAAGGATTTGGGATCCACACCCACGCCCGTGGAGGACTTGACCAGCGCCGCCAGGGCGCGTTTGTTGTCCAGCTTGGCTGCTCGCCATGCGCGTCCAAACGCACCATCAGGGGCAAACTTTTCCAGTTTTTCCAATTCGCCCGTATTGCGAATCCACCCCCTGCCGATGGAGTCGGAAATCAGACGCGTGAGACCGGGATTGGCAAGCACCATGAAGCGGCGCGGCGTGACGCCGTTGGTCACGTTGCAGAATTTCTCCGGCCAGAGATCGTGAAAATCTTTCAAGACGGTGCGTTTGAGCAGCTGCGAGTGCAGTTCGGCAACCCCGTTGATTTTATGGCTCCCCACACAGGCCAGATTGGCCATGCGCACCCGTTTGGCGCCCCCCTCTCCGATCAGGGAAAGATTGGCCAGACAGCCTTCGTCCTTGGGATGCCGTAGACGGACTTCATCCAGAAAACGCCGGTTGATCTCATAAATAATTTCCGTGTGACGCGGCAGCATCCGGCTAAAAAGCGGCAGAGGCCACGTCTCGAGCGCCTCTGGCATCAACGTGTGATTGGTATACGAAAATGTCCGCGTGGTAACGTACCAGGCCTTGTCCCACTCCATCCGATATTCGTCCACCAGCAGTCTCATGAGTTCCGCAACCCCAACAGCGGGATGCGTGTCGTTAAGCTGGACTGCGTATTTCTTGTAAAAATTGTCCATCGTCTTTTCACGCTGGCGGTAGATGCGGATCATATCCTGCAGGGAACAGGAGACGAAAAAATATTCCTGCCGCAGACGCAGTTCCTTGCCGGCCTCGGGCTCGTCGTTGGGATAGAGTACTTTGGTGGTGATTTCGGAAACCACCTCATCCCGGACAGCGTTGTAATAATCCCCGGCGTTGAACGCCCCGATGTTAAATAGGGCGCTTGCCTCCGCCTTCCAGAGCCGCAGGATATTGGCCGTGTGGACGCCGTAGCCGAGCGCGGCCGTGTCGTAGGGTGTTCCCCTGATCACCCGATCAGGAATCCACCGCTTGCGATTGCACCCTTTTTCGTCGCGATAGGCCTCTGTCCGGCCTCCATAATTGACTGAGAATGCGATTTCGGGGTGCCCGATCTCCCAGGGATTTCCGGCGTGGAGCCAATTGTCCGTAATCTCCGCCTGCCATCCGTCCCTGATTTCCTGGTCAAAGATGCCATATTCATAGCGGATGCCGTAGCACAGGGCCGGTATTTCCAGTGTGGCCATCGAATCCATATAACACGCGGCCAGCCTGCCCAAACCGCCGTTTCCCAATCCCGGCTCCTCCTCCTGGGCCAGCAGATCCTCCAGGGACAGTCCCAGTTCCCGGACGGCCTCTTTGGCGGCGTCGTAGATGCCCAGATTGATGAGGTTGTTGCCGAGCTGGGGACCAATGAGAAATTCCGCCGACAGATAGACGACGGTTCGGCTTTCATTTTCCAGATAGGTCTGGGCGGTTTGAATCCACCGATGCAACAACCGGTCCCTCACGGCGTACGCAAGGGCAAAGTAGAAATCCTGCTTGGAAGCGACTTGGGGAAACCGCGCCTGGTTGCAGAAGAGTTTTTCGAGGATGTCGCGCTTGATCGCGGCCGGGCTGTTTTCAGGCCATATCACGCCCGTGCGGTGTGTCTGCGCCTTCTTCCGTTTGTTCATTTGGACGGTCATAAAAACACCTTAGAGGTTCAAACCCTCTTGCTGCAAAAAACGTCTTCCCAGCCTCGTTTCTACGTCTGTGTTGCTTACAATATCTGGGCGATAGAGGATTTGAACCTCTGACTTCTACCGTGTGAAGGTAGCACTCTACCGCTGAGTTAATCGCCCTTAAATCGTTTTGTAGGATGCTTTATTTTACTTGCTATCTATTTACGCTATATATATTTGCAAATATCTGTCTTTGCTAACACTTTTTCCTGTTTCAACCTGCAGCGGCGTGATTTGTTAGCACAGTGTTAGCAGGAATTGAAGAATCCTGCCCTGGCGGGCAAAGATTCTTTACTTCCGCAAGGTAATAATACATTGTTTCATTCGTTCGGAATCATCGCCGAAAAAGGTAAAAAAAGAGGGCAAAATCACACCCTCAATGGAACGACATTGCCGTTGGAAACAATCCATTCCTCTCAATGCGAAAACTCGCAAAGCGAGTTTTAAATTATACCGCCCTTGAAACAGGAGTCAAAGCAAATCAGTGCCGAAGTTGAGAGCCCGGAGGCAAGAGCAAAAACCCGCAAAGTTCCCCCTGTTCTTTATGTCAGGACTCCCGTTGGATCGCAAATCTTGACGGACAACGGCCCGAAGTTTTTGCAGTACGACGGACTGGTCAAGGGACACACAAGATAGTTCCGGCCCTTGGGATAATAGGTTCTAAACACCCGGAGCGCGGACGGATCGAAATCGGACGGACTCCACTTGCATTCCACCGTATCCACCTGATCCCGCCGCCGGGCCAAAACAAAATCCACCTCTCTCCCCGCTTTGTCGCGCCAGTACCGGATCATTTCATCCGGAAAATACGCCTGTAAGTGTTCGAGCACCAAATGTTCCCACAGAATGCCGTAATCCTGGGGCCTCAGGGGATCCCATCCCCGGGCAAACGTGATAAATCCCGTGTCAAAACCGTACACCTTCGGCATTTTGACAATCTCTTTCTGACCGGAGCCGAAAAAAGGCCGTACGCGCGTAACCGCGTGCATTACTTCAAGCGCTTGAAAATGATTTTCCAGAGTGATCCTGCTGATGCCAAGCGCGGCCGCCGCCCTGGAAACCTCAAATTGGCCTCCGCTCTGTTTTAGGAGATATTGGAAGAATGTGTTGAATTTTTCCGAATCCCGGACCGAAAAAAGTTTTTGGATGTCCCTCGCAAAAAATGAATCGAGCCATTCGCGGTAGAAGGACGGATTTTTCGCGTCCGCGAGAAGCGCCTGCGGCAGGCCCCCGTGAAAAAGCCTCCGGACAATATCCGCGCAGGAGAAAAGCCCCAGTTCCGTCCACAGAACCGGCAAGAGATGCACAAGCCGTTTTCGGCCCGTAAGCGTATCGCGAAATTTGTTGCTGGCGGCAATCGTGGAGGAACCCGTGGCCAGAATCTTCAGCTTGGGAAACACATCGGCGCCGATTTTGAGAAGACGGCTGGGATCCGATAGCTGATGGATCTCATCAAAAATCACCACGGGCCTCTCGCAGCTTTTGAAGAACAACTCGGGATCCCTTACGCGATCTTCCGTCACGGGCAAATCGCAATTGACGTATTGGATTTTTTCAGACGCATCCAAGTCGTGGACTAGGGTCGTCTTGCCCGACCGGCGCACGCCCGAAAGCCAGACGATGGGCGCTTCCTTCCAAGCGTCCCATATTCGCTTTTTCCAGTGGGGTCTCTTAATCATGAAGCATAGTATATGTTTAGTCGGTCTATTTGTAAAGTATATTTACCCTGCACCACCTTCAGCAAATCAATTTATCTTTTTCAAATAGCAGTACGCCTCCTTTATCTGCAACTTTTTTCATGTCTGGAGTGAAACCGTTTTTGCTGAACATGGCAAAGTATTCTTTGCGTCCCTTTTTACCCCAAACCACTTTCTGCGCCTTGCGTTTCAGATCTTCATAAATGTTAGTGCCTACCTGTTTATTAGACCACTTCGCTTCGCCAAGTATGCTTCCCAATTTCGATATAACGTGATGAAACATATTCAATCCATATCCTTTTCTGCCGTTGCGCTGCTTATTTTTGGCGGTTGCAGCCTGTCTCCGTCGGTGCCTTGTCCCACCGACCAGGTATTGATCAATCGATTCAACAGCAACACGGCACTATTTGAAAATTTGGCATCCAATCCAGAAAACAAGGCGCTTTTGGCAACGCTGGAAATTGAGCGTGTCATTGCTCGGCCGGGAAATACAAAACGGATTTGGTTTGAGGTATGGTTTAAAGACTTTCCGGGCCCCGGCGGCTGTATGAAAGGTTATGCCTACTGTGAGGAGATTCCCAAGGATGTGGTGGACTCCATCGACAAGAATTCGGAACCCGGATCGGCGGAAGTTAAGGAAATTTATAGAAAAATTTCCGGCCCATGGTATCTCTTCTATCAATCGGCAAATTAACGCGAATGGAAAACAGATTTCCTGTGATAGCGGACCCGAATTACGGCAGCACTCCCAGTTCGTCCAGGGATTGATACAACTCCAACGGGTCACGATACACGCGGAACGCGCCGGCACGGCTGAGTTCATCTCCGCCGTACCCGCCGCTCAACAAGCCGATGCTCAACATCCCCGCGCGGCGCGCGGCCAAG
>CAZGMX010000146.1:0-7585 GCA_964526865.1 uncultured Actinomycetota bacterium | reverse complement strand
AAAACTGTCAAAGACTTTCTGCAGTGTCTCCGGCTTCATCCCCCGGCCGTTGTCTTCGATCCGCACAAACACGCCTTGCGGTCCCTGCCGGATTTCAATGTGAACAGTGGTTCCGGGGGGCGTGAACTTGTAGGCGTTCACAAAAAGATGGACAAACACAGCCTGCAGGGATATGTGGTGTCCTGTCACCATCACAGGACCCGCGTCTCCCTGCCACAGCAATGTTTGTTTTTTCGCCCGAAAAAGGGGCATCACCTGGTCCGCCGCCTCCCGCGCGCACTGTTTTAAATCGAAGCGTTCGCATGTCCTCTTTGCCCCCTCCCAAATCTTGTCCCACGACGTGATGCGCTCCACGTCCGCCAATATCTTTTTTAGCCGGTCGGAGTGATTCTGCAAAATTGTCACAACGTCCTGCATCCGGGGATCCACCGGCCCGAATATCCCGTCTCGAATCAGCCCAAAATACTGGTCGATCACCGTAACGGGCGTGGACAAATCATGCCCCACCATCCCAAGAACTCTATACAAACCCTTTTCGAGTTCTTCCTGTACACGCCTTTTTTCTTCGGAAAATTCCGGATTAGAATCGTTCACGATTGCACGGAGGGAGATTGTAATCTTTTTTAAATCTTCCGTGAAGAATTGATTTTACGAATTTTTTAAAAATTATTGCGTACCAGGCTCTAATCAGGCTCTGATTCCGTCCACGAGGAATCGTATGGGACCTTCTTCCACCCGGACGTCTGGCCGCCGATCAGGGACTGCAGATCGCTCAGGACAGAGCGGCTATATTTGACTGATAGATTCCCCCCTTTGTACCACGTCCTTTGGCTGATAACAACCGCTCCGATGATGGTCGCCGTACTGCCGCTCTCTTCGCGAAACTTGTCCGCAATGATAAGCCCCTTGAACGTGCCCGTGATATTGTGGATACGCGCATCGTTGTCGTCATTGTGAACGATGAGGATCCCCGTTGAACCATCGACATTGGCGGAGTCCCAATCGTTTGGATCGGGATTCCCCTCCTGTGGTGAATAATATGTGATCCCGCTAAACGGCGCCGTCGGCGCAGTTGTCACCTTGGTGACATTGGCATCAAACCACGCCTGGGTCACCCCGAGAATATCCCACGGGGTGGTGCTGGAGAAAGACGTCGCATTCTCCTGGACAGCGCAAGACGGCGCGGGATCGTCCGGTGCGCTTCCATTGCCCCCGATCTCGGAATCTCCATCCTGTGACAGCGTCCCTGTGCAACTCAGGCCATAGGTCCCGGGGGCCCCCGTCAGGTTTCCGCTGGCATCGTGGTCTCTGCCATCCAAACACGCGTTGTCCTTTGTCACGGCAACCCCATTGATCGTCATCGCACCCCGGACAAAGGGTGGAATGGTCTTGACCCTCACCGATACGGCGCGGGTACTCGTGTAATCGCCCGCTGTCACACTGCCCGTGGAAATAATGATGTTGGTGTCGGGATCGTACGTTGCCGAATAGCTGGAGGTGTATGTGGTGGTCGTCAGGGTTCCCGACACGCTGTTGTCTCCGCCGTTGTTGATCTCGTATAAGAGCCTCTGGGCCCCCGCCTCCGCGGCGTAAAATGCCTGAGACTCCCTGTCCATGAAATATGTTCCCCTGCCGCCTGTGTACATCATGTCCAGATATCCCGCCGCCATGAACGTCAACAGGGTCACAAACAACACCGCAATAATCAGTGCCGACCCTTCGTGCGAATGTTTTCTCATATTCTATCCACGCTCCTTATTAATTCTGATCCTGCCATGATCCCGCGCTGATGATCTTTTTCCAACCCGACGTCTGGTTCCCGATCAAAGTTTTCAATCCATCCAGTGTCTTGCTCGAAAAAACCAGGGAGGCAGTTCCATTGCCCAGGGTGTTTGCCGTGGTCCCCGTCACAATAAATGCCCCGGAGATGTTCGTGCCCGCATTGATACTTTGAACCTCATCGGTGATGATCAATCCCTTGAATGTCCCGTGGACATTTTTCATCTTTGCCGTATTGGTCGCGTTGTGCACGATGAGAATTCCGCTGTAATTCCCCAGATCAGCGGGATTCCACGTTCCGCCGGGAGGATCATAATACGTGATCCCGCTGAAATCGTCCTCCGGTTCTTCTGTGGAAACCGTCACATTGGCATTAAACCACCCTTCACTGACTCCCAACAAATCCCATGGCTGAGTGCTGGGAAGCGCACCCGCGTTTTGCTTGATCGCGGAAGATGCCGCGGGCATTGCCGGCGCGTTGCCATTCCCCCCGATCGTGGAAGAACCGCCTTGAGAGACCGTTCCGGCCGAACTGATTCCGTAGACCCCCGGTCCTCCCGTCAAATTGCCCACATTGTCATAATCTCTCCCGTCTATTGTAATATTGCCCAACGTGGACACATTACAATTGGTTGTCGCGGCCCCACCCACACAGGAGGGGATCAGCCGGGTCCTCACCACAATCGTCCGGGAATTGGTTCCCACGGTTCCCGTCGAGGTGATGGTCGCTGCGTTGAGATCATACGTCGCCGTAAATGTGCCGCTATAGGTGTCGGTTGTCAAAGTGCCGTTAACAGAATTGCCTCCCCCGTTGTTCAATTCATAAAGCAGGCGTTGGACTCCCGCTTCCGCGGCATAAAAAGCCTTTGCCTGTCTCCCAATATCCCAAGTCCCCGTGCTTCCGCTGATCACAAAAGACAAATAGGTGAGCGTCCCCATGGTCAAAAGAAAAACAAAGAGCTGCGCAATAAGGAGCGCACTGCCATCCGTCGATATCCGATTCTTGCTATCCATAAAAGCCTCAATTCCTCATGCGAATGCCGGTGGTCACTTCCATGTTCGCCCAGGCACTATATGCGGGAATATTGATAGACACCCTGACCAGAGACGCTAAAAATTTGTTCCCCCGATATTCTTCTCACGCAGAGCATCAGAATACTTTCATCCCCCGCCGAAGAGGTATCCGGATCATAGACCAGTGAATTATCGCTCGTCGTATCCTCATCCGCATCCAAATTGACATAGTAAAGGGAACGGGTCACAAGGTTGGGATTGTCCGGATCTCCATTGGTATCTACGACATAATCGATCTGATCGCCGCCGGAAGACACCGTCGCGGAATTTGCCATGCGCAGATACCGCTCAATTTTTTCCATTCCAATGCGGGCGATGGCCTGCGTGTCCCCCGCGCCTTGCCCGTATCGAATCGGTTATTCCGAGGTCAAATAAAGGCAAACCAGGCCCCCCATAACACCCACCAAAATGGCGCTGGCAATCATCATCTCGACAAGCGTAAAACCCTTCTCCGCCATTACCTTTTTCATTGCCAATCACTCCCTGTCCGCAGACTCGCCTAGTTCCCTCCCCTCCATCACGACGTGTTGCTGATGATCGTTGTTATCTCCTCTTTTTCCGTGTACGGCGCGCCAAAATTGGTCCATGTCACTGTCACTGTCACCGTCTTATAGGTACTCGATGTGATACTCACTGTGCGGCTGAAAGAAATAGGGTGCGCACCGACCGTGATGCCCGTTTCGTCAGAAAAATTAACGCTTGTGATGTCGTCATAGGCCGTATTCTTCACTTCCTCCATCCGCTCAATCGCCAGGTTCAGGGCCATGGTTTTTTCCATGTTGAACCGGTTGCTCTTTGACGCGGAGAGCACAGCACTTAAAATGGCAAGAATGGCTATCGCCATGACAACCATCGCAGTCATGACCTCCACAAGCGACATACCGGAACACCAGTGCGTGCAAAAACCCCATAACTTTGGCTTCATAGCAAACCACACCTTTCGGCTACTGTTACGCAACCAATCACGCCGCTTAACTTCTTACTCAACGATACTATACCAAAATTTTCGATCTGTGTCAACAAAAAACCGGCTAAACCGGCTAAATTTTGGAATGACCCGGCACATCATGCCCCACCCAGAAAAAAAAAGACCCGATCCCCAAGACTTCGGGACCGGGTCTTTCCCCAGCAGAGACTGTTTGCCGAAATCAATCGGTCAAATTGGTCAGTGGGGTTGGACTCGTCACCCGGCCATGCGACGTGCATGACAAGGCCGTGTCCATCGCAAGCGTACCGGCGTACGTGCCGGATGTTGGACATGACGGGAGACTACCATCCTTGATGAATGCCAACATGCTGCTGGCAGTCACCGATTGCGCCGACGTTTTCCCTTCATCCAGTGCGCTCTGTTCCTTTGCATGAGCTATCATCTTCATCTGGCTCAGGCAGCGGTTTTGGCGCGACATCTTACGGGATGTGACCAATTGCGGAATGGCAATCGCGGCCAGAATGGCAATGATGGCCACCACAATCATGATCTCAACCAGTGTAAAGCCTTTTGCTTTTCTCATTTTGTTTCTCCTTCTTTCTTTTTTCCCTGGAATCAGTCCAGGGCAAGTTCTGCGATACTACTCATCAACGCGGTCGCCTATACCGCAAGGCCCATGCCAAGAAACATCCCGCTATGAAGTATTTATATTATACGCATTATAAACGCCTTGCAAATAATAGATCACTGCGTTATGCTGAGTTTATCCATCCATTTTATCAATTTTGACAATAAACATAAGTTTTTTTTAATAATGAGAAAATCTTTAGACCCGCGATCAAACAAAAAAACCCCACCCCGATCGATTTCCCTTGCTGAAATTATCGGGATGAGGTTTCCGTTCTCACGCCGCGGCGAATCAACTTCACCCGGGCATGATTTGATAGTTACATCTAAACACTGCAGTATATAAAGATCAATCCGTCAAAGAACTCAGCGGCGTTGGAGCCGTGTAATAGCCATGCAAACTGCAGGAAACGGGAGCACCTATGATATAAATATTCCCGCCGCTTGAATAATCTCCGCCTGTAGGACAAACAACAGCTTGAGAGGGATCTTTAACAAAGGCCAGTACTTCTGCCCATCGCGCTGTTATATCCGTACCCGAAGCAATCCCCTCTGCCAATGCAAATGCACCCTTCACCTGTTCGATACCTTTTAAGGTATGCAAGCACCTTTTCTGTCGGTCCATTTTGCGTGATGTGATCAACTACGGAATGGCAATCGCAGCCAGAATGGCAATGATCGCGACCACAATCATGATTTCCACCAGTGTGAATCCTCTTTCCATTCTCATATATCGCTCCCTTCGCTCCCTATAGCACACACCCACCAAGCCCGGCATTCCACGAGATCCAATTTATTCTACTCCCCAAGGCGGCTTTTGGCCGCAACCGAAACTTCTCCGCAAAAGTGTGTCACCTTTCAACGGTCCAGCAATGTTCATGCCAATCGTGACAATAAAAAAATGATCGTCAATTCATTGTCCAAACGTATCATGGAGATATTGACAATGGATATTTTTCCAGCGTAGGCACACCTTTATTATCAATCATGATAATCACAGAGAATATTTTTTTAAATTCGATAAAGTCAAGGCAACCAGTGCAGGCCAGTGCGACGTTGATGGTTAATCTGCAGCACAGGGAAATTTTTGAGGTTTTGGCAGGGCGACTCCCAGGTATTCCGCTTTACGGTACAAGGATGGAAGGCTGATCCCCAGTTTTTCCGCGGCCCGTTTCCGGTCCTGCTTGGTCTGGACCAGCACCTTTTCTATCTGTATTTTTTCCTGGCCGCGCAAATAGTCTTTCAAATTACCGTTGAGGTTCGCCCCGAAATTTTGGGAACCGCGATATCCGTCCAATATCCTTTCGGGTAAATCGGCCATGGAGATCCTGCCGTTTTCGGACAGCGACGACGCCCCCTCCAGGAGGTTCTCCAACTCCCTTACGTTGCCCGGCCAATCGTGTGCCATCAGGGCCTGTAAAACCCCCTCCTGAAGACACACTTCGCGGCCGTGTTTCGCGTATTTTTTTAGGAAGTGCTCCACCAAAATGGGAATGTCCTCTTTTCGTTCCCGAAGCGGAGGCAGAAGAATATGCACCACACTCAAACGATAATAGAGATCTTCCCTGAATTTCTGTTTCTTAACCTCTTCCTCCAAATCAAGATTGGTCGCCGCGAGTACCCGCACATCAATCTTGCAACTCTTTGTGTCCCCGACCTTGCGCAGTTCCATCTCCTGCAGTACGCGCAAAAGACTCACCTGTACCGCGTGACTGGTGGCGGAGATTTCATCCAATAATATCGTCCCCTTGTCTGCCTCCTCAAAAAGCCCCTTCTTATTGGCAATGGCTCCCGTAAAAGCCCCCTTCACATGGCCAAAGAGTTCAGACTCCAGCAGGGGCTCCGGGATGGATCCGCAGTTCAGCGCGACAAAGGGGTGATTCTTGCGGACACTGCCCTGATGGATGGCGCGGGCAACCAGTTCCTTGCCCGTCCCGCTCTCCCCGCAAATCAGCACCGTCAGGTCCGTCGCACACACCTTCTGAATGAGATAAAATATCTTTTGCATCACCGGACTCTTGCCGACCATGTTCCCCAGGCCAAAGCGCTCCTCCAGCTGGCCTCTCAGGTAAAGATTCTCCTTGCACAGCTGCTCGTGCTGAAAAATACGGGCCACACTGATGCGCAATTCTTCCATCTTGATCGGTTTCACCAAATAGTCGATGGCGCCTTCCTTCATGGCCTGAATCGCCGTCTCAACCGTTCCGTGCGCCGTGGAAATAAGAACCTCCACCTGCGGCTTTTCCGCCTTGATGGCCCGCAGGACCTCCATTCCATTGAGCGGAGACATCCTCAGATCGGTGATCACAAGATCCACGTCCTGCTGGCGAACAACATTCAACGCCTCTTTGGCGTCCGTATACTTCAAAATCTCATACTCCGGACTTTCCAGCATGGACGCCACTACTTCCAGAACCTTGTGATCGTCATCGATGAGAACGATGGTTTGCGTCGCCATAGAATTATCTCTGTCCCTTCTGATCCACGGCCTGAACCTGGGCAGGAACATCCACCCAGGGAAGATAGATGGAAAACGTCGTCCCCTTTCCGCGCTGGGAACGCACCCGGATAAATCCCTGGTAACTTTCCACGATCCGCCGGCACAATGCCAGGCCTATTCCATGGCCGTTTTCTTTGGTGCTAAAAAAGGGTTCGTACAACCGGTCCAACACGTCTTCCGCCATCCCCTCCCCCGTATCCTCGATATCCAACCGCACCCACTTTTCGGATGGGATCGTCTTGTCCCATTGAAGCGCATCCGCGGAGCCATTGGCGACATCGCACACGTCCATGCAGATGGAGAGATCCCCGCTCTGGGGCATCGCTTCAAGGGCATTCTTGATGATGTTGATGATCACCTGCTTGATCTGCCGGTCGTCCACAAAAACGGGGGCCGCCGCCGCGGCAATATTCCAGTGGAGGTTGACTTCCGTGTGGAGGAGCGGATGCATCTTGAGCACCTCCAGAGCGTCCATAACAATATCTTTCAGATCGCAGATCCTGGGCTCGCGCTGTCGATCCTGCGTATAGGTGAGATAATTCTCCAGGATGTCATTGAGCCGGTCGGCCTCCTCCAAAATGATATCCAGCAGGCGTGTCTCCTTGCGGTTGGCGAACAGGTTTTTTTCCTTGAGCACCTCGATCGAACCCCGGATCGACGCCAACGGATTCCTGATT
>CAZGMX010000145.1:7163-7641 GCA_964526865.1 uncultured Actinomycetota bacterium | reverse complement strand
GTGGGGATCTTGAAGGGTTCCTTGTCCGGCTCGAACACGATCATGCCGTCTTCCCCGCAGGTGATCACCACGGAACTGCAGTCCCACTTGCGCAGCAGGACGCGGCCCACTTCCTCTATCCCGTTTTCTTCGGTGGCAATCCGCCGCGCCGCCGAAAAGGCCTCGTGATGATTCGGCGTCACCACGGTCACGCCGCTAAAATCCAGAAAGTGTCCGTCCTTGGGATCCACGGTGATGATCTTCTTGTGTTCCTTTCCCAGGCGGACCAGATCATCGACGAGATCCTGCGTCACCACACCCTTGCCGTAATCTTCGATGATCACCGCGTCCACCTTTTTGATCGCCTGATCGATGAACTTGAGGATTTTTTCCGTGTACTCATTTTCGAGAAAGGTCTTGCCGTCCCGGTCCACCCGGACAACCTGCTGGTGATGCGCGATCACCCGCGTCTTCAAAATGGTCGGACGGTCCTTGTCCA
>CAZGMX010000145.1:6154-7153 GCA_964526865.1 uncultured Actinomycetota bacterium | reverse complement strand
CAATCCCTGGGTGCGAACTCCGTCTTTCTCCAGGTATTTCTTGAGCGTGACCCCCGGGGTATCGTCCCCAATGACCCCCACGACCGTCACCGTCGCGCCCAGCGCACAGACGTTGTTCACCACGTTGGCCGCACCGCCCGGCATAAAAGACTCCCGCATGACGCTTACCACCGGCACAGGGGCCTCAGGGGAAATACGCGACACCTGCCCCCAGATGTACTGATCGAGCATGACATCCCCCACCACCAGGATTTTTGCTTTGGAAAATCCTGCCAATATTTCCTGCTGACGTTTGGTTGGTATCCTTTTCATCTCGGGTCCTTTGCAGACTGTCAATCCAGGTGTTCCACGATCGCTCTCGCCAGGAGGGGAACCATGATTTCGTGGTGCCCCGTGATGCTGATCCCTTTGCCCCCGTCCGCGTGGGGACGGGTCACGATATTTTCGCGCGGACGATAATGCGAAATCATGTCGAAATTGGCGCTGACAAAATTTTTCAATCCGCATCCCAAATTGCGGGCGATGGAGACGGCCTTCAAAAAAACTTCTGGAATCACCACGGCGGAGCCGATGTTGACAAATACCCCTCCGCCCTCCATCTGGCTCACCACGGCACAAAACAGTTGAAAATCCTTGAACGTGGCCTCCCCCAGAACGGCACCGTCCGCAGAGGGATGCTGATGGATGATGTCTGTTCCAATGGCAATGTGGACGCTCGTCGTCAGGCCAAGTTCCAACGCCTTGCACAACAGCGACAAGTCCCTGTGTGGAAAATCACCCTGCAAAATTGTCTGGGCAATGGATTGCCCTGCCCCCAATCCCTGTTTCACGCCCCGCCGCATGGCCTCGTTCATCATCCTGCCGGTCTCCTCGGCCATCCCAAACGTGCCATCCTTGATGCTGTGGGACACTTCTTCGGACGTCTGGCCGATCAGGGCAATTTCAAAATCATGGATGCTGGCGGCTCCGTTGAGCGCCAGATGGGTGATAACCTTCTTC
>CAZGMX010000145.1:1487-6144 GCA_964526865.1 uncultured Actinomycetota bacterium | reverse complement strand
CACGTGTCCGCCCAGCGCAAACAAAACCGGTTTGTTGTTGTGCCGTGCGTTGAGAATCGCCCCCGCCAAAAAACGAAAATTCTTGGCCGCCAGCATGGAAGGGAGAGAATCAAGAAAATCACGAAAGGACGATCCCTTTTGGGAGACTCTGGCAAAATCGTCTTTCTTGACCTTGTTTTCGCGTTCACGGATCGGATACGTCCGGATCGAATCAAAATCCAACGCCTTTGTCTTCAAGCTCATTGCGCTTGACGACCTCCTGTTTGTTTCTATTGGCTCGCCCTGTCATCGAAAAAATCCCACGGGGCCAGCAAAGTCCGAATGTTAATAAACCATTACTTTAACGTTTTTTAAGAAAATCGTCAAACCCCAAATGCCGCCTTTGGCAATATTCTTAAGGCGTGTTGGAACAAACGGTTGCATAAACGGACAAGATTTTGTCCGCCATTCGGACAAAGGTATGTTCCGCAACTGCCTGGCGGGCGGCCTGTCCCATGGTCCATAAATCGGCGGACAACGCATGCGCCAAAAGTTCGGGCATCTGTTGTGGATTTCCAACCCATCCTGTTTTTCCCGGGCAGAGAATTTCACTCGCCCCATTTTCGGGAGTGGTGATGACCGGGATTCCAAACACCATAGCCTCCAGACACGCATTGCTAAAGGGATCATAGAGCGAGGGCAGCAACAATAAATCGCTGGCCCGATACAAAGCCTTGGGATCTTTGACCTCTCCAAAAAAACGAACCATCCGGCCAATGGTCATGCGGTTTGCATAATGCCGGTATTTTTTTTCATCGCCCTTTCCCGCCACGAGCAAAAAAATTCTCTTCTCCCGGTTGGCAGCCAAGGCATCCAACGCGTATCGCAGCCCCTTGCGTTGATAATTGCTTCCCAGAAACAGTGCCACTGTGACATTTTCGTCCAACCCCAAATCTCGTTTGTACCGGCACCGTTCTTCCCGGGTCTGGACGGAATGATATTGGTCTGGATCAATTCCATTGTGAATGACCACCACCCTGCTGGAATCCAGCCGGTGATAGGTCAGCAAATCGCGCCGCACCTTTTCTGAATTTGCGATCACTGTTTTCAAGGAGGCATCGCACAAGAGCCGTTTTTCCAGCCATAACATGACCCAATTTTTTGGATTCAGCCATAAAAAAGGCCGTTCCCAGGGGGATTTGTTTTTTGCCGCACACGCCATCCACGCCCGGTGACTGCCATCCCCCGCCCGAAAGACATCCACGGGATATGTCCGGTCAAAGCCGTGGACGACATCAAAGGCGTGCGAACGTAGAAACCGCCGGACATTGCGTTGAAAAGAAAGAATTTTGAGCCACGAAAAGATTCTGCGCACGGCGATCCGGTGGTAGGTCACGCCCGGGACAGGGCTTTCCCAATCAGACGCAAGGACATGCGCGTGATGCCCGCGGCCGGTCAGTTCCCTGGCCAGCCTGTGTACAACACCTTCCGCTCCCCCGAAGGAGGAAACCCGGTATCGGACCAGCGCGATCTTGAGAGGGCGATTCGGCGCCGCCGGGGCCGCGACTCCCATCACCCCGCCATAGACATTCCACAGATCCTCTTCCATTTGGACGAGGGAGAACCGACGGACAACGCGCAATCTTCCCAGTCTTCCCATCTGCCTGGCCTGCTGGGGATCCCTCAATAATCCCATGACGGCCGCGGCGAGGGCCCCCACATCCCTCGGCATGGTCAGAATGCCGGTCTGGCCATCCACCACCACATCGTGCGTGCTGCCCACCCGCGTGGCGACCACCGGTTTGGCCATCGCCATAGCCTGGGAGACGGCCTGTGGCACCCCTTCGTTTGCGTAAGACGTAAAGAGAAAAAGATCCAGCCCCGACATCACGGCGGGGACATCCTCCCGGTACCCGACGAGCTGGACAAATTCCTTCATCCCTTCCTGGAGTACCTTCTGCTCGATGTGCTCTCTTTGCTGGCCATCGCCGGCAATCACAAACCGTGTGTGCGGAAATTCGCGGTGTACGGCCTTTGCCACTTCCAGGAAATCATCGTGTCCCTTCCAACTTCGCATGACCGCCACATTGCCAATCACCACCGTGTTATCTTCCACCCCGAGCTGTTTTCGAAACGCCTCCCGTGAGACATCCGAAAGACAAAACTGAGCCATGTCCACCCCGGTGGGGATGGAGACAATCTTTTCCGGCTTGATCCCACGCCGGATCAGATCCGCCCGGATGGAACTGCCTGTCGTGATGATCTTGTCGGTCAGCCAGGAATAGACCACCATGCTGCGCGCAGGGGTGGACAAGTGCCGCGTGCGAACGACCCGGGGACGGTTCTTCCCCAGCCATTTTGCCGCAACCCCCAATGCCCAGCTGTCACCAGAACTGTGGGTGTGGATCAAATCATACCGCTCCCGCCGCAAGAGATCGAGCAGACCAGCCATCGCGACGGGTTTGAACCAGGGATCCATGGGGACACGGTGTACCGCAAAGCCCTTGACGGCGGCCCGCGCCGCAATCTGGCTGTCCGGATGGCAAACAAGATGCACCTGCGCGCCCCGGCGCCGTGCGGCGTCCATCTCCAGAAGGATGCGCTTCTCCTGCCCACCCCACCCTTGAGACGATTCGCTGTGGAGAATTTTCCAGGGTTGCACGTCAGGTTCCTCCCCGGATGCCCGCACGTCTTCTGCCTAAAACACCCGGCAGCCACTCATCGAGAACAGCACACACCTCTTCCACGCTCAACTCCGTCAAACACCGGCTGATCTTGGACCCCTGACAGCCGTCACGATGGCACGGCTGGCAGTCCCATCGTTTCATAACCACCCGGTGCGCCGCGCCGCGCGGAGCCCACTGAACGGGCCCGGACGGACCAAAAATGGCCAGCGTCGGAATCCCCAGCGCGCAGGCCATGTGCATCGGAGCACTGTCCACACCGATGAACGCGCTCGCCTTGCTGATCAAAGCCCCCAGGACATCGAGTGTCGTCTTGCCCGACAGATCCAGGACCGGCTCTCTCACCGAGGCCAGAATCTGCCGGATTCTCACACGTTCTTTCTCTTCGGGCCCGGAGGTAAAAAGCACGCGGCAATTCCACTTCTGCACCAATATTTCGGCCAAACGCGCGCAGTGTTCGGCGGGCCAGCTCTTGAACATCCACCGGGACGTCGGGTGAAAAACAATCAACCGGTCCTGCTCCCCCGCGATCAGGCTGTTCAATAGATTTGAAGCCTCCCGGACCGCGGCGGCGGATGGAAACAGACGCGGCGGGCCCAACGGTCCGTCGATCCCCAGCATGCGAAGGATATCCCCGTGGGAGTCGATCACGTGTTTGCCATCGTCCAGATCGACGACGCGGGTGAACAACGTGTCACGGAACAAGAGCCCCTTGCGGCGCCGGTAACCCAGGCGCAGAGGAGCTCCCGAGCAAAACGACAGGATCGCACCGCGGTCGCCGCCGCTCAAATCGATGGCGCAGTCAAATTTGGCCTTGCGTAAGCGGCACAGTAAATTCCACTCGGCGCGCAGAAACACCGTCCAGGACCGGTCTTTAACGGCACGGTCAAAAAACAGGACATCCCTGACGGCCGGATGGTTCGCAACCATGGCCTCCATCCCCCGGGGGACAAGGACCGTGATCCGGGCCTGCGGATAGCGCTGGTGAAGGGTATCCAACACAGGGGTTGCCAAAAGAACATCCCCGATATGCTTGAGTTTGATGACGAGAATATTTCTAAGATCGGTCACGCGGTCCGTCGCACGTTACGCAGCGGTTTATTTTTCATGCGAGGCTTCCCAGAGTTTCGCGTATTTTGCAAAAACATAGAACGAATAATTTCGGGCCAGCAGATACCCGTGCAGGCCGTCCAAAAAACCCAGGCGAAACACGTACATCCGCAGAAAGGTAAAAACAGGGCGCAGGACGATGTTCGCGATCAGAACGCACCGGCGGGCAAGACCCGGACCCGCCGGCTGGGCATTCGCGGCAGCATCGTCCGGCACGGGCCCCATCTCTTTGAGCATCTGAGCGCTTGCCAGCGTGGAATACCGGTCCAGGCGGGCAATGTAATCGGACAAGCTCTGATAGGTGAAATGCAAAAAGGGATTGGTCAAATAGCCCGCGACGCCCTCCAATGCGAGGGATTCATGCACGGCCCGGTCCTTGAATCTTCCCGCGCTCTTGCGAAACAACCGCAGGGTATAATCCGGATACCATCCGCCGTGGCGCATCCACTTGCCCAAGAAATAATTCTGGCGGCCAATATAATAACCGTCCGCGGGTTCCTTCATATCCATGATCTCCGCGGCCAGTTCCGGCGTGACCCGCTCGTCGGAATCAATCACCAGCACCCATTCGTTCGCGGCCTGCTCCACGCAGAGATTCTTGGCGGCGGAAAAACCCATCCACTCGGCCTGAAACACCTTTTGGGTGTATTCCTGGCAGATCGCCGGCGTCTGATCCGTGCTGTAGGAATCGATCACCACAATCTCGCCGGCAAACCGCAGGCTCTCCAGACAATCCCGCACCATGGCCTGGACATTGTGCGTGATCAGGCAGGCACTCAGGCGGATCTTGCCTCCGGTCATCTCCAGGACATTGGGCTTGGGAACCACTTTGGAGAACTCCATCCAGCGCGTGAACGAGATGCAGCAGGCCTCGGAGCAGGCCC
>CAZGMX010000145.1:0-1477 GCA_964526865.1 uncultured Actinomycetota bacterium | reverse complement strand
CGCACATCAACGTTGCCCACGCCAGCGCCGCCGACAGTTTCATCCAAATCGCGGCACGCAAAAGAAAAGACTGCCAGGCCGTTTTGTGTTTTCGAAAGTAGACATAGAGTGAGCGGTAATATTCCACGATGGCGTTGCGACGATCCTGGTCCACACTGCGACCCCGTGCATGAACGATGGAGGCCGCCGGCACAAACATGATTTCCCAGCCCGCCTTTCGAATCCGCCCGCACCAATCGATGTCTTCAAAGAACAAAAAGTAATGCTCGTCCATCAATCCCGCGTCCTGCAGGGCGGCAGCGCGCACCACCATGCATACGCTGGTCAGCGACTCGACCGCCGCCGGTTTCTTGATCGGCCAAAAATTCCCCACAAACCTGCCGGGCAGGAAGAAATGCAGAAGCGATTGACACCCCAGCATCGTCCACAGGGACGGGACATTGCGCGCGGACACCTGGCGGGACCCGTCGCAGTTCAAGAGTTGTCCGCCAACCATTCCCGCGCGCGGGTTCTCCTGAAAATAATCCAGCAGGATGTTCAAAGCGCCGGGGACCAGCCGCGTATCGGAACTTAACAAAACAATATAGCGTCCCTGCGCCACGGACAATGCCTGATCATTGGCCGCGGCCAGCCCAACGTTTTGGGAATTCTCAATCAATTGAATCCGGGGATAACGCCGGCGGACCTCCTGCGCGCTGCCGTCCACGGAGGCATTGTCCACCACGATGATTTCGTGCGTGACATTGTCGCTGAGACTCGCCTGGATGGATTCCAGGCAGTTGAGCAAAGAACCGCGCGTGTTCCAGTTAACGACAATAAAGGAGATATCCATAAAATGTCTCTCTGTGAAAGATTTATAAAGGAGGAAGAACGCCGCGGGGCACTATGCCCCGCACCAGGACGGCCACAGCGCTGGCGTACGTCTTGCAGTGCGCGATGGACACCTCCAGCTGGCGCATGCCTTTTTCCTGCGCAATTTCCATCGCCTTGCCGCAGAGCGTCACCAGCGGTTTGCCGAGCGCATCGTTCACGATCTCGATATCCGTCCAGCCGATTCCGCCTCGAAGGCCGGTCCCCAGGGCCTTCAACACCGCTTCTTTGGCGGCAAAGCGGCCGGCAAAATGCAGGAAGGCATTTTTCTTTTTGGAACAATATTCATTTTCCACCGGCGTGAACACCCGCTGGCCAAAACCCTCCGGGTGCTTTTTCATGGCCTCTTCGACCCGCGAGACCTCGATGATGTCCGTCCCCACGTCCACGCCGAAATCCATGTCTGCCTCGACCATAGGTCCCTCACTATACGTTATATTGAAACCCTTCAGCGCGTAGTATGTGTCGCGATTTCCTCGCGCTCCTGGTCTTCGCGGCGCACCCTTTCAAGGTCCTCGGCTCGGGGACCCTCGGCCATTGAAGCCGCCGTATCCCCTCGCCTGCGGGTGTTGAAGGGTACCCGCGCCGCTCTCGACAAGTCGCGCTC
>CAZGMX010000144.1:6231-7713 GCA_964526865.1 uncultured Actinomycetota bacterium | reverse complement strand
ACTGCCTCCTTATACAAATTGTGCTAAAAAAAGAACAAATTGTCAAGAAAAATACATGAAAAACGCAAAATATTGTGGGGATCAGCCTGGCGGGGCCCTATATCTTGGCACCTGTGGCATTTTGGAACGGCGGTTATACCCTTGCCAGAAATCGCTCCCATTCCCTGCGCGCGATCCAGAAATTCACATAACGGTACGCCTGAATTCCACAGCGACGCGCTCCGGCCGCATGTCCCCACACGTCATCCAGGTAAAATACTTGTGCGGGCTGGGTCTTGCACATTTTCAGGGCATGGCGAAAAAACCGCGCATCGGGTTTTCGAAAACCCACGTGGTTGGAGATGACTTCCCCCGTCACGTATCTCCAAAAGGAATATTTCTTCTTCATATATTCGTAGTGGATCTGGTTGGTATTGGAAAGAATATAGACCCGGTGCCGCTCGCTGATTTTCCGAATCCACCGGGTCATCAATGTGTTCTCCTCAAAGATATCGTTCCATGTGTCACAAAACTCCCCAAACCCCATCGTCATGCAAAACAATTGACAGGCTTTTTCATAAAAACTCCGGGGGTTGATGGAGCCCGATTCCAAATCGTTTAGGAAGGAAGGATCGAACACCCGTTTTAGAATATCCGCTGGCGGCTGGCAGCTGGCAGCCAGAAAGCGATCGTTGCATTTGAACTAGTCAGAAAAGAGAAGCACATTGCCGATGTCGCAAAAAAAAACTTTTTCCATTTGGCGCATACCTCCATTGTAGACGCCGCCACGCAAACCGCACCAGAAAAACTCATTGTCCTGCGTACAAACCGTGGAGCAATTTTAAAAAAATATTGACAAAACCAGGCGGTGCTATAACATAGCGCAAATTTTCCTAACATGTTCTGTTTACAGATTGTGGCCCCTGGCAGGGCTGTGGTTTGCTTGTTCCAGCGGACGTTCCTGAAAGGAGAGATAGTGGTTCGTTTTTTCAAGATGCGGCTGGCGCCTCTGTGCCTCGGCTTTTTCTTCTTTGCGTTTCCGTTGTGGGCTGTTTTTTCTCCGGCACTTTTTGCCGCCCTGCAGGATGATGCCGTGACTGTTCAATCATCCCAGCCACCCTCTGCCGCAGCAGAGGCTTCCCAAACAACTGTGGTAACCGAAAAAGAAACTCCGGCACCATCCGTGGCTCCGGCCAGCGTGCAAACGGCGGAGTCCATCGTTGTGCCATCGTTTTCGACAAGCACCCAGGACGTAGAGTCTCTGTTGAACGAAGGAAAAACATACTATCAAAACAGCGAATACGCCAAGGCCATCGAGGCATGGAAAAAGGTGTTGACCCTCGACCCCTCCAATAAGAAGGCCCCAAGGTACATCGAGCGGGCACAGGCAAGACTGGATACCGAGGCAAGCGCACCCGCTGTTTCTCCCGCACCCGTGAGTACAGAAACTCCCAGCATCGCGCCGGCTCCCGGCGGTGGCGCGATCGTGAGCTGGACCCAGAC
>CAZGMX010000144.1:2698-6221 GCA_964526865.1 uncultured Actinomycetota bacterium | reverse complement strand
AATGGAGGGAACAATTTCTCCGATATCCGCTCCCCCGTCTGTCCCGGCGGCGGAAGTGACCACGCCAGCAATTCCGGCAGCCGCGACGCCGGCAACTCCTGCGCCGCCGATTGCTCCTGAAAAGCCTGTTGCACCCGCAACGCCTGTCGTGACAACGCCGGCCGAGGCTTCCGTCAGCACTACCACAGGGGCAACAGAAGTAAAGGACGAGATCAAGACGGCCGGACCGGCAAAAACACCGGAGACAACCAAGGCCCCTGCTCCCACGGCATTGGAAATCGCCAGCCAGATGCTCGGCGCCCCCATGACACCGCCGCCGATGCAGGGCGAAAAAATCAAGGAAGAGCCGTCGCCGTTTGAGAAAAAATGGGACATCAACAAACTCACATTGAAGGATTGCGTGACGATCGCGCTGGCAAATCACAAACCTCTGCGCATTGCCCTGGAGGAAGTTCTACTGGCCCGGATGAAAGTGACCGAGGCCAAGAGGGCATTGTTCCCGGCGGCTACCCTCAAGAGCGAGGAAATCAGAGGTCGCGCCATTCCTCCCTCGCTGGCGACACAAACCGATTTCAGGGGTCGCGAATTCAACTTCGAATTGCAGCAGCCCATCTTCCAGGGCGGCCGTCTCGTGAACACCATGCGGCAGGCGCAGGTCAATCTGGCCGTGTCGGTTAAAAATTACGACAAGGTCAAGGACGATTTTGTATTCGAAGTGGAGCAGGCATACTTCGTGTATGCCAACTACAAGAACAGCGTGATGAATTTGGAGGAACTCTGCGGCAGGACAAAGGAAGACCATGAATCGATTCTAAATCAGCAGAAGATCGGCGTCGCCCGGGAGGTGGATGTGCTCAATGTCCAGTCCCAGCACGACGACGCCTTCGGTCAGTTGAGCAACGCCAAGAATGATCTGACCTTGTCCAAGCTGACGCTCATGCAGCAACTCGGTTTTGGCGACACAACGGAATGCGACGTGGTTGTCCCGCCCCCTTTGAAGAAGGAGGATTACGCGGCGTTGGAAATCAATCTGGACGAGTGCGTCAAACTCGCCCGGCAAAACCGTTCCGACCTGTACATCAGGGAGTTGATGGTACAATACCAGAAATACGGCGTGGAGATTGCCAAGAGCAAGAGCCGCTTGAAGGTAGATCTGACCGGGTCCTACGGCCTCAACCGGGAGGCGTTCGTCACCGACAAGCTGGAGCTTCAGGATGAATTTTTTGTCGGACTGAAGGGCAGTCTGCCGCTGGGTCCCCATACGCTGGAAGAGAATTTCATCAACCAGGACAAGGCGGCCGCCGCCGGTCAAACCACCTCCAACGCGTTTCAAAGCGCAACCACCTCTTTGAATGTTTTCGACAATTTTAATTCCAAGAATGTCACTGAGGCCCAGATCGCCTACCACAAGGCGTTGGACGAATTGTACAAGGCCAAGGACACGGTGGATTTTGAAGTCAAGAAGGCGTACTTTGATTACAAAAAAGCCCTCATGGGGCTGGACGGCTACGTTGCCAAGATCCGGCTTGGAGAGGAAGAATTCAAGATATCCCGCTCTCAATACGACTTGAATCAGGTTTCCCTGAGCGATCTGATGCGAAACCGGGTCAAACTCACCGAATACAAGAACGGC
The DNA here is from genome assembly GCA_964526865.1 of uncultured Actinomycetota bacterium. Classification (GTDB taxonomy): domain Bacteria; phylum Auribacterota; class Ancaeobacteria; order Ancaeobacterales; family CAZGMX01; genus CAZGMX01. Next base: position 4,588 of record CAZGMX010000144.1, on the reverse strand, counting down.
TTTGGACAGGCCTCGGCCACCTACTACACGGCCGTGGCAAAGGTCAACAAGGTGATCGGCGTGTCCGGCTATTTTGATCCCATCTCCAGCAAGAGGGAGACCAGCCTGGCGGAGACCAGCGTGAGCCGCAAGCCCTACATCAACGAAAAGAGCAAAATCAGCAATTATCAGGCGGAACTTTCCCGCGCCGAAAAGATCGTGCAGAGCATCAAACCGGAAGAACGCTGGTGGGCCATATGGGATACGGACGGAGCCGGCCGCGCCAACATCAAGGACCGCTGGTGGGAGGTATGGGAAAAGGACAGCCAGTCCGGCGTGGTCCGTCCAAAATCCAACTGGTGGCAGCCGTGGCAAGCCGCATCCAACAAAGCCCCCAAGGCTCGCAAGAAGTGGTGGCAGATGTGGGAACACGAAGACTCGATCAGCGACGATCCCTATCAGAAATCCCAGGATCGGGAACCCTTTGCTCCCCGGCCTGAAGATCTGGTGACCCGCGACATGGTCAAACAGCTCTTCCAGGGGACCGCCAGGTAGCACAGGAAAAACCCTTCAACCGCAAGAGGTGCGAAACGTGAACACTAGCATATTGACCAACAAGAAAGTGTTGATCCCTGTCATTGCCGTCGCCTGTCTCGGGCTTCTCTGGGGGGCCAACAAGATCCTCTCTTCCAAAAAAGTAGCCAAGGCGGCCAAACAGGAAGCAGCGGCCACGGCGGAAAAGGCAGGGCAGGAACAAAAACAGGAGGCCGTCACCGTCAAGGTGTATAAGACCGCCATGGCAAATTTCGAAGATGTGCTTCCCGCCATTGGGACCATCCGGGGAACGAGTACCATCAATCTGCGATTCGAGCAGAATGGATCGGTATCCGCATTTCATTTTAAGGAGGGAGATTTCGTCAAGAAAGGCCAGATCATCGCCGAGTTGGCCCACCAGGACACGGAATTGAAAGTCAAATTCCGGGAATCTAAGGTGGAGACAGCCAAAACCAACCTGGTTGGGGCCGCCAACAAGGTACAAATCCATGAACAACTCTTCAAGGCCGCCGCCATCGTCAAACTCAAACTCGACGAAATCAAACTGGATTACGACAAGGCCAAGCAGGAGCTGGACGCGGCAAAAATCGAACTGGAATCCGCCAAGGCGGAATTGGAAAAGACCTATCTCCCCGCGCCCACGGACGGCGTGTTGGGATCCAAGGACATCGAAGTGGGAGAATTTGTCACCAGCTCGGTCAAGGTCGGCAGCTTGATAGAAATCACCGATGTGTTGATCGAGATGGGCATCATTGAAAAAGACGTGGAAAAAATCAAACAGGGTCAGCCGGTCAAAGTGACGGTGGACGCCTATCCCGACAAAGAATTCACCGGTCAGATCGACAGCATTGCCCCCACCGTGGAAGGAAGCCGCACCATCACCATCAAGGCCAAGGTGCCAAACCCGGAAAATCTCCTCCTGCCGGGCATGTTTGCACGGACCATCATCAATGTATTCAGCAAGGAAAACACCATTGTAATTCCTGCTGCGGCGTTGAACAAAGGAGAACAGGGATACACGGTTTTTGTCGTGGAAAAGGACAACACCGTCAGCGTCAAGCCCGTGAAGGTGGGATACGCCACGTCGGACAAGATTCAAATCGACGAAGGGGTTGTTGCCGATCAGCAGGTTGTCGTCGATGCCAAAGGGGAACTCAAAGAGGGCTCCAAAGTGGAAGTGGTGGACATTCAGGAGGGATCGTGAGCCTTGTTCAACACGGAATCGCACGACAAAAGCCTCAGACGATTGTCTGAGGCTTTTTATCTGCTATTTCTTTTAGATTGTTCTAAAACAGGAGGTGCTTCTTGAGTCTAGGGTCCTTTGCGGTAAAAAAGCCCGTTACCACCATGATGATC
>CAZGMX010000144.1:0-2688 GCA_964526865.1 uncultured Actinomycetota bacterium | reverse complement strand
ATCTCGCTGTACAATCTTCCCCAGGAACTTTTTCCGCCCGTCACGTTTCCCCAGTTGACGGTGGTCACCTCCTATCCCAACGCCGCGCCGGAGGAAGTCGAGAACCTGGTCACCAAGATCATCGAGGAAGCCGTCAGCACCGTCAAGGGCGTCAAGACACTCAAATCGTATTCGCGCGAAGGATCGTCCCTGGTCATCGCGGAATTCTCCTGGGGAACCAACATCGACTTAGCATCCCTGGGCATGCGGGAAAAAATTGACCTCGTCAAAGAGCGTCTCCCCCGCGAGGCGGAAGAACCCATCGTGTTAAAATTCAACCCGTTTGCCCGGCCGATGATGGTGTTGAGCGTCACCGCCGACATGCCCGCAGAGGACCTCCTCAAAATCTGCAAAAAGATCCTCAAGGAAAAACTCGAAAAGGTGAAGGGCGTGGCTTCGGCGACCATCAGCGGCGGACGCGAGCGGCAGATCTATGTGGACATCAATCAGGCCCAGTTGAAGGCCACCAAGACAGACATCCTGGCCGTCACCGAAGCCCTCAAGAACACCAACCTGAACTATCCCGGAGGGTCCACCAAGGAAAAGTTCTATGAGTACATGATCCGGACCATGGGGGAATTCCAACACGTCGGCGAAATTGGGAAAACCGTCGTCTCCCTGGAGGATGCCAGGGAGATCAAGCGCAAGGAGTCGGAAGAGGCCACCGGCGGCTGGAAACAGCAGGGAATCGAGAGCGACAAGGACAAGGCAAGATTTGGCAAACGCATCATCACCTTAAACGATGTCGCCAATATCAAGGACGACTTCAAGGAAGTCACCAGCTATTCCCGGTTCAACGGAAAAGAAAACATTTCCATCTCGCTGCAGAAACAGACCAACGCCAACACCATCGGGGCCGTAAAATTGGTCCGCAAGGAACTGCAAAAACTCAAAGAAATCATGCCCAAAGAAGTGAAAGTGGACGTGGTCTATGACCAATCGATCTTTATCTTGAACTCCATTTCCTCCGTGACGGACGCGGCCTGGCAGGGCGCCGTGCTGGCCTTTTTTGTCCAGCTGTTCTTTCTGAAGGATCTCTTGAATGCCATCATCGTCACGATGATCATCCCTGCGTCTGTCCTGATGAGTCTGATCTGTTTGTACTTCATGGGCATGTCGATCAACATCATGAGCCTGGCGGGAATGGCCCTGGGCATCGGCATGCTGGTGGACTGCGGCGTATGCGTCACGGAAAATATTTTCCGTATGCGCCAGGAGGGCGCGAACAGCACCGACTCCGCCATCAAGGGGACAGACCAAATGACCGCGGCAATCACCACCTCCACCCTGTCCAACGTCGCGCCCTTCCTTCCCATGATCTTTGTGGTTGGCGTCATCGGTCAAATTTTCAAAGACCTCGCGCTATCCGTCACCTTCCTTCAGGTTACGTCGCTGTTCGTCTCCATGACGCTCCTGCCGCGGCTGTGCGCCATGACAAAAAAGGTCTTTGTGCAAAAACCGGACTTCGCAATCATCACGTGGGTTCGTAATATCTACACCAAGATCCTGCCCATATTCATCAAGTACAAGATCTACGGCCTGAGCGCGATGGTGCTGTTGTTCCTCTTCAGCATCTGGCTCATGGGCACGCTGGATGTCATCCCCATGCCGGAAGTGGACGAGGGGAAATTCTCCATCAAGATCGAGCACCGCACCGGCACCATTCTCTCCATCACCAATGCCACGGCAAAAAGGATCGAGGAGGAATTGGCCAAGTTCCCCGATATTGAAAACGTGATGGTGCGCGTGGGTTCCAACAAGGCCGAATCCGGGACGGCGGTGGAATCGCTGGGCAACAACCAGGCCCAAATTCTGGTCACCCTCAAAAAAGACCGCAAGGTCAAGACCATCGACTTCATCCAGACGGTGCGCAACAAGATCATGAAGGACGTGGAAGTCAAGGACGCCCAGGTGAATTTCCTTGTCGAGCAAAGCGACATCGGTGCCGCATTCTCCGGAGGCGCGGACATCACCGTCGACATCAAAGGGCAGGATCTGAGGGAACTTGCCAAAATCACGGAGCAGGTCAAGCAGAACCTCTCTAAAATTCAGGGACTGACGGAAATCAAGGACACGATTCCGAAGCCCGCGCCGGAAACCAAAATCAGCGTCAAAAAAGACAAGGCGGCGACGTACAACCTTTCTGTGCGGGATGTCGCCCAATCGGCCCTGCTGGCCATCAAAGGACAAGTGGCCACCAAACTGAAAGAGGGCGGGCACGAAATCGACATCATGGTCCGGCTGCGGGAGGAAGACCGAAAGAGCATGGATGTCTTGAAATATCTTGCTGTCAACACGCCCCAGGGCTTTCAAGTCCCGCTCAACGACGTCGTGAGCCTAACCTCCGGAATGGGCCCCAGCGAAGTCGTCCGCGAGGACCAGCAAAGAACGGTCAAGGTTCTCGCGAACCGCTACGGAAGATCGTTGAGCGAATTGGAGCAGGAGGTCGGCAATACGATCATCAAAATGGCCCTGCCGCCCAACTACACCGTGGGACTGGGGGGCAACCGCGAAGAGACTCAAAAATCCGTCCAGAGTCTGATCTTTGCCCTGGCCCTGGCGATTCTCCTCATCTTTATGATCATGGCCTCCCAGTTTGAATCCATCGTTCAACCGTTCATCATCATGGGGACCGTGCCATTGTCCATC
>CAZGMX010000143.1:1187-7754 GCA_964526865.1 uncultured Actinomycetota bacterium | reverse complement strand
GGGTCCGGATCCCCATCCTCCCTAAACAATTCCTGCTCCTTCGTGTAGGCTTCGACCCATTGCACGAGGGACGGATCCCGCGCCGTCAACCTCAGATATTCAAGGGTTTGACGGTCCACGGGAAAAAATCCAACAGTGGCGCCGTATTCCGGCGCCATGTTGGCGATGACCGCCCGGCCCGCCAAATTCAAACGGGCTACTGCCGGACCATAGAATTCCACGAATTTGTCCACGACACCATGCGCACGCAGCATCTGGGTGATGGTGAGCACCAAATCCGTAGCGGTCCTGCCCGGCGGCAATTCCCCGGTGAGTTTGACTCCCACCACCTGCGGTAAAAGCATCGAGATGGGCTGCCCCAGCATGGCGGCTTCCGCCTCAATCCCCCCCACTCCCCAACCCAGCACGCCCAAGGCATTGATCATGGTCGTGTGCGAATCCGTTCCCACCAGCGTGTCGGGAAAGGCCTGCTCCACACCGTTTCGACTCGTTGTCACGACCACCCGGGCCAGATATTCCAAATTGATTTGGTGGATAATGCCCGTCTGCGGCGGCACAACTCGAAAATTAGAGAAGGCCGACTGTCCCCATTTTAAGAACGCATAGCGCTCCTTATTTCGTTGATATTCCAGCCGGGTGTTTTGTTCGAACGCCTGTTCACTGCCATAGGCATCCACCTGCACCGAGTGATCGATGACCAGATCCACCGGCTCCAGGGGATTGATGCGACGCGGATTCCCACCCAATTTCTTGATCGCATCGCGCATCGCCGCCAGATCAACGACCGCGGGCACACCGGTAAAATCCTGCAGCAACACGCGGGCCGGCCGAAATGAGATCTCTTTCGCCGGCCGGGCCTTGGGGACCCAGTCCAGGACCGCCCGAATGTCGGAAGCCTGGACGCTCTTGCCGTCCTCGTGGCGCAGAAGATTTTCCAGGATGATCCTCAGGGAAAATGGCAGGCGCTTCAACCCGGCTCCGGTCTTGGCCACCGCCCTAAGAGAAAAAATCTCGCAGGCGCGCCCACCAACGGTGAGCTGCGTCCGGCACCCAAAACTATTTTCTGTCATCTCAACCGCCCTGGGGTTCAAGGACAAGGACTCCCAGGGGAGGCAGTGTCAGCGAGATCGAGTGAGGGTGGTGGTGCCACGCCATCGCATCGGTATGGACACCGCCGCCATTGCCCATGTTACTGCCGCCGTAGGCCGCCGCATCACTGTTGAGCAGTTCCTTGTAATATCCCCAGAACGGCACGCCAACGCGGTAGCCCAGCCTTGGAACGGGCGTGAGATTGCACACAAAAATCAGATGTTCCCGCCCTCCCCGGGACTTTCGCATGAAACTGATCACGGAGGAATCGGTATCCTGAAAATCGATCCATTCAAAACCCTCGGGCAAGAAATCCACTTCATAGAAGGCCGGATGCGTGCGGTACAAGTGGTTCAAGTCTTTCACAAAGCGGTTCAATCCCTGGTGCGGGCTAAACTGCATCAAATGCCAGTCCATGGACCGGCCGGCATCCCACTCAGAATACTGTCCGATGTCATTGGTCATGAACAACAGTTTCTTGCCGGGATGCCCGAACATCAGCCCATAAAAAAGCCGCGCGTTGGCAAATCTGAGCCACCAGTCCCCCGGCATCTTGTCCACCATGGAATGCTTGCCATAGACAACCTCGTCGTGGGAAATGGGCAGGACAAAATTTTCAGAAAAGGCATAGAGCAGTCCGAATGTGATGAGGTTGTGATGATATTTCCGGTAAACCGAGTCCTTTTCAAAATAATTCAACATGTCGTGCATCCAGCCCATATTCCACTTCAGGCTGAACCCCAGACCGCCCACGTAGGTCGGGCGGGACACGCCCGGCCAGGCGGTGGATTCTTCCGCAATCGTCAAAATCCCCGGAAATTGCGCGTGCACCACCTCGTTCAATTTTTTAAAAAAGTCGATGGCCTTCAGATTTTCCCTGCCGCCGTACTTGTTGGGACTCCATTGCCCCTCCTTGCGGGCGTAGTCCAGATAGAGCATGGAGGCCACCGCGTCCACGCGCAGGCCGTCGATGTGGTACTTGTCCAGCCAGAACAGCGCATTGGAGATCAGGAAATTGCGGACCTCGTTGCGGCCGTAGTTGAAACTCTGCGTGCCCCACTCCGGGTGCTCCCGCAGGCGCTCGTCCATGTGGGAATACAGGTGCGTGCCGTCGAACATCGCCAGCCCGTGCTCGTCTTTCGGGAAATGCGCGGGGACCCAATCCAGGATCACGCCGATACCGTTTTGATGGCAGGCATCCACAAAGCGCATGAAATCTTCCGGCTTCCCGTGGCGGCTGGAGGGTGCGTAGTAGTTGACCACCTGATATCCCCACGAGGCATCCAGGGGATATTCCATGATGGGCATGATCTCGATGTGCGTGTAACCCATCTCCTTGACGTAGGGAATCAACTGCTGGGCCAACTGATCGTAAGAGAGGAATCCCGGATTCTCCCCTACGATGCGCCGCCAGGAAGGCAGATGTACCTCATAGGCGCTGATGGGACTTGCCAGCCAGTCGGTCTGGCTTCGCCGGAAAATCCACTCCTGATCTTGCCACGTGTGCTTGTCCAGGTTGGTCACCACCGCCGCCGTGTGCGGCCGCAGTTCGGCGGCCAGCGCGTAGGGGTCTGTCTTTAGACGGATTTGATTGTCGGCGTTGGATTTGATGGCGTACTTGTAGACTTCCCCCTCTTTCAATCCGGGAATAAAAATTTCCCATATACCGGACACCTGACGCTCGGTCATGGGATGGGCACCAGCGATCCAATGGTTGAAATTTCCCACCACGCTGACCGCCTTGGCGTTGGGCGCCCAGACGCTGAAGTGAACGCCTTTGATGTCCCCGTGGGACCAAAGCCGCGCCCCCATCTTTTCATAACTGCGAAAATACGTCCCCTCGCCCATCAGGTAGAGATCAAAATCCGTCAGTTCCGGCGGAAAAGCGTACGGATCGCCGTCCACCTCGACATAACCCGTGGAATCGGCAAACTCGATTTGATAGGAATAGCCGCCCTCCACGCCTGGGAAAAAGGCCTCAAAGAATCCTGCCGGATGCAGGCGGACCATTTCCTGGCGTTTGGCCTGGGGTTTTTCCATGCGGACCCAGGCGCTCTTGGCGCGCGGCAAAAAGGCGTGGACCACCAATCCCTTCCGCGACCCGCTTGTGACAACACGCGGCCCCAGAACATTGCCCGGGGAAAAATTCTCAAAACGTACGATGCTCTCAATGTCTCCCACTGAGACAAGCGGCGGCACGGGATTGTTGGATGCTGGATTCGTTTCCATGATGGCGGGTATTCTACAGGAAGTACCGCAATGTGTCATCCTGTGGAAAAACCGTGCCAGACAACTCATTCAATGGTGATCACCGAATGAATGATTGGACCATGCCAAATCAATAAGATAAGATAGGCTCTTATCTACAATCCATCTATGAAAAAAGTCCTCACTCCCTCAAACACAACCTCCTCCCAGCCCCCGTTACGCGGACGCGGCGTTCCTGTTTTTGTATTCTCTCTGGGCCTTGCCTTGTCGTTTTTTTTGGCCTCCCTGATGCACGAGCGGGAAGAATTCCGGCTTCACAACACCTTCCACCAGCTTTCCCAGGATCTTGCCCAAATATTCCGCTCAGAGGTGAAAAACAATCTGGGCGCTCTCTATTCCATCGGCGATTTTTTTGCCTCCAGCCGGTTTGTGGATCGTGAGGAATTTCGCGTCTTTTGCAGGGGAATCCTCCGCCGGAACATAGACATCGAGGAAATCCAGTGGGCGCAGCGCGTACAGGACAATCAGCGGCAGGACTTTGAAGAAGCCGCGCAAGAAGAGACCGGCCCGGATTTTATGATCACCGAAGCGCGGGACGGAAAAATGGTCACGTCTCCGCGCCGGCCGGAATATTTTCCAATTGTCTATGAAGAGTCTCAGACGTCACAACAATCATCCATGAATGGATTTGACCTGGCATCACGTCCCGACCGGAAAAAGGCTATGCAGGAGGCCCTGCGCGCGAACAGGGCGGTTCTGACGGCTTACGCAGTCCCCCAGGGAAGCCTCAGCGATGAATATCGGTGCATGCTGTTTCTGCCTGTCTATCGAAACAACGCCCTCACCGGAACAATCGAGGAACGCCGCACCAATCTGTTGGGTTTTGTGGTTGAATCATTCCGCCTGGCCGCCAGCATGGAGTTGACCTTGCAGCAATTTTCTCCAAGGGGGATCAATCTATTCGTCTACGACGAAACAGATCACGCAAAAAACAATCTTCTCTATCATCACATTTCCCGGGACATCCCGTCCCGCAACCCTTTCGCGGTAGTTTTTAGGGCAATTTTCAACCGCAAAAAGCTCGATTGGGAATCCGCCTTTGACATGGCGGATCGCAAATGGCTGATTGTTTGCCAGCCAACGGTAGAATTCACCTCGCGATATCCGGTCTGGATCCCGCTGACAACATTTGGCGCAGGACTGATCATCACGCTTCTTTTAACGGGATATCTCTCCTCCCTCTTATCCCGTTCGACGGTCATCAAAGAGCGGGTGACGGAACAGACAAGGGAATTGACCGCGGTCAACCGGCAACTTCTTCGCGACGAGGAACAGCTCGAGATATTGAACCAGCAGCTGCGGGAGCTGAGCGACCGCAAAAGCCAGTTTGTCGCCCTTGTGGGGCATGAACTGCGAACGCCCCTGACGGTGATCAAGGAAGTCGCCAGCATTGTTCTGGACCAGGTGATGGGCCCCCTCAATCAGAAACAGCGCGATTTTTTATTGAAAATTGAAAAAAGCGTGGACCGCCTCACGGAATTGATCAACAACCTGCTGGATCTCTCAAAGATCGAGGCTGGAAAAATACATCTGGCCCGCAAACCGGTGGACATCCGCGCCACCATCGAATCAGCCATCGACAGTTACAAGGCCATTGCGGGCGCACGCACATTCCAAACCAGCCTCGCGCCCCTGCCGGATGTCTATGCGGACCCCAATCGTATTTTTCAGGTACTGGGCAATCTTTTGACCAATGCCATCAAGTTCACCCCCGAAAACGGAACCATCACGGTCCTGACCGAACGACAACCGGGCTGCGCCGCGGTTTCCGTTCGGGACAACGGGATGGGGATCGGACCAGAGGACCTGCCAAAACTCTTCCAAAAATTTTCCCAGGTGGGTGAAATCAGAAATCGCGTGAAGGGCACGGGATTGGGACTGGCGTTGTGCAAGGAATTGGCGGAGATGCACAAGGGGACCATCCATGTCACGTCTGTACCAGCGAAAGGAACAACGTTCACGTTCACCCTGCCATTTTATTCCACCGAGTTTGCCCTGCAGGAGAGTCTCGAAGAGCTGATCGACACGGCAAAAAAATCTCACAAAACCATCCTTGGAATGATTGTTTTAAAAACAGAAAGACCGTCAAAAACCGGGGCAGGGCCGGGACCTCAGGAATCCGTGCGAACACAGGGACAAACTGCCGGAAAAATCGCGGCCTTCGTGCGGGACCGGATCAAACAGGAAGACGCCGTAATCGACATCGAGCCCGACCGCGTTGCCGTCCTCTCCATCGCAGACCATCCGGGTCTATTGGCCATTGGAGAACGCCTCGTAAAGGATTTGAGGGACAGTCTGAATACAACGGCAACATTCGGAATCGCCGTCTACCCCACGGACGGCAGGGACGCCCAGAGCCTGCTGGCACAGACCAGCGCTTCGCCACATCCTCTGGAAACCTCCACGTAATATGATCAGTCCATCCCCAATTCCAATTTGGCGGCTTCGGACATCCGTGCGGGGGTCCAGGGCGGGTCCCAGACGAGTTCCACTTTTGCGCTGTGCACACCACTCACAGACTCCACGCGACGTTGGACTTCCATGGGAAGGGTTCCGGCCATGGGGCAATGAGGAGAGGTCAAAGTCATCCTGATGGACACGCGCGCATCAGAATCCACCTGGACATCATAGATCAAACCCATGTCGTAGACATTGACCGGTATTTCGGGATCATAACAAAGCCGGATTGCCTCAACAACCCTGTCCTTAAGATCCACCGGCTTATCTGCATTTTTTTCCTGCGTTTCCGTGGACACGGTCTTGCCCGTCCCCATCAAGGCTTCTTTGAGCGTGTGCCATGCCAGCGTGGCACATTTGATGCGCGCGGGATATTCGCGCACTCCCGCAAAGACTGCCAGCTTGCCCAGTTGGGAGTTATCCGCCGCCGCGTCCGTCGCCGCCGTGACCGTCGCATGAAACTTGTCAAAAAGTTCCTGGTCCTGGGCCTGCGTCTTCCCTTTCAACGCCGTGGTCATGATGGACGCGGACGCCTTAGAAATGGCACAACCGCCGCCCTCAAAGGCGATGTCTTTGATCACATCCCCCTGCATCAAGACATAGACCGTGACGGTATCCCCGCAGAGAGGGTTGTAGCCCTGGGCTGAGTGGTCCGCCCCTTCTATCTTGTGAAAATTGTGCGGACTCTTGTTGTGGTCCAAAATCACTTCCTGATAGAGATCGCGCACGTCGCTCATCTGAGGAACACCTCCA
>CAZGMX010000143.1:0-1177 GCA_964526865.1 uncultured Actinomycetota bacterium | reverse complement strand
GGACATTACTTGAATACCCCCAGCACTTTTCTCATGCCTGCCGCAAGAACGTCGATTTCCTCACGTGTGTTGTAGAACCCGAACGACGCCCGGGCAGTAGCCAAAAGACCCAGCCGCTTCAAGAGCGGTTGGGCGCAATGATGCCCCGCGCGGACGGCGATTCCCTCCTGGTCCAGTATCGTTCCCACATCGTGGGCATGCACCCCTTCTATTACAAAAGAGAGGATTCCGGTTTTGTGACGGGCCGTACCCACCAAACGCACCCGGTCCATCGTGCCGACAACTCCAGTGGCATAGGCCAGCAGATCGTCTTCATGCGCCGCGATGGCATCCAAGCCGATATGATTCACGTAATCAACCGCCGCGCCCAATCCCACCGCCCCGGCGATGTTGGGTGTCCCCGCTTCAAATTTATAGGGAATGACATTGTAGGTCGTTTTTTCAAATGTGACCTCGCGGATCATGTCCCCGCCGCCCTGATAGGGAGGCATGTTTTCCAGGTGTTCCGCCTTGCCATACAATACGCCGATCCCCGTCGGCCCGTACAGCTTGTGCCCGGAGAAGGCGTAAAAATCGCAGTCCAGTTTCTGCACGTCCACCCCGGCGTGCGAGACTGCCTGGGCGCCGTCCACCATCACCGGAATCCCCCGCGCGTGCGCCATGCGAATCATCAATGCCACGGGATTCACAGTTCCCAGGGCGTTGGACACATGCACCACCGATACCAGCCTGGTTTTCGGCCCCAGGAGTTTTTCAAATTCATCCAGCAGAAGTTCCCCCCGGTCGTTGATGGGAGCGACCTTGAGGAGTGCCCCCTTTTCCTCGCAGAGCATCTGCCAGGGGACGATGTTGGAATGATGTTCCATCCCGGTGATGAGGATCTCGTCTCCCGCCCGAACACATGCGCGGCCAAACGTGCCCGCCACCAAATTGACGGCCTCTGTCGTTCCCCTCACAAAGATGATTTCCCGGGACTGGGCGGCATTGAGAAACCGTTGAATTTTTTCCCGTGCCCCTTCAAACGCCTTGGTGGACCGGTCGCTCAACAAGTGCACGCCCCGGTGGATGTTGGAATAGTCGGTCGAGAAAAAATTCCGCAGGGTGTCCACGACGAACTGCGGTTTTTGTGCGCTCGCCGCGTTGTCCAGGTAGACCAGCGGTTTGCCGTGCACCATCT
>CAZGMX010000142.1:4011-7791 GCA_964526865.1 uncultured Actinomycetota bacterium | reverse complement strand
ACAAGACGTTATGGAGGATGTTTTTGAGCCCGACGGCAAGGATGCCCCCGCCCAGGGTCAAAAAAATAAACAGCCCCAGAACCGCATTCCCTAGGGATTCGTTCATGTCTATATGCATACGGTTGATTTTTTACTCTTCCCTTGGGGGAAGAGCCATACGCGCAAGACCCGTCGGGGACCAATGTTCAGCCCCTCAGGGGAGAGGAAAATCATGGAGTGGACAATGAACTATCTCACGCGCTCTAAGAGCCTGTCGGAGTGATGCTTTCTACTGCGAAACCATTTCTCCGACAGGCCCCTAGAAAGCGCAGAACTATAGCGTCTTTGGCAAAATTTTTCCAGAGAAATCCGTTGGCAGAACCACGATGTAATTATTGCAACAACTTAACAAATATGTTAAGTTGTTCGCATGAATTGGGAAAACTTCCTAAAAATCACAAACACCTTGCCGCTGATCGACACCAAACTTCTTTCAGCCGGCAGCCCCGATTCAAAATCTCTCGAGGTGCAAATTGCCAGGTGGGCCAAATCAGGGAAATTGATTCAGTTGCGAAGAGGGCTCTATTTGCTTGCCGAATCTTATCGCAAGAACAATCCGTATGAACCATTCGTTGCCTCGGTCTTGGTCAATCCATCATACATCAGCCTGGAGAAGGCACTGGAATACCACAACCTCATCCCGGAAGCAGTGCCGACATTCACCTCTGTCACCACAAAGAGACCAGGGACATTCCGCACAACCATCGGGGTATTCGAATACCAACACATCAAGCGCTCGCTGTTCTGGGGATACAACTCGACAACCGTCAACCATCAGACCGCATTCATCGCATCTCCCGAAAAGGCCCTGCTGGACTTCCTCTATTTTAGAAATCAAAAAATCACCCCTCCATATCTGGAGGAGCTCCGTCTGCAAAACACGGATGTTGTCGATGGCAAAAAATTAATGCAATGCGCGCGGAAATTTGAAAAAACCTTCATGGTCAAAGCGGCGGCATTGTTACGCAAACACATCGAATCATTAACCGATGGAAAGAAAATGCCATGAGAGATTATGTCCTGGAATTGGCGGCCGGCAAGTCCGGTCTCAACGCAAAACTCAATATCATCCGGGAATATCTGCAGGCATTCGTCCTGCGAATCCTCCATCAACAAGGTTTTTTCAAGACCTCAGCCTTCCTGGGCGGCACCGCCCTCCGGTTCCTGTACGGCCTGCCGCGGTTTTCAGAGGACCTGGATTTCTCTGCCGCCGGAAAAGACAGAATTGCAATGGCGGACACCGCCAAGAAAATCGAGACAGAACTGTTGTCCGCCGGCTACACCATTGAGATCACGGCCAACGACAGCAAGGTGGTCCAACAGGCAATGATCAAGTTCTCCCGGCTTCTATATGACGCCGGTATTTCGCCTCTGCCCGGTCAAAAGTTTTCCATCAAACTGGAGATCGACACCAATCCTCCCGACGGCGCAACAACAGAAACCATGATTGTGAACAAATATTTTCCGCTCGCGTTTCTCACGTATGATCTGCCCTCTCTTTTTACGGGGAAATTGAACGCTCTATTGAGCAGAAAATACACCAAAGGGCGCGATTATTTTGACATCGGCTGGTATCTTTCAAAATGGAACGATATCGTTCCCAATTTTGGATTGCTTGCCAATGGTTTGACACAGACGGGATGGAAAAAAGAAAAGATTGATAAAGACAACTGGAAAACAGTGCTTTATGACACCGTTGCGCACGCCGATTGGAATCTTGTCAGAAAGGATGTCATCCGTTTTCTGGAAAATCCCTCCGATATGGATATTTTTACCCGCGAAAACATCCTTCGATTGATCCATAAAAAATAAGAAATAGGGGACAGCGCCCTATTTCTTGAAACGTCATCGCGAGTCCGCCGATGCATTAGTGGCGGACGTGGCGATCCCGTTGGATCACTGCAATCTCCTTCGAGAAATAGGGCGCTGCTCCCTGTTTTATGCGGCGGCTTCGGCGGCCTGGAGGGCCTGGACAGATACGTCTGCGGCGGGTTGGGCGGCTGCGGCAGGAGCAGGTGCGGCGGGGGTTGGGAGGGCGCCGGAGAGGCGTAAGAATGCCGCTTTGAGGGTGATATCCATTTCCTCGGCCTGCCGGACAACTGCTTTTTCGGCGGCATTCAACGTGACAACGCCTTCCAGGACCGTGTGCAGGGATTTGCCCTCGGACAGGCCTTTTGCAACGGCGGCCGCGGCGGGGCGGTATTTGGCGGGCAGTTTGCCCAGAGAGATGCTCAAGGAATCCGTGTCTGCACTGATGCCTTCGGCCACGAGTTTGAAGAAGTTTCTAGCGTCGTCCGACGAGATTGCCGCGCCCGCTTTCCGCGGGCTCGCAATGACACCTTCGCCCTTCAGTCTCCTCGCAATGACGTTCTCTGCCATCATGATCAGGCCCTGAGGGTAGAGCCTCTGATAGTTGCGCCTGTCTTCATCATCTTGAGAATTCTTCAACATTTCTTCAAACACCTTGTCGTACTCTTCCAGGCTGACGCCGTAGTCGATGAGACCTTTCAAAACCAACAGCGCGCCATCATAATCCCAATGTTTTTCAACGATCGTTCCAACGTCGCCGGCTAAAGACGTTGCACTACGCCGAATACACAGTCCCACTCCGTATTCCCTAAGCATTCTTTCTCTGGGAATAGACTCCCTTTTACCAGCCAATTCCAGCGCCTTCGCGATGCCTGGATAGTGTTTTGCCTCAGGGTACGGGAACAACAGCGACTCAAAGAGCTGATGATCGTCGATGTCCTTGTCCATATTGAACCTTTCCATGATCTCCAATATCAGGGCAATGTTGTAATTCCGATGGCCCACTCTAAGGGCATTTGATAGCTCATTATTCAATGCACGAAGTCTAGGGCGATTTCTTTCTTCCTCCGCCATCCCGCACAGCCAGCACCGCTGTAGAATATCCACATACTCTTCGGCGGAGAAAAGCTCCCAAAATGCCGGCGTCGTGAGATGGTCTGCGATGAATTGCTTCAACACCCCCTCTGCCGCAGGAATATTGCTCAAGAACAACAGCACGGCCTTCAGATAGCCCTTGTAATCCTCATAGACTTTGTCGTTTGGAATGGGCAGGGGAGTCACAATCGTATCAATTTCCGACAGAAGTCTGGCCGGAGTACCATCAACCAGAGTCAAGCTCCTATCCACAACCAATTCAGACATATGCTCCATCACAATTCGTTTGTGCTTCTTATTGCTTGATGCAATCATGGTGCAGAAGCAATCCTTCACCCACTGGTCTCGAACCTCAGCCTTGACCAACAAGGGCAGTACCTTTTCGGCTAATAAAAGATTTTGGATCGTGCCATCGGTAAAAACAATTCTTCTCCGGGCTTCTGCCACCACCGTGTCGTTGATCACACTTACTGGATCCTTTTTCAAGGATCTCAATAACTCCAGGGCCTCCACGGCCTCCGGGAAATCCTGGTCGTGCATCGTGGGCAATTGTTTTAAGAGTTCTTCTTCAATCTTCTCCTTGCTCACACCCGCGTCGATCATGGCCTTAACGTTTTCCAGGATGTGGCGGGGCCACAGGCCCGTGGCAGGCGCCCGGCGTCCCGCATGCAAGTTCTCATAGAATCGGACATTTTTTAGACGGTCAAAAAGCCTCATGCCGACTGCAGGCGCGGTGGACGGGTCTATCTCGTATGTTTTTCTGTTTGTCATCAGTTCGTTGAAATACCGGATGACTTCTTCCGCGGATTCGGAATTGTTGATTTTTTCTACAACCAG
>CAZGMX010000142.1:0-3990 GCA_964526865.1 uncultured Actinomycetota bacterium | reverse complement strand
AAAGCATTTCGGCGGTTAGAAGTCGCAATTGCTCCACCGTCAACGCCTGTCCTTCGATAAGCCTCCTGAATAATTCCGCCGCGTTGTCACAGCCCGTCGTCGCCTTCAATTTTTCCGGATCCATCGCCTTGCAGATTTCCAGGATGTTCTTTTCTATGCCTTGTTGCACGAACCCGTACCGAACCTCGTGCGCAAGCCGCCCTTCATACGGGGCACTGTCGGCGGGATAGCCGCTGTGATGCAAGAGCTGAAACACCTTCAGCATGTCTCCCATCGACAAGTTTTTCTGGGAATCTGCCTCCCCTGCCAGGACTTCTTGAAGTTTTGAGACGAGGGCGGGGGCAAGGGAGATTGCCGCGGCTGAACCGGCATCGCGAACTTTGGATGTACCGTCATCGCGAGTCCGCCGATGCATTAGTGGCGGACGTGGCGATCCCGATGGAATTCCCTGATCACCCATCGAGATTGCCGCGGCACCTTCGGTGCCTCGCAATGACAAATCGCGCAATGACGAAGAAGCCGACGGGCTCACGCTGACGCCGCCCGCAAGTACCTTCTCCACGAGCGTGCGGACCTGCGCGGCCGCCGTGGGAGTGGCCTGCTGTCTCAACGCTGTGAGTTTTTGGCAATCCGCGTCGGAAATGAGCAGAAGGGCCTTGGAAATCATTGAGGGTGTGACTTCGGCCCAGAGGAGCAACTTCAAAAGAGATTCCTGTTTGGACAGCGAGATTGCCGCGGCGCCTCCGGCACCTCGCAATGACGATATCCCCCCGGTCGCACCGTCATCGCGAGTCCCGGCGTGCTTCAAGCCGGGACGTGGCGATCCCGATGTGTCACCCAACGAGATTGCTTCGTCGCCTTCGTCTCCTCGCAATGACGTTGCCACCTTAAACACAATCGGCAGAACTTTCATGGCTGCGATCTGGATGCATTCGGGAAGATCCTTGCACTCCAGCAATTTCATCAGACACTCGGTAAACTCCGCGTCCTTGACCCGCAGGGCGACGAGTGCCTCAATCGCCGCGGCACATTCCCCATCGTTCGCCGGCACATTGCGCTGATCCCTGGGCGACTGATAATAAGGAACAAGTTTCGTCGTCAACTCTTCTATGACTTTCGTTTTAATGTCCTTCGCCTTCACCAGCCGCAGACCGGTCAGGACATCCAGCGCTATTTCCACATTAAGTCCCCAGTTCGTCACTTCGGGCATCATTGAGGCTAGAATTCTTTTCCTGTCCTCATTATTCAAACCGATTCTGCGCAGGGCATCCATGGCCGCGTGGCGGACATCCCTGTCGCTGTCCTTGAGGACGGGAATCAAAACGGCCTTCACCTCATCGGGCGGCAGGCCCAGGCGCGGAAAGGCCTCCACGGCGGCCTTGCGGACAACGGCATCGCCGTCTTGAAGCACGGGCTCTAAGGGTTGCTTATAGGCGCTGTCCATGGCCTTCAACCACAACAGGCCTTTGACCGCAAGGGCATACTTGTCGCCCTTCTCTTTTCTAAACATTTTGCTGAATTTCGATTCGAGTTCACTCTTTGCCGTCGCTGAGATTTCCCCTGCCGGCCGCCGTTTCTTTATTTCATCAATGGCCCACATGAGGGTGTCACAAACATCCGGCGATTTATCCTCACGCAATCTGTCCACTAGCAGATTAAACCATTTATCTATATCACTAAGACCTTTATCCAACAATGTGACCAGCGCTTTGACAGCCGCTTTTCTGACCTCAGGCTGTGGACGATTCTTTATATCAAGCTGCAGTACGTCCTGCCATTGCAATTCAACGCCTCCGGTGCTGGTCGGCTTTATCCGCTCTTCGGGACCCACACCCAAGGCGTCAAGCGCGCCTATCGCCGCCGCCGCAGTTTCTCCATCAGCGCTGTTAGTCAGCTTCGCAAATCTGTCCTCCACCGTTGCCCTGGCAATCTCCAGCGCCCTGGCCGCTCGAATGCCTGCCAGCTGAATTTTTGGATTGTCAGGGTTGGCCAGCCACGCCAGCGCCTTGGGTTCCAGAGCCTCCTTCTCTTTTTGATCCAGCCCCACGGCGGCCAGTTTCTCCACCATTCTTAAATGATAGGCATCCACGTGTTTCATCAACATCTGCTTCAATTTGGGCTTGGGAATCGGCAACGAGCGCAGGGCAGCAAATGCGGCTTCCCGAATCTCTTCTTCTGTGGAGAGGGCCATCAGGGCGTCCAGTGCCTGTATGATCTTTGGACCTGCAAGTTGCAGCTTGGCAACGGTATCGATGGCGGAAAGCGTAACCCCTTTGGGGACCACTGTCGCAAACCCGAACAATTGCAGTGCCGCCAAACAGGCCTTCTCCACGGCCTGGCGCTGATCCTCGGGCACCACACACGTCCTGACTCCGGCCTGGGGCGCCGCCTCGGACAGATGGACCAGGGCCTTTAGAACCTCTGCGCGAATAATGGGCACTTCGTATTCAAGCATGTCCAAAAACTTTTCCCTGACATCATCGCCGGTCGCACCGATTGCAGACAATGACTGCACGGCCGTTCTGCGGACATCGTGGAGTTCATCATCCAGCAATTCGATCAACAAGGGATGCGTCCGGACTGCAGGCTTTTTCGTATAGATCAGCGCGTGCATTGCGATTTTACGGGCGATGGCCTGTTCATTGGCATCGGACATCGACCTGGCGTCTGTCAGCAAGGACACAAGACTCGCGATTATTTCCTCATCGGTAATCTTCAAAGTCTCTTTCACCTGTTGGGCTGTCCGGCGGACATGTTCATCGGAGTTCCCCATCATAACGGCCAGATGGCGGATGATCTCGGCGTCCTTATTGCCCACAGCCGGCCACGCCAGCGCTGAGGAAATCTGATGTTCTCTTTTGTTCATCCGCCTTTGCAACACGCCGTACACGTCATCTTTCCGGGCCTGATCCAGTGCAAGTTTGTCCAAATGGCCGGCAAAAGCTATGAGGATTTCTTCATTTGCCAAATCATTCTTCATGCGGTCAATCCAACTGGGTATCAGTTCATCCGCCGGCACACCGTATGCCATCAATGTGTGGATCGCCGCAGCCGCTATTTTGGGATCCGGATAGTACGAGCACGCCTTCAATCGATCGACAAAATCCAGATCTCGCTCATTATTTTCACTGAACGCCCCGATCGCCTCGATCGCCAGTGCAGTCGAATCACCGCCGCACCCCAAGAGTCTTGGAATTTCGCCCTTCCAGTCTTTGAGTTCGGCCCACTTGAGTTGAGCAAGGGTCTTGATGCACGCGGCGGATATTCCGTTCACGTTCGATAGAGGAGACTTGATACCCTGTACAAATGTGCCGACTTTACTATGCCAGCCCAGGGCAGTATCCCAGTATATGCATGGTTTTGCCGCGGAATATTTTTTCAGCATTCGGACTGCGGCATCGCGGACTTTTGCATCAGCATGTCCGATACTAAACGGGTCGATGTGCGCAATGCCGTAGGTTGCGCAGGCTTGAACAATCTTGTCCGGCGCCAAGCCCGCCGCATCCGCCGTTTCGATAGCCGTCAAGGCTACTTTGGAATCACTGCTAGAAATGGCGCCTATTATTTTTTCTTCATAGGCATCCCTGGAGGCAATTCCCAGGGGGACGAGTTTTTCCACACTGCGGATGGCAAATTCAATACAATCGGACCGTGAACTTTTGAACAACGTATCCAGACAACCGGCGATCATGCCCGCGTCCAGACGGTCCGGTCCCAGCGCCAGCGACACATCCACAATCGCCCATGCGCGGGCTTCTTTGTCCCTATCGTCCGTGATGGACGCAAGATCACGGAACATGAGACTTAGATACGCGCGGATATCGGCGGCGCCCATGCCGTTCTTGAGCAGAAGGGCAAGGGCTTCTCTGCGAACTTCCGAATTATTATACAAGAGCCTGTTCAGAAATGCGGACCGCACTTCGTTTCCCAGCCCCAGCCGCGGCGCACATTCCGGTGATGCAACGCGCAGGGTTGAATTGTCGGAATTAA
>CAZGMX010000141.1:628-7814 GCA_964526865.1 uncultured Actinomycetota bacterium | reverse complement strand
GCATCGTCATGACGTTACGTGCTTTGCAACTATGTTTTGCTGGTGTTTTGCAAAAAACATTCTTAGGTTTGAAAGCAACCATTATTAAAAGCAAGAAATTCTGGTTCCGTTGCCCCCTTGTTTCCACACTATGCCAGCAGACAACCCAACAGAAACAGAATAAGAAAAGGAGCGCTCAAGAGAAGAACCGCTGGATCGGTATTGGCTATCCCCTCAGCGTCCAAAAATGGATTCTGATAAATAGCATGCGAAACAAACAGACCGACAGCCAATCCTCCCACAACCCCGATCCACATCAGCCGCCCGGACCAGGTGGGGCTTAGACTCGATGAAATGGCCTCCGGGGGCATGGCATCCTGCCATAAAAACTTCCATGCCCTTGCCCGGGAATAGAACAATTTTAGAAGGAAGGGTCCCAGAATAATGGTGGCCGCAAGATTGTTCAGCAGAATGAGACTGCCGATAACGCCAAAAGCGGACATTGTCAAAAACTCCAGTCCCCAGGCAATCACCAGAGACACCGCCGCGCAGGACAGGCAGCAGACGGCAGCATACCGGCCGATATCCTGAGCGTCCGTCAGCATAAAACCTCGATCCGGCCGGGAGGGATTTTGCTTGTACCACACGATGTATGCAACCAGCGCAAAAAAGAAGTTTCCGATCGCCCCAAAATAACTGCCCTGTGTGAGGGTGTGCCCAAAATAGTCACCGATGGTATTTCCCAAGGCGCACCCCCAGGCTCCAGCGGGTCCGAAAAGGATTCCCAAAATGGGGGGAATAACCGCCGCGGGACGGATTTCCGCGATGCCGGGGATCATCTGCCATCCTTTAAACGGAACCAAAACCACCGCATACAATATCGCCGATACTGCAACATACATCACCATGCGCGGATATTTCCACATCGTAAATATTTCTTTCATGCCATCCCCCTTTCATTTTCTTAACACGGAACCTGTGCATTCCCATATTACAGTAGAAGATATTTGTGCAGCAGGCCCATTTATGAGAACATCTTAGCAATTGCACTCGTCTATTTAAATAGAAATTAGTTGGAGGCATGGAGTAAAAACCATTCGATGAGAAGAAGCAGCACAGAGGTCTTTGAGACCGACTCACCGAGAGCGCTTGGGTACCCGCTGAGCGAATTTGGGGAGCGGATACGGCGGCAACTATGGCCGAGGGTCCGCGAGCCAAATTCGCCAAAGGGGTAAGCGCGGAGGTGTGGAGCGTCGAAAAGACTTCTGTGTTGCCACCATTGACTGGATGATTACCGGGAGGCATTCATGGATCGGTTAAAAAGAATCGTGGCAATCACGTTGATCGCTGGCATCGTCGGAATTTTTACACGGGCACAGGCGCAGGAAATTTCTAAAATCACATCAGAACAATTAGAAAATCTCGTCGCCCAGAATCAGGGCAAGGTGGTGATCGTGGACTTTTTCGCCACGTGGTGCCCCCCGTGCCGCCAGGAAATTCCCGGTTTCGTCGCCCTCCAGAAAAAATTCGGCCCCTCCAGGCTGGTGACCCTGGGGGTATCCGTGGACGAGGGACCGGCGTCTGTTGTGCAGAACTTTGCGCAGGAAATGGGGATCAACTATGCGGTCTATCAAAGCGACGGAAGCATCTCGCGTAAATACCGGATCCGCGCGATTCCGACGACATTCCTCTACGACACAAGCGGAAAGAAAGCCAAAACCCACATCGGATTTGTTTCAGAAGAAGAGTTCGACAAGGAGATTTCCAGCCTGCTGAAGTAATTGGCTAAAGAGAGGAAGAAAATTTATTCTTCCTCTTTTTCCTTTTTTCGAGCCGTCCTCTTGCGCACGGTGCCGTCCAGGATGCGTTTGCGCAGGCGCAGGTTTTTTTGCGTCTTTTTTATCAGCTCGTCGTCGTTGATGAACTCCAGCGCCTGCTCCAGGCTCATGATGACAGGGGGGGTCAAGCGGACGGCCTCGTCCGCAAAGGAGGCGCGGACGTTGGTGAGACGCTTCTTCTTGCAGGGATTGACCACCATGTCTTCGGGCCGCGGATTTTCTCCGACGATCATGCCCTCATAGACCTCCACGCCCGGGCCGATGAACAGGCGGCTTCGCAACTGCAGATTGTCCAGGGCATAGGCCACGGATACGCCGGTCTCCTGCGCCACCAGCACTCCCGTCTTTCTTCGAACAAAATCGCCGCGGTAAAATTCATAATCGTGAAACACATGGTGCATCACCCCGTTGCCCCGCGTGTCCGTGAGAAAATCCGATCGAAATCCGATCAACGTGCGGGCCGGAATGACCGCCTCCACTCGCAAGCGGCTTGTCCCCTCTTTTTCCATCCGACGGATCTCCGCTTTGCGCTTTCCCAAATTCTCCAGGACAATCCCCTGAAATTCTTCGGGGATGTCGACCACCAAAAATTCCATCGGCTCCAGACGCTCCCCTTCCAGTTCCTTATAAATCACCTCCGGCTGGGACACGGCCAATTCAAACCCTTCGCGCCGCATGGTCTCGATGAGAATGGCCAGGTGGAGTTCTCCCCTGCCGGACACCTTGAAGATGTCGCTCTGACCCGTCTCCTGCAGGTGCAGTCCGACATTGATCCGGCGTTCATGAAAAAGCCTTTCCCTCAAATGCCGTGAGGTAACATATTTTCCGTCCCTGCCTGCCAAAGGACTTGTATTCACCATAAAGTTCATGGCAATCGTCGGCTCGTCGATTTTGAGAGATGGCAGGGCATTGGGAACCAGGACATCGCAGATGGTCTCCCCGACCTCGATGTCGTTTAAGCCTGCCACACAGATGATGTCACCCGCCTGCGCCGACGGCCAGGGTTCCCGCTTGAGACCACGGTATCCCAGAATCTTAGTCACCTTGGCCTGCCGCTGGACCCCGTCTTGTTTCACCAATACAATATCCTGTCCCTCCT
Source organism: uncultured Actinomycetota bacterium (assembly GCA_964526865.1). Classification (GTDB taxonomy): domain Bacteria; phylum Auribacterota; class Ancaeobacteria; order Ancaeobacterales; family CAZGMX01; genus CAZGMX01. The sequence continues at coordinate 4,898 of CAZGMX010000141.1, read as the reverse complement.
GGATGGCGCCGTGAAAAATCCTTCCAACCGCCATTTGACCCAAATAGTCGCTGTAATCCAGCATGGTGATGAGCATCTGCAAAGGGGCCTTTTTGTCCGCCCTGGGTCCGGGTACGTGGCGGAGAATGGCATCGAACAGGGGTTTGAGGTCTGAGGGCTTGTCCTTGATGTCCTTGAGCGCATACCCCTGGGTCGCCGAAGTATAGAGCACGGGAAAGTTCAACTGATCGTCTGTGGCCTTCAAATCAACGAAAAGATCAAAGGCCTTGTTGACCACTTCGTCGGGACGCGCGTCCGGCCGGTCGATCTTGTTGACCACCACGATGGGTTTCAAGTGCAGCTCCAGAGACTTTCGCAGGACAAAACGCGTCTGAGGCATCACCCCCTCACACGCATCGATGAGCAGCAAAACACCGTCCACCATTTTTAGGACGCGCTCCACCTCGCTCCCAAAATCCGCGTGCCCGGGCGTGTCAACGATATTGATCCGGTAACCCTTGAAAAAAATTGCGGTGTTCTTGGAAAGGATCGTGATCCCCTTTTCCCGTTCCAGGTCGTTGGTATCCATGGCCCGTTCCTGGATCACTTCGTTGTCGCGAAAAACGCCGCCCTGCCGCAGCATCCCGTCCACCAGCGTCGTCTTGCCGTGGTCCACGTGGGCGATGATGGCCACATTCCGAATGTCGTGCCGCCGAATTTCCACTTTACGGAACTCCTTTCTCGTGATAAAAGGGACGGCATTGTAGGAGAAACCTCATGAAAACACAAGCCAATGCTTCTCCCTGCGTTGTTTCTTTGCCCCGGCACAAAGCGGCCGGATTTTCCCTCGTCGAAATTCTTGTCGTAATTGCCATTGTCGCCGTCCTGTTGGGGCTTTTGATTCCCACCCTGCGGAATGTGCGGGAACGGGCAGATGAGGCCACCTGTGCTTCCAATCTGAGACAGATCGGCATTGCGCTATTGTCGTACCACAACGATTACAACCAGCTTCCCATCGGATGGGCGGGAGAAGACTACACGTGGAACAGCGCGCTAAAGTCGTATCTACCGACCTACAACGCAGGCGGGAACCCCAACCGTGTCCGCATCAAACTTGCGTGCCCCCGGATTCCTCGGCAGAACGAACTCGACTACAATTACATGTACAATGACAACCTGTATTACAAGAATCTCGGATCGTTGACCAAGGTCGCCAAACGCCCTGCCGTCACGGACGCGGAGAACGTCGCCGCCAGCACCACCCTCATCGGCAATGTCAAGGAAGTCCACCGCGGCGGCGCGAATTACTTATACCTGGACGGCCGTGTTCAATGGAGGGAACAGCCCGACGACAACGCCTGGAAAGGCATAGGACTCTAGTCAATTGTGGAGAGCCCCAGCCCCTTGAGATACAGTGTCTCCGGAATGGAGAGAATCACCGGGTGATCTTTTGCCTGGTGAAAGTAGTGTGTCACTTTTAAGGCGCGCCGCGCGTCCCGTGCGGCGTCCAGAATGATGGCTTGAAAATCGTCCATTCCCACGTGATGGGAACAGCAAAACGTCCACAGTTTTCCCTGGGGCTTCAGAATCTTCAGTGCCCGCAGATGGATTTCCTTGTATCCCTTTTTTGCCTTTTCGACGGCCCCTTTCGTCCGCGTGAAGGATGGCGGATCCAAAATCACGGCGTCGAACGTCCGGCCATCCTCTTCACACCGGCGCAGATAGTCAAAAGCGTTTTCCCTATGGAATTCACACGCGGAAACCCCGTTGAGCCGCGCATTCTCTCGCGCAAGTTCCACGGCGGTTTCCGAGATATCCAATCCCGTGACGGATGCCGCACCGCGTTTCGCCGCGGCCACGGCAAATCCGCCGGTGTAGGCAAAACAGTCCAACACCTCCAGCCCTTTCCAATCCGCGCCCACCGCCGCCCTGCTTTCCCTCTGATCCAGGTAGAATCCGGTCTTGTGGCCATTTTCGACGTCCACCCAATAGCGGACATCTCCCTCCCGAATTTCAATTTTGGCAGGGCCGTCTCCCTTCAGCCAGCCTTTCCGCGGCACCATTCCCTCCAGATGACGATAGGCCCCGTCACTGCGTTCATAGACACGTTCGTGTTCCATCACCGCCTGCAAGGCATCCAGCACCATCTGCCTGCGGACATCCATTCCCATCGTCAAAAATTGCACGACAAGGGTGTCGTTGTATTGATCGACAATCAAACCGGGCAGTTGGTCAGATTCGCTGTTCACCCAGCGCACCGCGTTGGTTTTTAGAACGTACTGCTTTCGGTATTCGGCGGCCCGGTGGATGCGCTCCGCAAAAAATTCCCGGTCGATGCGCCGGGATTCTCTGGAAAGAATCCGAATGGCTATTTCGGATGATGGGTTATAATAGCCCATTCCGATAACGGACCCCTTGGGAGATTTCACCACAACATTGTCCCCCGGCTTGGTCTCCTTGGGCAGATTTTTGATCTGGCTTTTATATATCCAAGGGTGGGCAAAACGGTGAGACGCGACGTGCGTCGAGTGAAGAGTGACTTCTTGTATTTTGTTTTTATTGGCATTCATAGAGAAACGTGGAGCCCCACAGACAAAGACTACGGCACTTGCAAATCCGCCCCAAGTGGGGCGACATCCTGGCTACACGTTGGATTTCGCACAATGCCAACGACAACGGCCAAAGGCCGTGGCGTTGTGCCAGGATAAAATTTTAATTTCCGCTATTTTATGAAAAAAGACGCACAAACGCCACTTGATTATTCCCTCTCCGAACTACAATCGGCCCTTCAGGCCTGGGGATACGAACCATACCGCGCCGCCCAAATCATGGACTGGATTTACAAACGCAGGGTTCAGGGATTTGATTTGATGCGCAACATCCCTCAGGCCCTGCGCCAAAAACTGCAATCGGAATTCCCTCAATGGATCCCCTTGCAACTGAAACAAAAAATTTCTTCCACGGCGGATGCCACGGTCAAATATCTCTTTGCCTTGGATGGAGGCAGCGTGATCGAAGGCGTCTTCATTCCCCATGAAGAACATCAGACCATCTGTGTCTCAACCCAGGCCGGCTGTCCTTTGCAGTGCGCGTTTTGCGCCAGCGGCCAGACGGCGTGGGAGCGGAATTTGACGGCCGGAGAAATAGTGGGCCAGGTACTCCTGATCCTCGAGGACCGGAAACTTCAGCGTATTCAAAACGTGGTGATCATGGGCACCGGCGAACCCTTTTTAAATTATGAGAACGTGCTGCGCGCCCTCGAAATCCTGACTCCCCCGTGGGGGCTGGGAATCGCAAGACGCAAGATAACCATTTCCACCGCCGGCATTCTTCCCAACATAAAAAAATTTGCGGCCCAACCCGGGCAAATCCGGCTGAGTTTTTCTCTGCACTCCCCCGAGAACACAATCCGTTCCCAACTCATGCCCGTCAACAACACGCACCCCCTCCTGGACGTACTGTCGGCGCTAAAGGACTATGTGCTGGCGACGAATCGCAAAATCGGCGTGGAATATGTCCTCATCGAGGAGCTCAACGACTCGCCGCAGCAGGCGGAAAAGCTGGCCGCCCTGGTGAAGGACATCGCGCACAGCGTCAATCTTATCCCCCTCAATCCCGTGGAAGAATTTCCCCACCGCGCGCCAGGACTCGCCATCCAGAAGGCGTTCAAACAAGCCCTGATGGAACAGGGAGTCAAGGCCACTCTGCGACAAGAAAAGGGAAACGACGTTCACGCCGCCTGCGGCCAATTGCGCCTGCGGCATGCGCGATCGTGAACTACCCATCGCCGCCATACCTGCACCACAGAAGTCTCTGAATCCGCCAAATCGGGTTCAGCCCAGCCCAGCCGCCCCCCCCCTTGACAAAGCTTAATTTATTGGCTATAATACAGCATAGATCAATGAGTTAAGACTGTCGCGGACTTTCTTTATTGGGAGTGCTTGTTTTATATGATTGCAAACGGAAAGTTTGACTTTTGTGTTCTGTTGTTTTCTATCGCCGTCATTCTGATTACGGCCAATCCAACCCCCGTAACCGCCACCGACAAACTTGCCCCGCGAAGTTTCTTTGAGGATGATGACATGGCAGTTTCCATTAAATCCTTCCGAGAGGTCTTTGTCGGCCGCGACACCAAATTCCGGCGCGCTCGCGATATGCTGCCCTCCCCCAAGACCTATCCCCAAGACATAATAGTCCGCGGGGGCGTCACTTTTTATAAGGGAATAAGTCACACGATTCCTGTCTGGAAATTCAAGCGTTCCGGTATCGACAAAGCGGCAAAGTATTTTGG
>CAZGMX010000141.1:0-618 GCA_964526865.1 uncultured Actinomycetota bacterium | reverse complement strand
GGAGATTAAAGGAGAGATCCGGCAGCCGGGACCGGGCATCGTACCGGTTTCAGAGGAAGGTTTGCGCAGTGTGTTTGAGGGAAACACAAAGGAATGCGCAAGAATGATCAAGTCCCAGTTGCCCGACGTGGACGACTTCGTCGCCCGGGGGGTGAAGGAACTGCCAAGACTCTACGGAGTTGCCTTTTTTCCCATACGCGCAGGGAGCGATCTGAATTGGGGGTTTGCCGAATCGGATTCACCTTTGGTGGCCCAAAAAACGGAAGGGGTAAACCTTCTGGGCGAAACTCCCGTCATGGAAATCGGAATGATGAGATTGTCTACGAGGGGTCTGCGCAGATACGTTTTGGAGGACGAGCCCGCGATTCAAAGAGCCATTCATCAAAATGGTCCCACCCCCAAGGACGTGGCCGTCAAAGGAATACCGTGGAAAGGAGTCGTGGTATACAAGCGGTGGGATGCCGGCAAGACCCGTATACTGCCGGGTTTTTGGCGCAGCGATCTTGAACGCATCGTCGGGAATCTCGGTCTCACCATGGATCCGGATTTTCTGCGACGGGCAAGCAGGCCGCAGAGTATGGCTCGCTGGGGCATGCGGGAAGTCGTGGAACGGCTCAC
>CAZGMX010000140.1:3246-7863 GCA_964526865.1 uncultured Actinomycetota bacterium | reverse complement strand
TAGGAACTTCCACGATGGTTGCTTTTTTAAGGCCGATTTGGGCGGTCATCTCCGGACAGATGTCAAACCCGTCACACTCCAATTTGAGGCTCTTGACCAAAGGCGCACGAAACACCTTGTAACAAGTGGCCTCATCCGTCGTCTTCAAACCGTACAGCAGATACGTCAATAAGTTCAGAAACCGGATGCCCAGATAGGTGGTCAGATACCGCCTCTCCGGGCTGTTCTTCTTGAAACGCAGGGCCAGCCACTCGCGGAAAAATTTTATAAAAGACGTCTTCATAAACCGGGAACCATAGACGACCTGAACGGAGGGGTCCACAAAGGGGATGATCAATTGGGGATAGTTGAGGGGATCGTACTCCAGATCCGCGTCCTGCACGATGACAATGTCTCCCTGGATATGCTCCAGGGCCTTGCGTACGGCGGCCCCCTTGCCCCGGTTCTTTTCATGGAACAACAGTGTCACACCCCGTGTACCGCTGGGAAAATAGGACTTAAGAATTTGCGGAGTGTCGTCCGTGGAGCCGTCGTCCACAATCACGAATTCCCTCTCCACATTGCCCAGGGGGACAGACTGCACCTTGTCCAGCATGGTGCGGACGGTCCTCTGTTCATTATAAACGGGTATGATGATAGAAAGTTTCATCGCCGCACAAACAACTCAGTCCCACCACTTAAAGCGCAAAATGGCAAACACAGCTACGAGGCCATCCGTCCACCTGATTTTCTTGCCTTGCGAATAATCCCGCCCACAGTAAGAGACCCCCACCTCGTAGACCCGCCATTTCCCCTTGGCCACCTTTGCCGTGATCTCAGGCTCGAAGGCAAAACGGTTGGATCGGATCTGTATTCCCGCCAACACCTCTTTCTTAAAAACCTTCATTCCGGTCTCCATATCCGAAAGATTGAGATTGGTCATCATGTTGGAGAAAAAGGTCAGAAGCCGATTTCCTATGTAATGCCAAAAAAACAAAACGCGGTGCGGGTCGCTCCCCAAGAATCTGGAACCATAGACCACATCCGCGTTGCCCTCCAAAATGGGAACGAGCATCCGAATATAGTCTCTGGGATCATACTCCAAATCGGCATCCTGAACCACAATCACGTTCCCCGTCGCATGGGCCAACGCGGTCCTCAATGCCGCGCCCTTGCCCCGGTTTTTCTCATGATAGAATATTTTTATACTCGAGAAGCCGTCGTCCCCCTTAGACTCCAGAGATTTTAGATAGTCGACGGTCCCGTCTGTTGACGCATCATCCACCACCACGACTTCCTTTGGAACGGACGACTGCTTGACACGATCTAGAATCCGGGCAATTGTCGCGCATTCGTTATAGACAGGCACCAGTACCGATATCCTAAAACCCGGCGGGATGGTTATTCCCCGTTGAGACTGCGAGATACTCACCTCTTCTCCAGATACCATGAGCAACCCTCCTTGACCATTGCAGGTGATAACCGGTTGATTCTCCAAAAATCAGGGCCCCAAATCAAGGCAATTCACTACGGATTCATAAGAATTTAGCCCAAAAAAACCAAAATTAAACACTATTGACTCTATCTATTTCGCCCAGCACGACTTACAAATACTTATGGCGTTTTTTTTGCACTCTCCCATATAAGTGATTGACAAAAAAAGCGCTGTGTCGATAATATTGCCCATCTAAATGGAGGTTTCTATGCAAAAAACTAGTCGCGTTGCTATATTACTTTTTTCTCTGCTGAGTCTTTTAGTCCTTCCATTGGCGTATGCGGACTCTGTTGACACAACTACCTCGACGGTAACTTCCGTCAAGGAAGAGATCGTATCGCAGCCCGTGGCAGGAACAGCCAAAGAAGAAGTCGTGTCAGAAACCATTACCACAAAAGAAGAAGTTGTTTCCACCCCCGTATCAACCCCAATCCAGGCTCCAAAGCCGGAACCAGTTTCCGTTGCGCAAGTCGCGCCGGCGGCTGAAAAAGATTCAGGAAAGAAGCTGAAGGTTGAAGTCGGCGGCGGCGCGTTCTTTCTGCACAGAAAGAAATACCGCCTCATTCAATTCCAGAATGAGAGGGAGAGGGTGGCAACCCAAACAGTCCATGATCCCTACGAATATTCCGCAGAGGGCTTGGGCGCATTTGGCAACATCGCTCTTGAGCACCCCATCCAGGGGGACTTTTCCATGAACGTCAGTTTCCAGGGACAGGATCTGGAATCCCATGAGAGCAGGCCTGTTCCGGCCGGCACAACATCGGGACCGGGAACCTTGATCGACCACGCGTCGGTCATTCCTCTCCTCACCGAGCTGGGCAAAGAGACCGGCTTGGGTTCCGCCGTGGAAATCGGTGGAAAACCGAATGATCCAGACAGCACGGCCGACACGAATTTCAAGTACAACACGCAGGAATACGACTTTGCGATGGATTTTTATCGCAACAAGCTCTACACCTGCGAAAAGATGAAGCTGGAAGTGGACGGCCTGATCGGATGGGGATACATGCGGGTCAACCAGAATTTTGATCTGCACACCAAGGGAACCAACGTCAACAACCAGGGCATCACGGAGACAAACACCAGCGAAGCCCTGCGCGAGAACCTGTTCGGCGGCAGGTTTGGTATGCGTTCACGCATGTCCGATTTCATCATCCCCAAGCTGTCCCTGTTCAGTAAATTCATCGTCGGATTCTACGGGAATGCCACCAACTACGACGGCGTTCAGGAATTCAACAACGCCTCTTTTGTGGGATTCAATGGGGACAACGATTTTCAACTCAAGGTCAACGAGGGCATGCAGCGGTTTGTTCCCCGGCTTCAGTCTCAGACGGGTTTTGCGTATAAAATCACCCCTGATTTTTGCGCGGCAGTCTCTTATCGCTGTGACTTCCTCATGAACATGAGCAACATCGATCATCCGGAAGCGGTCTTCAACAATGTCGATCGGGATGTCATCAATCACCCGGTGCGCATCGGTTCTGAGAATGTCACACAGCACTACATCGAAGTCAAACTCGGGCTGAAGTTCTAAGCCGGGTTCAAGCGTAAAAAAAACACCCCGTTCCAAAAGAACGGGGTGTTTTTTTTCTCTACTCTCGTCATTGCGAGGAGTCCGCCGTCGCTTTAGTGGCGGACGACGCGGCAATCTCGAAGTTGCTGCACACTCACCGTGCGCTCGAGCCTCAGCGGTCGCTTTCACCCGAAGTCAAAATAACATCAGGCAGCACCGCGCTTCCCCTGCGGATCAGCAGTAAATCCGGCTTGCCGTCCTGATCAAAGTCCGCGTTCAAGCATTGGCTGGAATAAATTTCGTTTTTCGATAAAACCGCGCTTGTCTCGTCCACAAAATTTCCGCTCCCGTCGTTGAGGAAGATACTCACCCCCTTGCCGGAAGAAATGACAAGATCCACAGCCCCGTCCTTATTAAAGTCCATCGCGGCGCCGCAAATGGCACCGGTATTTTCCTGTCCCATCCAACCGGCAGGGCCAGCAATATAATTTCCTTTGCCATCGTTGAACCAAAGCCAATTTGCAGATGTTTCTCCCTCTTTGTTCAAAATCACAAGATCCACTGCCCCATCCTTATCTACATCCATGGGAATGATCTGCTGAGTTGGGCCAACAATCGCGGGCAAGCGGCTTGCCGTTTCGTCCAGGAATCGCCCGTGACCGTCATTGATCAAAAGCCGGTTTTGAAAGCCATTACGGCCGGCGAATATATCCGGACAGCCATCGCCGTCCACGTCACAGAACACCACACTGGCACAAGAACCTTCGAGAACCGGCATTTGATCCACAGCGGCCGACTGGAACCAGCCATCCCCCCGGTTCATCAGGAGAAGAAGACCCGAAACATCCGCCGGGCCCGTCTCATAGGCAACCAGGACGTCTGAATCACCATCGCCGTCCACATCCGCACACGCCAATCCCTGGGGAACCTGTTTCTCCCCGGGAGCCGTCTGAACCTGCACACGGACCAAATTACCGTTGCCATCATTCTCCAGCAGATAGAAACAATCCGCGCAGGCTACAAAACAATCCAGGCCCCCGTTTCCGTTAAAATCGCTAATCTTTATAGACAGGATTTCTTTCCCAATATGGATCTTGTTGTCCAAACCAAACACGCCGTTGTCTCCTTTGGAATAAATTCCCAGCGCTGTCCCCAGGGGGAGGAGGATCTCCTCAATGCCGTCCCCATTGACATCTCCAATGGCAGCACACCTTGGAACGGACGGAGTGATATCCTCACCGCGCTCTACGCATCCCAGGGCATTCACATCCAGACTGAAAACCCCCTTGCCGTCGTTGAGGAGAAGCACATCATATTGTTTCTGTTCGGCAGACCCGCTGGCGCAGACAATGTCCAAGGTGTTGTCTCGATTCATATCCACCAGAGCGATGTCATTGGTCATCCACGAGACTGTCTTGTCCTCAACCGCGTCTGTCTTTTCAGTGTAAAGACCTGTGCCGGTATTCACAAAAACCCGCACCCCCGTCTGTGTCCCTACAACAACATCCGGCGTAAAGTTGTTGTCGATGTCTCCCACTGAGACGCAATGGGCATCGCAAATATCCGCCAACCCCATGTTCGCCGTCTCTTCTGTGAAATAGCCGTTGGCGTTGTTGACCATACAATGCAG
>CAZGMX010000140.1:0-3236 GCA_964526865.1 uncultured Actinomycetota bacterium | reverse complement strand
GCTAGAAAAAGAAGATCGTCTTTCCCATCGCCATCAAAGTCCACAACATAGACCTTTCCAGTCGCCCCTATTCCGCCAATCCTCTGAATGTCCTCATGGAATGTGCCAAACCCTTCGTTTATCCAGCATGTTGTGGGGTTGCCGCTGACCACCACGTCTTGTTTGCCGTCGTTGTTGATGTCCACCAGCGCCAGCCGGTTGACGCTCATCGAATACAGCGTCTGCGCCGGCAGGGCGCTTTTCAACACAGCAGATTGGGCAAAGAGATAGCCGGCGTTTTTCTGCCAGATCTCGATTCGGTCACTGAATCCGCAGATCAATTCGGGAACACCATCCACATCGAGATCGCCTGCAACCATCGCGCTGAGAGTGCCCTGTACCCCGGCCGGCATGATGGCAGATTTTTCAGCAAAATGCATGCCCTTGTCGTTGTGATGCATCGCCACATTGGAAATTCCGGTTCCCGGTCCCGTATCCGAAACAGTGATCAAATCCTGAAACCCGTCCTGATCCATATCCACAAACAACGCTGTTTGGATTGAATTTTTATCCGGTTCCATCCACGCCGTGGTCACATCCTCAAGTCCAATATCCTGAAGCGATCTTTTTGTCCGGGACATGATCAGCCTGCCGCTTTTGTCCTGGCTTCCGATCAAGAGTTCAAGCCAGCCATCGCCGTTGATGTCCGCGGGTTCTATGAGACTGTGGACATCCGCGTTTTGATCCAGCAATTCTTTTGTCCTGTCTTCGAGACGGGGTTTGATCAGGCTCGTTTGAGGAAGATCGCCGGTCGTATTCGCCGGAACAACCGCCAATTCGTTGGAATAGGCGCTTTGCAGGCCAAATACGTCTTTGGCAACTATCACAAAGGTGTATGTCTTTCCATTTTCAAGGCCGGTCAGAACACAGGACGCCTGTTTGATGATGGAGGTGTTCAGCAGTTGATAGGTATAAACAGGAACACTCCCTCCTCCAAATTTGGAATTCCCGCCGGATGGCATATACACCAAGATTTTCTGATAGAGATTGTATCCGTCCAAATCGATTTCCTTATTCTGACTCCAGGACAAAATGGCGCCGGCATTCTTTGCCGCAGCACTCACAAATACCGGCGCTTCGGGCGCGGCGGGACAAGCCGACACGCCTGAAGAGGCGGTACTCTCGTTTCCGGACGTATCCACCGCCTTGACACAATAGGCATAGTTGATCCCTTTGCTCACGCTGTTGTCTGCGACACCGGTTGCCGTAACGAGAGAGCTGTTGATCTTTGTCCCATTGCGATAGATGTTGTAGCCGGCAAGATCGGACTCCGCATTGGCCTTCCAATAAAAGGTGAGCAGTGTTCCCGCCGCGGAATCAGAAATGGTTACGCCGGTGGGCGCAGCAGGGGCACTGGAATCTTTCGGCACAACGCTGAGCGCCGCGCTCTTTGTGCTCTCGTTTCCAAATGTGTCGACGGCACTGATTTGATAGGAATAGGTTGTTCCGTTTTTTACATCCTGATCTTTGTGTGTTGTTTGGGTGATCAGCGCCGGATTGATCTTTCCGCCGTTTCGATAGATGTTGTAGCCGGCCAGATCGGCTTCGGTATTTGCAGTCCATGTCACATCCACTGTGCCGTCGCTTCCCGCCGCCGCGTTCAGCACCGGCGCCGCAGGCGCCCCCGGAACCCCCGCAACGGCTGTGGATCCACTGCTTTCATTTCCAGATGTATCTTGTGACTTGACAATATAGGTGTAATTACCGCCCTTGGTCAGTCCGCTATCGGTATATGCGGCTGTCGTCCATAACGCACTATTGACCTTGATGCCACTGCGATAGACGTTATAGCCTGCGATATCCGGCTCCGAATTGATCTTCCACTGAACAGTTAATGCAGTCCCCGTGCCCGGATCTGTCACCGCCACATCCTTGGGGGCTGCCGGTGGAATAGAATCTTTCGGCACAACACTGAGTGCCGTACTCTTTGCGCCCTCGTTGCCAAACGTATCGACTGCACTGACCTGGTAGCTGTACGCCATCCCATTTTTCAACCCGCTGTCTTGATACGCAGGTGCAGTTAGAATCGCACCATTCACTTTCTGGCCATTTCGATAGAGACAATAGCCCGCCAAATCCAATTCACTGTTTGCGGCCCAGGATATGTTCACCATGCCGTCGGAAACCGAGGCATTCACTGATGCCGGGACAGCGGGCGCTCCTGGAACGCCTTGGACCGTATTCGATGGGCCGCTTTCCACATCTTCCGCATTGAGGACCTTTACGGTATAAGAATAGACAGCTCCCTGAGTCAACCCCTTGTCTTCATAATTCGCCGCGGTGATCATCGCCGTATTTGCCTTGTTTCCGTTGCGATAGACGTTGTAGCCCGCCACATCGGTTTCACCGGCGGAGCTGTTCCAACTCAAGTTCAATGTGTTTCCATTGCCCGGATCCATCAGCGTCAATCCGGCAGGAGCAGACGGCGGGGCAGACGCTTCGGGTTTGGCGCTCACTGCCGCGCATAAAGCGCTTTCATTGCCAAAACTGTCCACGGCAGAAATCCGATAGCTGTATGTTGTGTCGTTGACCAATCCCTTGTCTTTGTAGCTATTCTGTTTTTCCACACCCGAGTTGATCTTCACCCCGTTGCGATAAAGGTTGTATCCACTCAAATCCTGTTCCGTATTGGCCGTCCATGCCAGTTTCACGGATTTGCTGGCGGCCGTGGCGGCCAGTCCCACCGGCACGGCGGGAGGTCCCGGCACTCCCGTCACGCTGCTGGACGCAGCGCTCTCGTTGTCCGAGGTATCCACCGACTTGACGACATATTGATAATTTGCACCCTGGGTCAGGGCCGTGTCGGCATACGTCAGCCCGGAAATCAACGTGTTGTTGATTATTACGCCATTGCGATAGACATTGTAGCCCGCCAGATCGGCCTCCGCGTTTGCCGTCCAACCAAGATTCAACGCCGTTCCTGTTCCGGGATCTGTGACTCCAACTCCCGTGGGGGCTTTAGGAGGATTTGAATCTTTTGGAATTGCGTTCATGGCGTTGCCCTTGGGACTCTCATTTTGGAAGCTGTCCAACGCGCTGATCTGATAAGAATAGCTGGTCCCATTCTTCAGGCCGCTGTCCTTGAATGTTGCCTTGGTGATTATAGCCTGATTGATTTTTGCCCCGTCGCGATAGACATTGTAGCCCGCCAGGTCCGCCTCTGTGTTCGCCCCCCATATTAAATCCACCGCGCAATC
>CAZGMX010000139.1:6602-7968 GCA_964526865.1 uncultured Actinomycetota bacterium | reverse complement strand
CCGCGGACTTCCGAAGATTGCAGCGCTGGCATCAAAACGATCCCACGCGATTCATTGTGTCCGGAATTACCGAGATACTGCAAACTCTCAGCCAGGTGCCGGGGAATCCCACCGCATGGGATTTTCAGCAGTTCTCGCGTACGATGGAGAGGCTGGGACAGAGGGAAGGATCCAAGACATTTCCCCTGAGTGCATCGCAGAAAGAAGATTTGACTGTGTTGTTCAATTTGGCCCGGCAATTGAAGTCCCGCGGCGAGGCGTCGCCGGGACTTGCTTTAAAAAAGGAATTTTTCTATCCGGAGGGTTTCGTGCAAGCCAGAGAATTGGGCGTCCCGTATGAGGGCCAATACGACAGGCTTCTGCGGGCGATTGCGCCGCCAGAGAGGTTTACGCGCCGGGTTGCAGTTGCGCTGAGAGAGACGGGGCAAAGCGCGTTGGATATGGCGCATGAGTGGCTCAATTCCGCTGCTGACGTCGCGGCGATGCAGTATTTTGGTCACTACGTGGGAGTCCCTGCGATGAAGCGGTCGCCGCAGAATCAACCGGGAATGGTGAGAGCATTGACAAGGGCAGCAAAAGATATCGATGCCGATGAATTTTTCGGCTTTCAGCAGATTATGGAAGAGGATCAGTTTATAGGTTTCTTGGACGCAATCAGAAAAACCTCTGCCGGAGATGAAGAAAGCAGGGATGAATTCTTGGCGGCAAATGCGGACATGGTGATCGAGGCGTTGTTTCTTGCAAAAAATACGTTCAATCGCCCCATAACCAGCGAAGGAGTTGTGATTGATTTTGGCGGCACCGAAGCGACCGTGATGTTTGTCGATCGCAATGATCTCGCCAAACACACACGAACGTTCACCAATGCATACAAGGCCGTGGTTGACGGAAAAACACACATCTTTATCGCCAAGGAATCACTGCTGGAGGATGGTCCGCACGTGTTCCTCCAGGTGTTTATGCATGAATTGCTTGAAGGCGTAGAGGTCAAAAAGGCCGTGGATGGTATTGATACCTTCGGTCATACTCAGATGACCCTGTATGAGGCTCTGTTTAATAAGGAACCCAGCCAGAGACAATTGGGATTGGCCAGCGACAGGGTTTGCGGAGATATTGTTCGTTTGGCGGATAAAATGCCGGATTATGCAAGGAAGTTGGTGGACGGAACGGAAAAAGTCATGCTGCAAGAAATTCCCACAAAAGTTGGTTCCGAAATTACACTTACCCAGGCGGGATTCTGTTCGGATTTAGCGCTGAACCTCGACCGCTTTGTGAGAGATTCTTTCGATCTTGAAGTACTTCCCAAAGGACTTACCCTCGACGAAATCATGGCCCTCACCGACTGCGTAGAAGTGAATCCATAAGA
>CAZGMX010000139.1:5792-6592 GCA_964526865.1 uncultured Actinomycetota bacterium | reverse complement strand
TGGTCATTGCGAGCCCCGAAAGTATCAGTGGCGGGCGAAGCTGCAAGTCCGCCAGCGCTTTAATGGCGGACAATCCCGATGTGGTGGAAAGCATCCAGCGAGATTGCCACGCTCGTCCCGCCTGTGGCGGGATTCGCTCGCAATGACATTGATGCGCTGAGATTGCTACGCCCGACACTAATACTTTTGCGGGCGCGCAATGACGTCTTCTAAGCGATCGCCGCGTCCTCAGGGATATGATAAAATCGTGACAACATACGAAGAGGGATTGGGAGCGCATGATCGGTCCTGGCATAAAGCAAGTGGATTTGCAGAAGAAAATCGCTCAGATTGTTCGGGACAGATTAAACGTTCCGCATTACAGGATATTTGTGTTTGGGTCACGCGCGCAGGGCCGGGCGGATGAACGGTCGGATATCGATATTGGAATACAATCCCAGTCACCCATTCCCGCCGGGGTGCTGGGGGATATTCGAGCGGAGCTGGACGAACTTCCGGTTTTACAGAAAATTGATCTGGTGGATTTTAGCGGTGTGAGTGAGGAATTCAAGCGCGTTGCCATGCAGACGATGGAGATTCTTTATGAACAGTAAACTGGACAATCTTAAGGCGCAATTGAAGAAGGCGATGGAGAGTTTCAAGGAAGTGATGCGTCAGGAAAAAAACGCATTTATCCGGGATTCCGCGATTCAGCGTTTCGAATATACATATGAACTGGCCTGGAAAACCTTAAAGGCAGGGTTGGAAGAGGACGGCTTCCGGGAACTTCACTCTCCGAGGGATGTCATCCGCGGCGCGTT
>CAZGMX010000139.1:2692-5782 GCA_964526865.1 uncultured Actinomycetota bacterium | reverse complement strand
GCAGGGCTGATAGAAAACGATCCCAAGTGGCTGGAGATGGTTGAAACGAGGAACAAGACGTCGCACATCTATAACGAAGGCATGGCAGAAGAAGTTTATGCCCGCCTGCCCGGCTATCTGCCCTTGCTGGAACGGCTGACGCAGGATTTGTGCTGATAGAAATAGAAAACAATATGTCCACCCTCTTTCGTCCCTTCCCCATCCTGCTGGGCAAGAGTGAGAAAGCGAAGAAATCTCCCGAATGACCTCAAGCCGGTAATTGTCTCTGGATGGATTGCCAGGATCGCCACGTCGGCTTATAGCCTTCTCGCGATGACGAAGAAAATATTGCCAACCCATTGACAAACGCTGATTTATCCTGTATAATATACTCCGAGAGTGTCTATGCATACAAGGCGACATCACGTCAGATTGTGGTGCCGAGCCACCGCTTTATTTGTGGCCATAACCTTTTTGTGGACAAACGTGGCCGGCGCTATGGTAGGCGACCTGCGCGGACGCGTAGGCGGCGGAAAGCACCGCTCTATCTTTGCCGGCCGGATTGACAAGCAAATTGACGAATTTAAAGAATTACTGCCGGCCGAGTTAGCCGAAATCAACATCCCCGGCGTCTTCGGCCATGTCGAGGAGCGGTTTGTCGGGCAGGACCCGCGCTTTATCCTGATCACCCAGGACATCCACGCCAATTATGAAGCCCAGCAGAATCTATCTCAGATCCTTCAATTTCTGCAGACGGGCAAGACGCGGGGCAATTTCCAGCTTTTGGCCCTGGAGGGAGCGGACGCGCAAATTGATCCTTCCCTCTTTAAGGCCATGGCCGATGTGGAAATCCGTTCACAACTGATCGATGCTTTTATGAAAGAAGGCTCCCTCACGGGCGCCGAGCGCTTTGTCATCGAGGCCAAAACGCCCGTCAAGGGGATCGGCGTGGAAAAGACTCAGGCCTATATGGAAAACCTGGGGCACTTTCGCAACGCGCAAAAGCAAAAGGAAGGCATTCGCAGCGAACTGCTCCAGATCCAAAATATCCTGTGCAAGCTCAAGCCGATGGTCTTTACCCCCGAGCTGATAGAAATCAACGAAAAGGCCAATCAGTTTGAGAACTGCCAAATCCAGCTCACCGATTACTGTGGTTTTCTTTCCAAGCAGAGCGGGCTCTATGGTGTTGTGACCGGGACCTTTCCCAACTTTACCACCGTGAACGAAATGGCTCATATGGAGAAGTCCTACGACCAGGAAAAGGCGCAGGCGGAGAAACTCGCGCTAGTCGAGGCGCTCCAGGACAAACTCGTTCAGGAAGACCGGCGGGTTCTGTTGGAAAAGACGTTCCTCTTCAAACTCGGCAAGATTTCCAGCATCGAATTCTACGGCTATGTGATGGAACTGGCCAGAAAGGTCAAAATCAATCTGGATGCCTACCCCAACTTCACCAAATTTGCCGATACCGCCAATATTTTTGACAAGATCGCGATCCGCTCGGTCAATAAGGAATGCGGCGAGATTCTCACTCAGATCAAGGACAAGCTCTACAAGAATCCCGAACAGCGGGACCTGGACGAATTGGACATGCACATTGCCTCGATGAACCGGCTTTTGGATTTGGCCCTGACGCGGGAGGAACTTGCCCGATACGAAGCCGGCCGGGAAAAGTGGACTGGCCCGGCCATGGAAAAATTTCTCGCGCGAATGTGCGCCAATTACGGCATCCCGTCACCGTCCAACGTCATTGCGAGCCCCGAAGTGTTACCGTCATTGCGAGGAGCCGCCGGAGGCGGCGACGCGGCAATCTTGTCCCTGCCCTCCCGCCTCGCCGAAATGAATGCCTTTTATGACGTGGCGCTGGAGCGCGACGACATTCTGCTGGATAACACCCTGACCACGATGGAAAAAGAAAAAAAGAAGACCGCCGTGCTGGTGGTGGGCGGCTTTCACTCCAACGGCGTGGCTGAGAAACTCAAGGCCAAGGGGATTTCCTACGTGATGGTCACACCGCGGTTCGTGCAGGACGATTCCGAAAAGGTCTATCTCTCCCAGATGATGGACGAGGAAACGCCCTTTCAGCAGTTTCTGGAACGCAAGGGCAGTCGTCTGGGGATGCTCCTCAAGCTGGCGGGCAGAGGTTCTGTGTTGGGGGAAGAAAACAAGACAGCCATTGAATCGTTCCTGGTAGAGGCGGCAACGGCCTATCTGGCGCTGGTCGCGGCCAAGACGCCGCAGGTCCTGGCGGCCAACAAGTGCCGCACAGAAGCCCGGACGATGGCGACAGCAGATTCCAACGAGGGCGTTGTTGGGGTGAATAATGCATTGGACTCAACCGACTTTGAAGTTGCGGAAGAGTCTGGCCAGCAGGTTCTAAAAATACCCTTGCCCCAGGGTCCGATGGAAATCATCGTCGCCAAAGCGGGAGAGACCGCCCCCCAGGCCGCCGGCAAAGTAGTTACCAATGTTCTTACCCTGGGCGACACCATTCTGTATGCCCGGTTTCCTCAGGCGAGAGCCCCCCTCGGCGACTGAAGTTGCCCGGGCTACCCCCGCTGCGGCGCCGGCCGCTGTCCAAACTGCGCCTGCCGCAACCGCAGCAGTTGCCCGTGCCGAAACCACGGTATCATCAGCCGTTGTGACAACGCCAGCGGCCGCCGTGGAACAGCAACCTGTTTCTGAGTTTGTTAGCCAGGCAGAACCAATGCCGCCTCTGTACGAAGAATTGCATGATTTTTTGGCGGACAATAATGTGGCACTTCAAACGGCTCTTAAGGAAGGAACCAGATTTAAGAGATATAAGATCATTCATGAGGGGAAGAAAACGGTTAAGAAGATGTTGATCGTTAAAAATGCCAAAGGAGAGACCGTTCAGGAAATAGATGTTAGTGATAGGACTGATTCAGCCATTCAATCATTAAAGATAGAAACAATTAGAGATGCAGCACGAAAAAAAGAAAGAATTAAAGTTGATGTGGCGTCCAGAACCCAGGAAGAATATTTTGTAAATGAGGGAGAGGAAGATGAGGATGGGTATGGTTATCCATTTGTTTGTGATAAGGCATCGCAATTGCTCCAAAGAATTCTAGAAAGGAAATTTCAGAGTAGAGA
>CAZGMX010000139.1:1071-2682 GCA_964526865.1 uncultured Actinomycetota bacterium | reverse complement strand
ATTAAGATTAAAGGTCAAAGCTGTCTGCATGGTGGCGCAATGTACCATAACTGGGTAACTATTAAGGATGCTCTCGGTAATGTTTTCTATCTCAGCTTAACCGATGTGCAATTTCAAAAAAATGAATATGAAGGTGCAGTTATGGATCGACCGACGGGCGCTTTAAGAATGGCAAAAGTAATGAAAAACGGTAAGGATACGGGCAAGACCTTTCTCGAAGAGGCGAGTGTAACGCGGGAATTTCTGAATTTCTATGATGGCAGACACGATACTTTCATATTGCGCCATGTTGGGAATATCGGGGATGGTACCGAGGACGAGTTGGTAGCAAAAGCAATCGGATTCAAAGCGGATCATGAGGGTAAACTGGCCGTGCGAACAGCATATCCAGAGGAGTGGCTGGCGCAGGAGCAGAAGTTGGATGCGATAGTCAAATTGTTGCCGGCAAATCTTCAAGAGGATGCGCGGGAAACCTCTGTGACGGAATTGCAATGGTTCCATTCAAAAATCAAGGAAGCCATCGCGGCAGGTGCAATAGATAAGGCACAGTTATATTTAAACAATTTAAGAGAACGACTTCCCGCGGGGCAGGAGCATTTGCTAAAAGATGTGGAAATGCAGATAGCAGCCATGACAGCAACCAATATCCACTCAGGCGTTTTTCAAACCACTGCCGTTGCTCGTGCTCCCGCCATTACCCCTCGGTCGCCTGCAAGTATTGGGGTGATTGCGACAACTACAGCCGGTGCCGTCATGCCGTGGCTGAAGAGCGCGGTGAAGAGTGTGATTGGTTGGTTGCAGAACCAAGGCATTCTGAAACAGCCGTCCACGAAAGTGACGGCCGTTCTGAGCGAAAAAGCAATGCCCGAAAACCTCAAAATAATCATGGGTGCGATTAAGGAGGTCGAGAAAGAATATGGTCCCGGGGCGATTGTGATCTATGGAGGCGTTGTCAGGGATTTGCTTCTTGGCAAGAAAGGCAACTTGAAGGGGGATTTGGATTTCTTGGTTCGTAAAGACATCATGGATGACCCGGAAGATCCATCTCGAAAGAAATTGAAGAAAATGTTAAATAGACTGGAAGAACTGTTGGAGATGAAACCAGGGAGCATTATAAGCCGACGTGGTGAATGTAAATACGGCGTGGCATTTGACTATCTCGGCGGATATGCTCCTGAGACAGGAGCAACATTGCCGAAGCCTGACTTGGAGAAATTTTTAGACAAAATTCAGGAGTCATTCAATACGGTATGCTTATCCTCGGCCGGAGAACTTAGAGATAATTATGGGGGCATTGCAGCTCTCAAAAACAAAGTTGTCCGATTTGTTGGCAGCGATGTAAGGGATAATGCAAACTATCAAACGGTGTTGCGGGCTGTGCGATTTAAACATCAGTTTGGTTTCTCCTATGACAAGGACACTGAGCAGATGGTGAAGGACTTTTTCAAAAATCTTGGGGATTATAAATTAGGAAAGCAATGGAAAGAATGGATGGAAACGGTTAAGTGGTATAACAAATATTATGCCAAGACACATGTTGATGCGACCAAAGATTTGCGGGGTGCTCTCCGGCTGGCCATTGATCATTTGAAATTGTATATAGAACGGCAA
>CAZGMX010000139.1:0-1061 GCA_964526865.1 uncultured Actinomycetota bacterium | reverse complement strand
ATACGAGTCTTTATATAGCGCTCGATTCTCTGGGAGTAGAACAAATGATAAAAGAGCATTTGGCCAGGGCGGAGATTACAGGAGCGCTGAACATTCTAGAGGGTGTATTGCACAATGTGGAATTGAAAGATGGCGATATTGAGAATGCACTGAAACAATTCAATATGTATGTTCATCAAATTGTTAAGCCTCCCGGCATGGATGTAAAAGTTGATCTTAATGAAGTAAAAGTTATCTCTGAAGATGATCCCTTGCATGTGGGGGCTTCTATAAGAGATATTTTCAAGAATGCATTAGATCCGGATGCCGCTGCACAAGAACTGCGGGATATTGGCGCAGAGGAATTTCTTAATCTCAGCGGTATCAGGCTGGACAATGTCCTGGCGCAAAGGCGTGCCCTGGATCAAACCATGCCGGCAATGGCAAATCAGGAGACATCACTGTCTCTGGGCGTAAACAACGATGTGTTTAGCAAACCGCCGGCACCATCGTTTTTTGAAGAAGGCGGTGCATACGATCGCCGCGTGGCGACGGCTCTGGAGAATGTTCTGGGCCTGGGGGTGTTCACTCTTGCCAATGCAAAGGTGGCCGCGGCGATTGGTGCATTGGGTATTGCCGGACTGCCTGTGTGGGCGACGGCAGTTTTGGCTGCCACCGGAGCCTATGTTGCGACGTCGCTCCTGTTTGGTCTGGGGCACCTGCCGGGATTTGTGCCCGAATCGAAGGGACTCAGTCCCCCGCAGACGCGGATCGGACGATTTTTGCAGACTACAGGATACGGTTTTCGAATTTTTGCCCCCTTCATTTTGCTTTCCATCACTCCCATATCGCTGGCCGGTTTTGCCGCCCTCAACGCGGCTGTTCTTGGCTGGACCATCTGGCAGCACTATCAAATCAATGCCAAATCTCCCGTTGATTTCATCTCGTTTGTATCGTCTCTGCTTGGAGAAATGACCTGGACCCGGGCGCGAAATGCCATCGCCTTGCCGCTGGTTCTTGCCGCCGCGCTGGCATTCTCCGCGGCAAATGCAGCGCCTCCGGCGGCCGGTGTATTTGCCTGT
>CAZGMX010000138.1:0-7975 GCA_964526865.1 uncultured Actinomycetota bacterium | reverse complement strand
ATTCAATTCAATTCAATTCAATTCAATTCAATTCAATTCAATTCAATTCAATTCAATTCACAACTCACCCTTTTTTCTTTGTCTTTTTGGGGTGATCGAAACAGGGTGCATTAGTGTTCGGGCAGGTTCAATCAGGGCGTAATGCTCAATTAATTTTTATTTGAGCCCTAAGGGGCAATGAGTTTTATTGCACCTCGCATCGCCCCCAAAACATCAAGGTGGCAGGTCATATTCATTCATAATCCGAGCTGTTATTTGGCTTCATCCCTAAGCGGTTATATATAAAATGAAAAAAAACAATAACAATGAGGTATTAAACGCGCAAGAGGCGGCGGATTTTTTTAAAGCTCATGTTGAAACGATCTGTCGTTTGGCGAGAAAAGGCGACATCACGGCTTACAAGATTGGAAGGGACTGGCGGTTTCTTCGTGACGCACTGATCAATTGGGCCGAAACGCATCAAATACAACAAAAACAACATTGCGTCCTTGTAATCGATGACGAACAAGGCATCCGGAAAATGGTAGGGCATTTCCTTGAAGCGGAAGGCTATCAGGTCCTGCTGGCATCTAGCGGCATTGAAGGTTTGATGCAACTGGAAAACAAAACCGTAGATCTGATCCTGCTCGACCTGAATTTGCCGGGGATGAATGGTTCTGAATTCCTGCGTCGGTGCCGGGAAGCTGATCGTGACTTGCCGGTCATTGTAATCACCGGCTATCCGGACGACGACCTTATGGCGGAGGCCATGCGTTATAGCCCCATCACACTGGTTGCAAAACCAGTTGAAAGGAAACGGCTCATGCATGCGGTTCACACTGTGCTTAACGGTGCTCGTGAAGCCCATGACCGCATGAAGACGGTCAATATGAAAATGCGAAAAAGATTACGTTGGTGATGGGGACCTGAACACTCATACCCCTGGATTGCTTTGTGACATGTTTTGGCCAGAGAAGGTAAGGGCGTTATGGGATAGGTTTGAGTTTGTGTATACTCCGAAGCACGGAAGTAATATTATTTCACCGCACCGGCAGTCTTGAAGGACCGGTGGTCCTCCATGATAGATTTTTAGGAGAATTCCGCCATGAAAAGCAAAACAAAAACTGAACGCCGGCAGAAAAAACAGGCCGAGGCTGGACCGAAAGAAAAACCGTTTCTGCAAACGGATGACCCGCGAGCCGTTGATCCGGCGGACAAGTCCGTTGAAACCCCGCCGGCGACAGACACGTTCAGCCACGCGGATGAGGCTTGTCCCATCGTCGGCATCGGCGCGTCGGCCGGGGGGCTGGCGGCGTTCGAGGCGTTTTTTTCCGGCATGCCCGCCGTCGCCGATCCCGGCATGGCATTTGTACTGGTGCAGCATCTGGCCCCGGATCACAAGAGCATCCTCACCGACCTGGTCCGGCGCTATACGCGGATGCAGGTCTACGAGGTAGAGGACGGGATGGCGGTTCAGCCCAACTGCACCTACATCATCCCGCCCAATCGGGACATGGCCTTCCTGAACGGCGCCCTGCATTTGCTGGAACAGACCTCTCCCCGCGGCATGCGCCTGCCCATTGACTTTTTCTTCCGTTCACTGGCCAGGGACCAGCGCGAGCGGGCGATCTGCATTGTGTTTTCCGGCACGGGCAGCGACGGCACCCAGGGCGTCCGGGAGATCAAGGGCGAGGGGGGCATGGTCATCGTGCAGAACCCCGAATCCGCGGAGTACGACGGCATGCCCCGGAGCGCCATCGCCACGGGCCTTACGGACTATGTCCTGCCGCCGGCGGAGATGCCTGCCCAGCTCATCGCCTACGCCTCCCACACCTTCGACAAAAGGCCCCGTCCGTTCTCTCCCCCGACCCCCGGGGCGGAAGACCTCCTGAAAAAGATCTGCATCCTCATGCGCGACCGGACGGGCCATGACTTTTCCCTCTACAAACGGAGCACCATGGTCCGCCGCGTGGAGCGGCGCATGGCTGTCCATCAGATCGACCGGCTGGACGGGTACGTGCGCTACCTGCAGAAAAACCCGGTGGAGGGGGAAGCCCTCTTTCGGGACCTCCTGATCGGCGTTACCAGTTTTTTCCGGGACCCCGAAGCCTTCACGGCCCTTGAGAAAATTGTGATTCCGCAGCTTTTTGCCGGCAAGCCCGCGGGCGCCGTGATCCGCGTCTGGTCGCCGGGATGCTCCACCGGCGAGGAGGCCTATTCTCTCGCCATCCTCCTCCAGGAACGCCTGGAGGCGCTGAAACAGACCTTCACGGTGCAGGTGTTCGCCACGGACATTGACAGCCGGGCCATCGATATCGCCCGGGTCGGCGTTTACCCGGCCGGCATCGCCGCCGACGTCTCATCGGAGCGACTCGCGCGCTTTTTCTCCCATGACCCGGAGGCCGGTGTTTACCGCATCCAGAAAGGCATCCGCGAACTGCTGGTCCTTTCCGAGCAGGACGTGATCAAAGACCCGCCGTTTTCCAAGCTCGATTTGATCAGTTGCCGGAACCTGCTGATCTATATGGGCGCTGAGTTGCAGAAGAAGCTGATCCCCCTGTTCCACTACGCCTTGAACCCCGGGGGCGCCCTCTTTCTGGGAACCTCCGAGACGGTGGGGGAATTTTTGGACCTCTTTGCCCCGCTGGACCACAAATGGAAGCTCTATCAGCGCAAAGGAGAGGCCCAGGGCGCACACCGCCCGGCGCTGGGAAGGTTTATCCCGCCCCTCACAGCGGACGGGGCTGCCCCGAGGCCGGCAAAAGCAGAGCGCAACGAAGCGCGCAAAGTCCCCCTGCGTGAGCTTGCCGAACGGGCACTGATCAACGAATACACCCCGGCCAGCGTGGTCGTCAATGATCGCGGCGATATCCTCTATGTCCACGGCCGCACGGGGAAATACCTGGAACCGGTCCCCGGCGACGCCGGGATGAACATCGCGAAAATGGCCCGGGAGGAATTGCGGCCGGAGCTGTTCATGGCCCTGCGCAAAGCGGCGGCCCGCAAAGAGACGGCGCGCTGCCCGGGCCTGCGGATCAAAACCAACGGCGATTTCATCAACGTTAATCTGACGGTCCGGCCCCTGTCTCAGGCCCCTCATGTCTCTGCGACAGGCTCGGGGAAGATCGGGGACAAGGGCCGGGAGGAGGCAACCGCCGCCGGTCTGTTCCTGATCAGCTTTGAAGATGCGCCGGCGGAATCGGAGGTCGGAGATCAGGGGGTGGAGATCAGAGGGGATGCGTCGGATGCAGACAGACGCATTGCCGCGATCGAGCAGGAACTGCGGGACAAGGAGGAATATCTCCAGTCCACCATCGAGGAGATGGAGACTTCAAACGAAGAGCTCAAATCCGCAAACGAAGAGCTGCAGTCGGTGAACGAGGAATTGCAGTCCACCAACGAGGAGCTGGAGACCTCCAAGGAAGAACTGCAGTCGGTGAACGAGGAGCTGGGAACGGTCAACTCCGAGTTGCAGCAGAATGTCGCCGAGCTCTCCCGGACCAACAACGACATGAACAACCTCCTGTCCGGCACGGGCGTGGGCACCGTTTTTGTGGACCATCAAATGCGCATCCGGCGCTTCACCCCCACCGCCACCCAACTGATCAACCTGATTCAGGCGGACGTGGGGCGGCCGGTGGGCCACATCGTCTCCAACCTCGTGGGCTATGACCGCCTGCTTACGGACACGCAGACGGTATTGGACACCCTGATTCCCAAAGAGCTGGAAGTGCAGACCCGGGCGGGGGACTGGTATCTCATGCGTATCCGGCCCTATCGCACCCTGGAAAATATCATTGAGGGGGCGGTGCTCACCTTTTTCGACGTCACCGAGATGAAGAAGGCGAGGGAGGCGCTGCGGGAAGTCGAAAAAGTGCGCCGTCTGGCCATAGTGGTGTGGGACGCGTTCGACTCCGTCATGGTGCAGGATATGGAGGGCCGCATCCTGGCCTGGAATCCGGCGGCGGAGCGGATGTACGGCTGGAGCGAGGCCGAGGCCCTGGCGATGAACATCCGTGACCTGATCCCGAAGAGCCAACGGAAGGAAGCGTTGGCCGTGGTGCAGCAACTGGCCCGGGCCGAGGTTCTGGCGCCGTACCGCGCCCAACGGGTCGCCAAAGACGGCCGGATCTTGGAGGTGTGGCTCACCGCCACGGCATTGGTCAACGAGACCGGCGAGATTTACGCCATTGCGACGACGGAGCGGGCGAGAGAAGGGAAAAGCTGAGGGGAAAAAGATGAATATCCAATATCCAACACTCAATTTCCAATGACGAAGGGAAGAACAAGAAT
Organism: uncultured Actinomycetota bacterium; assembly: GCA_964526865.1. GTDB lineage: Bacteria > Auribacterota > Ancaeobacteria > Ancaeobacterales > CAZGMX01 > CAZGMX01. The sequence goes on along the minus strand of CAZGMX010000138.1, from coordinate 3,703 downwards.
CCTCTCCTTGGACATTGAACATTCAAGCAGAAAGTGAGATCGTTATGAAAAAAGAGGACAAAACCGCTGAATCTGAAACTATGGCCGGTGATTTGCGCCGGCGGGCGGAGGACGCATTCCTGAAAAAGAGCGCCGGGAGGCTGGAAAACCTGGAGGTACTTTCCCCTGACCAAGTGCGACAGACGCTCCATGAACTGCAAGTACACCAGATCGAACTGGAGATGCAGAACGAGGAACTGCGCCGGGCACAGAGAGAACTGGAAGCCTCACAGGCGCGGTATTTCGACCTGTACGATCTGGCGCCGGTGGGCTATTGCACCCTCAGCGAACAGGGACTGATCCTGGAGGTCAATCTCACCGCCGCTACCCTGTTGGGCGTGACGAGAAGCACCCTGGTCAAACAGCCCTTGACCCGCTTTATCTTCCCCAGGACCAGGACATCTATTACCGGCATCGCAAGCTACTCTTTGAAACGGGTGCGCCGCAGGTTTGCGAGTTGCGACTGGTGAAAAAAGAGGCCGCCCCCTTCTGGGTACGCATCGATGCGACCGCGGCGCAGGACACTGACGGCACGCCCGTGTGCCGTGCCACGATGATCGACATCACCGAACGCAAGAAGGCGGAGGCGGAACTGGTGGAGTCAAAAGCACTCGTCGAGGCAGTTGTGGAAAATGTCCCACTCATGATTTTCGTCAAAGAGGCAACAGACCTGCGTTTTGTAATATTCAATCACGCTGGAGAGGAGCTTCTGGGATATGACCGCAGGGATTTGATGGGGAAGAACAACCTGGACCTATTTCCTCCCGAACAGGCAGCTCACTTCATGGCCAAGGACCGGGAAGTCCTCGATGGAGAAGCCGTCATGTTGGACATCCCGGAAGAACCCATCCAGACTGCCAAGAAAGGCCAGCGGCTTCTCCATACCCGGAAAGTCTCCATCCGGGGTTCCGATGGGACCACGAAATTCCTCTTGGGCATCTCTGAGGACATCACCGAGCGCAAGAAGACCGAAGACGAAAGGTTAAAACTCGAAGCCCAGCTCCGGCAATCCCAGAAAATGGAATCCCTCGGCACACTGGCCGGCGGCATTGCCCATAACTTTAACAATATACTGGCCGTCATCATCGGCAACACGGAATTGGCCGTCGATAATGTTCCGGAATCGAATCCGGCCGGGAAATATCTAAAAGAGATACTCTCGGCCTCCTTACGGGCAAAAGACGTGGTGAGCCAGATCCTCGGGTTTGCCCGAAAAACGGTGTTTCAACTGATGCCGGTAAAAATGCGCCCGATTATCAGTGAAACGCTGACATTAATAAGGGCTTCCGTTCCCGCGACCATAGAGATCCGCCAGGACCTCTCATGCACATCCGACACGGTAATGGCCGATTCCACCCAGATCAAACAGATGCTCATAAACCTGTGTGATAATGCAAAGAAGGCTATGTTGGCCCAAGACGGCGTGCTGGAGGTAAAATTGGAAAATACCTTGCTTGATGAGAAGAATGCAGGGCGCCATGAGAATTTAAGTCCGGGGAATTATCTGAAGCTGACTGTCAGGGACACCGGGCACGGGATTGATCCAAAGATCATTGACCGCATCATTGACCCATATTTTACCACATCAAGTATGGCCGAGGCGTCCGGTATGGGCCTTGCCGTGGTGCACGGCATTGTCAAGCATCATAACGGGGCAATCACCGCTGCCAGCGAACCCGGCAAAGGGTCTGTTTTTGAAGTGTTATTTCCTTTAACTGAGAATCAAGCAGAGGCAGGAATTGAGAAGACCCCTGTTTTACCTTCCGGCAATGAGAAAATACTATTTATCGATGATGATGCGTCTCTGGTGAAAATGGCAAAGCGGATGCTGGAAAACCACGGATATCAGGTTGAAACGAAAAACGATCCTGTTGAGGCGTTAGACGTGGTGCGCTCCGAACCAGGCCGGTTCGACCTGATCATCACCGACATGACCATGCCGAAGATGACCGGCGATACACTTGCCCAAGAGATTTTGAGCATTCGCCCGGACATGCCGATTATCCTGTGCAGCGGCTTTAATAAAAATATTGATGCTGATAAAGCAAGGGCGCTGGGTATCCGCAGATACATTGAAAAACCGCTGAACATGTCCGATTTTGTGGCGGCTGTGCGCAGGGTTCTGGATGAAGCCAAAAGGGACGACTGGGCAGTTTAAGGATCATTATCCAATGCGTATCATTTTGAACCATTGGGAAATTGAACAATACCGGATAAACATTAGTGTGATTCTATGATTGGTGACGCCTCAAATTCAGACAACAAAATGGACTCACAACCATCATTAGCACCTGTTGCTCCTAAGGGGGAGTCCAGCCCGACACGGGAGAGCCCATGAGACATTCCGGAATATTCTCAAAGGCGAGGAGGCTATTATCCATGGCCTTTGCCGATCGGGGCATGGAAGAAAGGTTTCTGAGCCAAGACAGGGACGACACCGCCAAATATTTACGCTGGGCAAGTTTATTAGGCGCTGCCATCATGATTGGATTTATGTGGCAGGACACTCTTATCTCGGCAAACGGTCAAAAAGCAATTGGCATAAGAATTTTCGGAGCCCTTCCCGTCAGCGCCCTGGCCTGGTATTTAAGTCGCAACCTGGGAGTGCGTCGCTTCATATATTTCATTACTGCTTTTTTCTGGCTGAGTTATGCTTGCTTCACTGCGGCAATATTTATCATCTACGAGCCTGGGCCCTATGGACTCACCAGTTCAATTGGAGTAGGGAGTTTCTTTCTCCTCCTTTTCGGGATATTTACCTTTTCGAACCTGCGCCTATGGGCGTCATTACTGGTTGGGCTGTTGGTCCTCCTGGTCTTTACCGTCTCGGTTGTTTTTTGGACTGAAGCGGATTTAGGTTATTTCATCATGGGTGATTTTTTAACAGCCGTGGCACTCGTGATTGGGACTGCCGTGAAAACCCTGTTTACAGAACGTGCGCGACGCCAATTATTTGAGACATCTGAACGGTTGGATGAAACCTTCACAATGGTGGAGCAACAGGTTCGGGAGCGCACGGCCGAACTGCAAGCCACCAACACACATCTGACAGCCGAGATTGATGTGCGCAAGCTGGCGGAAGCAGAGCGCGAGCGGCTTATGGCAGCCATCGAGCAGGCCGAGGAGACGATCGTCATCACCGATTTTCAGGGGGCCATCCAGTACGTCAATCCGGTTTTCGAACGCATCACGGGCTACACTAAAGCTGAAGCCGTCGGTCAAAACTCGCGGATACTCAAAAGCGGCATGCAGAACAAGGCTTTCTATCAGGGCTTGTGGGAAACCATCACCTCCGGTAAGACTTGGAAAAATCGCATGGTCAACAAGCGCAAGGATGGGACGCTCTTCACTGAGAATGCGACCATTTCACCGGTGTGCGACGCTTCGGGACGGATTGTCAACTACGTGGCCGTCAAACACGACATCACGGAGCATCTGCAAATGGCGGAGCAGCTTCAGCAGGCCCAGAAATTAGAATCGATTGGAACTCTGGCCGGCGGAATTGCGCATGATTTTAACAATATTCTGTCAGCCATCATCGGGTATTCCGAACTTGCCTTGGATGATGCGCCAGAGGGATCTGCCTTATATCGAGACATTCGCGAGGTGCTGACTGCCGGCAACCGGGCAAAAGAGCTGGTGCAACAAATATTAACTTTTGCCA
>CAZGMX010000137.1:0-8013 GCA_964526865.1 uncultured Actinomycetota bacterium | reverse complement strand
CGTACACCTTCCTTTTTATGCGAAGAAGATGTTGAATCATTAACAGGTCTGCTAAAAAAAATTGGCAGATTCATGGAACCAGGGAGAGGAATGACCATGGAATATCCCAAAGACCTGAAGTATTCAAAAACGCACGAGTGGGCAAAGCAGGAAGGCCGCAATGCTCGCGTGGGGATCACCGATTTTGCCCAGCATGAACTGACCGATGTGGTCTACGTGGAACTTCCCAAGGTGGGACGGGTGGTGAAGGCCGGGGAAACCGTGGCGGTGGTCGAGTCGGTGAAGACGGCCGTGGATGTCTACAGTCCGCTGAGCGGAAAGATCACGGCCGTGAATGACAAGCTGGCCGCGGATTCGGGTCTGCTGAACCGTTCGCCACACCAGGAGGGATGGATTTTCTCCGTGGAGACCAGCGATTCAAAGGAATGGGGCGGTCTTCTGGACGCGGAAGCCTACACCAACCAATTGGCAGGGAAATAGACGATCCCGTCATTGCGAGCGAAGCGACGAAGCCGCAGGTCCGCCAACGCTTTAGTGGCGGGCAATCTCGTTGGACGAGCAGAAAACCCATGGATTTTATCCCACACACAGACTTAGAAATTCGCGAGATGCTTGCCAGCGTCGGCGCCGCCGGTTTCGACGACCTGCTCAAAGACATCCCCCGGGAATTTCGTGCCAAACCGATGTGTCTTCCCGCTCCGCTTGCGGAACAGGAACTGCGCCGTGCCCTGAATGAATTGGCCCAGAAAAACTGCCAGCACAGCCGCTGTCAGATGTATTTGGGGGCCGGCGCGTACGATCATTTTGTTCCCAGCGCCATCCATCCCTTGGCGTCGCGCGGAGAATTTTTGACCGCGTACACGCCGTATCAGCCAGAGGTCAGCCAGGGCACTCTTCATGCGATCTATGAATACCAGTCGATGATCTGCGAATTGACCGGCATGGACGTGTCCAATGCCTCTCTCTACGACGGTGCCACGGCGGCCGCGGAGGCGATGTTGATGTGCCTGGGGGAAAAGGTGTCGGCGCGGCGGGTGTTGGTGTCCGCGTCCCTGCATCCTGAATGGCGGGCCGTCCTGCGGACCTACGCGAAAAATCTGGACGTGGTTGTGGAAGAAGTTTCGTGCACGGGGGGTGTCACCGACGTGACGGCCTTGAAAAAGGCGCTGGCAAGTCCTGCCGCGTGTTTCATCGTCTCCCATCCCAATTTCTTCGGCTGTCTGGAACCGCTGGCGCAATCGGCCCAAGCCGTCCACGACGCTGGCGCGCTTTTTGTCGTTGGGGCCTATCCAATTTCTCTGGGGCTCTTGAATCCTCCTTCTGAATTTGGAGCGGATGTAGTGGTGGGGGAGGGACAATGCCTCGGCAGTCCGCTGATGTTTGGGGGACCCTACCTTGGGATATTTGCGTGCCGTGATTCCCTGAAACGGCGACTGCCCGGACGCGTGGTGGGACAGACGGTGGACAAAAACGGGAAACGGGGTTTTGTCCTGACCATGCAGGCCCGGGAGCAGCACATCCGCCGGGAGAAGGCCACGTCCAACATCTGCACCAATCAATCGCTGGTTGCGCTGACGGCGGCGATGTATTTGACGTGTATGGGAAAAGAGGGATTCCGGCAGGTGGCGTGTTGCAACGCCCAGCGCGCCGGAGAGCTTTATGACGGGCTCACCGGCATCAAGGGAGTTCACGCCGCGTTCGACCGGCCGTTTTTCAACGAGTTCACCGTGGTGCTCGACAAGCCCGTCGGCGCGGTTCAGAAAGCCTTGATGGAAGAAAAATTTATTGCCGGCCTGGATCTGGAAAAATATTATCCGTTGATGAAAAACCATCTGCTGTTGTGTGCGACAGAGACGAAGACCTCTGACAATGTCCAGGCCTTTGTCGCGGCCTTCAAGAAGGTGATGGCAGCGGCGTAGGATATACGTCATTGCGAACCCGCCGAAGGACGACGAAGCTGTAAGTCCGCCGACGCTTCAGTGGCGGGCAATCTCGACGGCTGCAATCCACAATGACGAGATTGCTTCGGTCGCTGCGCTTCCTCGCAATGACGATTTCGCGGCGGGGTTTCGATAACATGTAAGCAAAAGGGAATTCATGCATCATAAAGATCAGCCATTGATTTTCGAACTCAGCCGGCCCGGCCGCCGCTGCGCGGATTTTTCCGCAGCCGGTGACACCGCTTCGGCGCGCATCCCAAAAGAGTTTCTGCGCCGGGAGCCGGCCTGTCTGCCGGAGGTATCGGAATTGGACATCGTGCGCCACTATTCAAATCTCGCGTCCAAGAATTTCGGCATCGATTCGCACTTTTATCCGCTGGGATCCTGCACGATGAAATACAATCCCAAGGTCTGCGAGGACGTGGCGGCCCTGCCCGGATTTGCCGAGGCCCATCCGTATCAGCCGGAGGCCCTTTCCCAGGGAATTCTGCAGTTGATGTACGATTTGCAGGGAATGCTCTGCGAAATCACGGGCATGAACGAGTTCACCCTCCAGCCCTCCGGCGGTGCACACGGTGAACTCTTGGGGATCATGATGATCCGGGCGTATCACACGCAAAAGGGTGATCCCAGGAAAAAAATCATTGTGCCAGATTCTTCGCACGGAACCAACCCCTCCAGCGCCCACATCGCCGGCTATGAAGTCGTGACCATTCCTTCCGACGCGCAGGGAGACATCAACATCTCAGAACTGGAAAAGCAGATGACCCACGAGGCGGCCGGCGTCATGCTCACCAATCCCAATACCGTGGGATTATTTGAGCGTGAAATCGGGACCGTGGCAAAAATCGTCCATGCCAAGGGCGGCCTGCTCTACGGAGACGGGGCCAATTTGAATGCCCTGATGGGCATCGCCCGGCCGGGGGACATGGGCATCGACGTGATGCACGTCAATGTGCATAAGACATTTGCCACGCCGCATGGCGGGGGAGGTCCCGGATCGGGTCCCGTGGGCGTGAAGAAGGTCCTCGTGCCTTATTTGCCCGTGCCGCGCATAGAAAAAGAAGGGGAGCAATACCGGTGGAATGGCAATTTTTCCGATACCGTCGGCAAGGTCCGTTCGTTTTGGGGAAGTGTCGGCATTCTGATCCGTGCGTACGCGTATATCCGGGCGCTGGGGGCGCCGGGTCTGGAAAAAGTCTCCAAGATTGCCATCCTCAACGCCAATTACCTGAAGGAAAAGCTCAAGGCGCATTACGCGTTGGCGTACGACCGTGTGTGCATGCACGAATGCGTTTTCTCCGCGCGGCGGCAGGCGGCCCTTGGCGTGCATGCCGTTGACATCGCCAAAGGCCTCCTCGACCGGGGATTTCACGCGCCGACGATCTGTTTTCCGCTGATCGTGCCCGAGGCCTTGATGATTGAGCCCACGGAGACCGAGAGCCGGCAGACGCTGGACGCCTTTGTTGACGCGATGGTGCAGATATCCCAGGTTGCCCAAAGCGATCCCCAGCAGTTGAAAAATGCTCCAATCCACACGCCGGTGTCCCGCCTCGATGAAGTGAAGGCCGCACGGGACCTGAATCTTCATAATTAGTGACAGCAACCATTTTTTTTGCAGGTACTGCTGTTTTGGACAGATACTATAGTGACTGAGGAAAAGACTTTTCTCCCTATGAGACAAGTGGAAAAATTGGTTGCTGTCATTAATTATTCCCATCCCGCCTGGAATATGGCGTTGGATGAAGCCCTGTTACGGTGTGCGCAGAGTCAAGGCACCGGGCATTTCATCGTTCGTTTCTATGGCTGGGACCGGCCGAGCCTGAGCATGGGATATTTTCAGCGGTATTCTGCCGCGGAAGAACTTCTTGGCGGGGACGCAAAGAGATGGTTCATCGTCCGCCGGCCCACGGGCGGCGGGATTGTGCGCCACGGGAAGGATTTTACGTACTCATTGATTTATCCCGCAAAAAATATACCGGTGCCCAACGATTATCAATTCATCCACTCTCTCTTACGGAAAGTGCTGCTTCAATGCGGACATCAACGAATTGAGGAACTGCCGCAAAATCTCGCGCACCAGGGCAAAGTCACCCAGTGCTTTGCCCAGCCCAGTGCGTTTGATCTGATGCAGGGGCAGAAAAAAATCGCGGGGGCGGCTCAAAAACGGTCCCGGGGCTGGATCCTGCATCAGGGAAGTGTTCAACTGGGAGAATTTTGCGATGCGAAATATTGTTCTGAATTGGAAAGTGATTTTGTCAGTGCGCTGGAAAAACATTTGGAGAGCGCCGTTGTCCAGCGAGGCCTGACAAAAGAAGAAGAATCATTGGCCAGCGATCTATTTGCCAGCCGATACAACACCCCCGCCTGGAATCGTAAGTTTTAACTCTTTGCCCACACGGTTCTTAAGAAACACCCCTTGATTTTTTGCCGATTGTTCTGTATAATCAACTGCAACGCAAGGAGATAGATATGGCGCGTCGTGCGTCGCTTGTGTGTGTGTGCCGAGTTGTCCGATTTATTGAGGCGCTCATTGTGTGCCTTATCATGGCGCTGTGTCCGCTTTCGGTCACCCCTTCATTTGGAACCATGTGTTTGGCTCCGCGCAGTCAGGTCAACAGAGATGCGATGGAGATGGTTGTTGAGGCCATGATTATCCAAGCCTGGGCAAGGCTCCAACAGGGCGAAATAACTCCCGATGCACTTTGGGATGTTCTGTCCGAAAGTCTCGCGCAAGTACCTCAAGAGATTCGTGCCGAAATAGAAATCGACAGGGGACTGCCTGTCAAGGCGGTCGAGCAGCCGGATGGCACATGGAATATCGATGCGATGCTCTGGGTCCGGGAAAAACCTCTGCGCGTTATATGCTCAGGAGGCGAATGCAGTTTTCAGAAAGCAAAATTACCGCTCTTGATGGACCGTGTCATTGCGCGGGGAGGGCGGGTGCTGGAAAGAGAGATTCCCCCCGGCCCGGTGAGGATCCTGGTGGATCTTTGTCGGGAAAATGGCCTGCACGACCTCATGGTGTACGGCGGAGCTGTTCGCAATATACTGCTGGAACGGGAGACTATCAAGGGGGACACAGACATCTTCATATGGACGCGTTTGACGACGGAAGAAAAAGCGTACGCACACGCCCGCCGAAAACCTTTGCATGAAATGCGGGATGAAAAAGAACAGCAAATCCTTGCGCGGCTGAGAGAACTATTTGGCCGGGATCCCAAGAAGGTTGTCTTGGACGGCTCTCCGCTCCATTTCATAGGAATAATTGACGAGGAAAATGTCTGTTACGCCGCATTTGCCAGGGGATTTGTTCAGCCGGTTCAGGAGATCCCGGGCATCAATGTCGATAATATTGGCATTCACCTGGACAGTTTGGAGACATACGATCCCGTCCATGGATTGCGCGATCTCTCAAAGGGCGTATTGAGATTTTGCGGCACAGACCTTGAGGGATATCGCGGGATAAATTACAGGGAGGCACTGCGCATCCTGCGTTTGGAAAGCCAACTGGCCCCCTGGGGCGTAAAGATGGAGGAGCGGTCGGAAAGGATACTGCAACGCATTTTTGTGGAACCCGCGCCGGACATTACCCGCATGCTGGTGGAGTGGGCAGAAAGAGTTGCCGCGCTGAAGGATTTTTATCCGGAACTGGAAAGCGACGTCCTGGAAATACGCGGATTTCGCGAAAAGGCAACAAAGGAAAATCTGTCCGAGGAAGAGGGCCGCCGGCTGGCACAGGCATTTGACCGTCTGACCCGCCATGTTATCGCGTACGATTTGATTTCTGCGGGCAGAGAGCCGTCTCTCACGCAGGAGCAATTCGACCGCGCAAAGCGGGCCGCGCAGCCCGAAATTGATTCCATCATCCGGAATTCCTGTGTCGGTATCGATTTAATAACCGGCACGACAAAAAATGACACTTATGAAATCGGTTATTTTATTGTTCAGCTCTATCAGGGGGCGGAAGATCCCTACGCGATCACCGCCAGATTGCGGCAGATCGGGTTGGAACCGGTCCTGAAGGCTCTGGGAATTCATCTGGATCCATTCACACGGTATGCTCGCAGAATATGGGCGGAAGACAGAATCAAGGACATCCGGTTTGACATGCCTGTCCGTGTGGGGCAGAGAATGGCGGCATATCCCATGGGACAGCGGATCGTAAAAATCCCTTTACACACTGCACACGAACCCGATTTGCAGCCCGAAAGGGATTCCTATGCCGCTTCGCTTTCCAGCCACGAAATTGCCCAGGAACGATTGGGCGGACTCATTCCCCCGACAACAATCCTGAAAAATGTCCGCATTCCCAAGGCGCATGTGGCCAATGTGCGGGCATTCGTCTCGCAAGTGCAGGCAAACGACCTGGGAGATGAAATAAAACTGCCGCTGGTGATCGCGCAGGACATGCCGGGCATGAATTTGAAAGACAGGACTGTTGAACTCAAGAAAAAAGGGGATATGGACGGTTTGCGGCGGCTCATGAAAAATTTTGTTTATTTTCAAGTGCAGTTATGGAAAAGGGGAGTCATCAACTCCGACTACCGGTTGGAATCCTACCGGGTCAATGAGGACGGCGAGATTTTGTTGTTCAATCTGAGCAAATTGTCCGTGATCGATCCACAGCAGGATTACTCTCACCATATATTGGCGCTGCGGCAATTTCTTGTGGGATATTTTAATCACTTGTCGCCGGGATTGGGAACGCGTTTCAGCAGTCTGTCTGACTGGTTTATTCGAGACAGCGAACTACGCAAGGCATTTGCAGAACGAGAGATTGTTGTACCCGCTGAAGATGCCCATTGGCCGCGGCAGCAGGTTGACCGGCTGCCCAGACTCGATTCAGCAATGGGAAGCTCGTTGTAATGAAAGATAAACCTCTTCCACCTGATCGGCCATCCGGTCCAAGGTAAAATCTCTTTCCACCGTCTGTTTGCCTTTTTGGGCCAGTCCGCGCGCCAGATTTGGATCGGTCAAGAGCAATTCTATGGCCGAGGCAATTTCTTGGGCGGATTTTGGCGCGGTCAAAAGGCCGTTTTTCCTGTCGCGCACCACGTTCACGATACCGCCCACCCGGCTGGCGACCACAGGTTTTTCGGCGGCAAATGCCTCCAAGATCGACAGTCCCAGTCCCTCCATGAGAGAGGGCATCACGAAGATGTCCATCAGCGCAAGATAAGGCGCGACGTCCTGCACGAAGCCCGCGAAGACGACTTTTTGAGATATTCCTGATTTTCGTGCAAGTTCCTCCAGATGGATGCGGGATACACCGTCCCCTGCGATCAGGCAGAAAAGATCGGGATGGCGGGGCAGGATTATTGCGAATGCCTCCAAAAGATATTCCAGGCCTTTTACCGGGCACAGGCGCGCGGTGGTGCCGATAATCCGGTACTCGGACGGCAGTCCGAGTTTCTTCCTCAACAAGTTGAGATCGGCCTTGCCCGGAATCTCGGCGAATTTATGAGGATCGATTCCGTTGGGGATAAAGACAATGGTTTGGGGCGCGACACGATGTGTTTGGACCAAATGGTCCCGGACGGCGGGGGAGACGGCGATCACCTTTTGTCCCCAGCAGGGCCATAGCCGCCGCCCCAGATTGGGCTTAAAAAATCCGTGGCAAGTTGTCACGGACGGAATGGAGTGAAATTTTTCAATCAAATGCGCCAGCACCTGGGCGATGCGGGTGTGGGCATGGACGACATCAAACTTCTCTTTTCGCAAATCGGGCAAAAGCGCATGCCACGACCGCCACAAGTTTGGGCCGAATTCAAATTTGGAGGATAGGGGTATCGTCAGGTGTTTCACCCCAAGGGCCAAGAGAGTTTGGACCTGCGCCCCACCCGTGGAGGCAACGACCATTTCGTGTCCTTTGGCCTGAAATTTGGCGCACAAGTCCACCACATAGCGGGGAATGCCCCCGATTTCCAGGTGTCGTGTGAGGTGAAGAATTTTCATGGGCATTTTACACGTCATTACGAGGAGGCGGTAGCCGACGAAGTAATCTCGACGGAACAACGAGATTGCCCGCCACTGAAGCGTCGGCGGACTTACAGCTTCGTCGTCCTTCGGC
>CAZGMX010000136.1:1658-8030 GCA_964526865.1 uncultured Actinomycetota bacterium | reverse complement strand
AATTGTGGTATAAATCGTTGACAGCCAAGCGGTTTTGACACATAATCAGCCGCTCTAGTGTAGTGCGAACGGCGCTTTTCTGTTTTCTGCGTCGTCTAGTTTTTTATGAATACGTCATTACGAGGAGTCCACCAACGCTTTAGTGATGGACGACGAAGCTGCAAGTCCGCCGACGCTTCAGTGGCGGGTAATCTCGACGGGATAACAGTCAATCCCACGAGATTGCTTCGGTCTCCCGCCAGGGCGGGTTCCCTCGCAATGACCCTTTAATGCCGGGATCGCAATGACGAACATTAGGAGTTTCGCAACTTCGACGGCTTCGAAACATCAGAAAAATCAAACAACAACATCTCAAGGAGGAGTTCCATGGCACTAAAAGTCGGTATCAACGGATTTGGCAGAATCGGCAGACTGGTTGCCCGGGCGATTTTGGAGAGGAAATCCAACGATATAGAGCTGGTGGCAGTCAATGATTTGACCGACGCAAAAAGCAACGCGCATCTTCTCAAATACGATTCTGTGCATGGCCGGTTTCCCGGCGAGGTGAAGGTGGAGGGAACGGATGCCATTTCCGTGGACGGGAAAATCATCAAGGTTTTGGCCAAGGCCGATCCGGCGGAACTGCCGTGGAAGGATTTGGGTGTCGACATCGTGATCGAATCCACGGGGTTGTTCACCATCAAAAAAGACGGCGTGAACAAAAAAGGCAAGGTGGTTAAAGGCGCGGAAAATCACATCACGAAGGGCGGGGCGAAAAAAGTGATCATTTCCGCACCGGCCCAGGGAGAGGACATCACCATCGTGATGGGCGTGAATGAGGACAAGTACGATCCCAAGAATCACCACGTCCTGTCCAATGCCTCCTGCACGACAAACTGCCTGGCGCCCGTAGCCAAGATACTCAATGACAAATGGGGGATCGAGCGGGGATTGATGACGACGATCCATTCCTACACCAACGACCAAAAGGTGCAGGACATGGTGCACTCGGATTTGCGCCGGGCCCGCGCCGCTGCGCTTTCCATGATTCCCACATCGACAGGAGCGGCCAAGGCGATTTCTCTGGTGATCCCGGAATTGAAGGGCAAACTCGATGGTTTTGCCATCCGCGTGCCCACGCCCAATGTCTCTGTGGTAGATCTGACGTGCACACTGCTCAAGAAGGCCACCGCGGAAGAGATCAACGCCGCTTTGAAGGAAGCGGCCGAAGGCAAGTTGAAGGGCATCCTGGGATACACGGCCGACCCGGTCGTCTCCGTGGATTTCAATCACTGCCCGTTGAGTTCCATTGTGGACAGTCTGTGCACCAAGGTGATTGGGGATAATTTCGTCAAGGTCCTGTCCTGGTACGACAATGAGTGGGGTTATTCCATGCGCTGTGTGGATTTGGCCGCGCTCGTTGGCAAAAGTCTATAAGGGAGGCGGCCATGGCAAAATTATCCGTCAAAGATCTTCAGCTGAAGGGAAAGTGTGTTCTCATCCGGGTGGATTTCAACGCCCCCTTGGATGAAAATCTCCGCGTTACGGACGACACCCGCATTCGGGCCAGTCTGCCGACGATTCAGTATGTATTGCAAGCGGGCGGCAAGGTGATTCTCATGAGCCATCTGGGCGATCCCAAAGAACCGGATCCAAAGTTGACAATGGATCCGGTGGCCAGGAAGCTCTCGGAACTTCTGGGCAAGCCGGTTGCAAAGCTCAACGACTGTGTGGGGCCCGAAGTGGAGAAGGCCGTTTCGGAAATGAAGCCGGGCGATGTGATTCTCTTGGAAAACACCCGCTTCCAAAAAGGCGAAAAAAAGAATGACGAGACCCTGGCGCGGGGCATGGCCAAATTGGCCGATGTCTATGTGAACGACGCCTTCGGCAGTGCCCATCGCGCGCATTCTTCCACGACCGGTGTTGCCAAGTTTGTTTCCCAGGCGGCCGCGGGTTATCTGATGGAAAAAGAGATCAAATTTTTGGGCGACGCCGTGACCAAGCCGGCCAGGCCGTTTTTGGCCATCATCGGCGGCGCGAAGGTCTCTTCCAAGATCGGTGTCCTGGAAAATCTGTTGGAGAAAGTGGATGATCTGATCATCGGCGGTGCCATGGCCTACACGTTCCTAAAGGCCCAGGGAATTCCGACCGGCAAATCGCTGGTCGAAGACGACAAGGTGGAAACCGCCAAGGCCGTTCTGGAAAAGGCCAGGGCCAAGAAGGTGGAGATTTTACTGCCCCTGGACCACGTGGTGGTGAAGGAAGTGAAGAATGAAGCGCCCTGGAAATTTGTGGGACTGCGTGACATCGCGCCGGATGATATCGGTGTGGATGTCGGTCCCCTGACGATCAAGGCGTACACGGAAAAGATTGCCAAGGCAAAGACCATTGTATGGAACGGCCCCCTTGGGATTTTTGAAATGCCCAATTTTGCCAAGGGTACGTTTGCCGTGGCACAGGCCATTGCTTCTTCCGGCGCCGTGTCGATCATCGGCGGCGGGGATTCTGTGGCAGCGGTGAACCAGTCGGGGTTGGCGTCGAAGATGACGCACATCTCCACCGGCGGCGGCGCTTCCCTGGAGTATCTGGAAGGAAAAGAGTTGCCGGGAGTCGCGGCCCTGACGGACGCCCCGGCGAAACGGTCCTGCTGCTGCGGAGGGTGACGACATCCATGACCAGACGACCCATCATTGCCGCCAACTGGAAGATGCACAAGACCATTGTCGAGGCGATCGACTTTGTCACGCGCCTGAAGCGTGGCGCCTATGAAATGGAGGACATCGATATCGTCGTGTGTCCATCATTCACGGCCTTGGCGGAAGTTTCGGAAGTCCTAAACGAGAGCAACATCGCGCTGGGCGCCCAGGACCTCTTTTGGGAGGAGAAGGGCGCCTTCACGGGAGAGGTCTCGGCGGGCCAGTTAAAAGACGCCGGGTGTTCTCACGTGATCATCGGGCATTCTGAACGGCGTCAATTCTTCGGCGAGACCAATCAAACGGTCTGCAAAAAGATCAAGGCGGCCTTGCGTGCGGGACTCATTCCGATTGTCTGTGTTGGCGAGACACTCCAGGAGAGGGAAGAAAACAAGACCGAAGCTCTGATTGCCCGGCAGTTCGCGGAGGGATTCGAAGGCCTGAGTCCGGAAGATTTCCGTCCGGTTGTGATTGCCTACGAACCCGTGTGGGCCATCGGCACAGGCCGCAACGCGACGGCCCAGCAGGCCGAAGATGTCCACCGGTTTGTCCGGAAACTCATCCGGGACAAGTTCGGCAGGGAATGCGCGGAACAATGCCGTATCCAGTACGGCGGGAGTGTCAAGCCCGGCAACATCACGGAGTTGATGGTGCAGGAAGATATGGATGGGGCCTTGGTTGGCGGCGCCAGCCTGGATGTGGATTCATTCGTGGAAATACTAAAATTCGAACGAAGGCAGAAGATTTTAAAATAGAGTTCCGGAGGGTCTGCCGGTGGGTCCGGCAGGGGCTTTCGGACCAGGAGGATAAAGACGATGTTTGCCGCAGTGGTGATAGTTCATGTTGTGTGCAGTATTGCTCTCATCGCGATCGTGTTGTTGCAGGCGGGAAAGGGCACGGGGATCTCAAACGTCTTTGGCGGCGCGGGTCAGGCAGTTTTTGGCGCTCGGACGGCGGATGTATTGACCAAGGGTACGGCGGTGTGCGCGGCTTTGTTTATGACGACCTCGATGGTGCTGGCCATGATGTCTTCGGACAGGAGCAGTTCCGTGATGAACAAGCGATCCGCGCGCCGGGATGTGCCCTACGAAGGTCAGATGCCCGGACAGCCCTCGGTGCCTGTGTCGCCAAGCCAACAGGCGGCAGTGGACAAGGTGAAGCAGGCCATGGCGGGGATGGTCCAGACCGTAAAACAGGCCGCGGCAAATGCGGCAAAAACGGATGCGGCCGCTCAAGACAAAGGTGTGGTGACACCGTCGCAGGCCCCGGTGCCGGCGGCGCCTGCCAAAGCACCGGTTCAGGCTTCGGCCCCACAGTCTTCGTAGAATGGCGCGGCGGTTTCCTACATTTCACGCCTTCCTCATCGCGTCCGCGGCGATCGTTTTTTTAGCGGGAGGGGCCGGGGCTGCTCTGTTCAAGACAGCAAAGGCGTCCGCGGCCGGGGGTGAGCCGCGATATGGCGGCAGGCTGGTCCTTTCCGCCATTTCCGATCCAAAATCTTTCAATCCAATTCTTGCCAAAGAGACCTCTACCACCAACGTCATCAATTTTGTGTTTGACGGGTTGACCACCACCAACGGCGTGACGCTGGAGGTGGAACCCGCTCTGGCCAGCGCCTGGACCAAAGGGCCCGTGGGGCGGGAATGGCTGTTCCATCTGCGGGAAGACGCGCGATGGGCCGACGGAACACCCTTCACGGCCGACGACGTCGTCTTTACGTTCAACGATCTGATCTACAACGATTCCATTCCCAACAGCCTTCGGGATATCTTCACCATCGACGGAAAAAAAATCAAGGTGGAGCGGATCGACAAACACACGGTAAAATTTTCCATGGGCACGACGTTTGCCCCTTTTCTGCGCGCCATGAGCGCCCCCATCCTGCCCAAGCACCTCCTAGAGGAGTCTGTGCGCAACGGAACATTCAATTCCACGTGGGGGGTCGATACGCCGGTGGAAAAAATCGTGGGGACGGGGCCCTTCCAATTGGCGGAATACAAGAGCGGCCAGCGGGTGGTGCTCAAGCGCAATCCCAATTATTGGAAGAAGGACAAGCAAAAAAGGAAACTGCCGTTCTTAGACGAGATCGCTTTTATGATCGTGCCCAATCAGGATGTGGGATTCCTCAAATTTCAGGAAGGGGAATTGGATTTTTACGACTGCCGAGGCGCGGATTATCCCCTGCTCAAGCCCAGGGAAAAAGACGGCAATTTTACGATCTACCGGACGGGGCCGTCGTTTGGCAGCACCTTCATCACGTTCAACGAAAACACCTCCATCGATGCGCGGACGAAAAAGACCCTGATTGCACCGGAAAAATTATACTGGTTCACCAACGTCAAATTTCGTCAGGCCGTCGCGCACGCCATCGACAAAAAGTCGATCATCGACATCGTCTACAACGGCCTGGCTGTACCGCAGGATTCCTGCATGAGTCCCTCGGAGGGATATTTTTATTCGTCCCATGTCACGCGCTACGCGTTTGACATCCCCAAGGCCAAGGCCATACTGGCGAAGGAGGGTTTTCGCGATGTCAATGGAGACGGTTTTCTGGAAGATTCGGGGGGCAAGACGGTGGAATTCAATTTGTGTACAAACGCCGGCGTGACCGAGCGTGTCAAGATGGCCGAAATCATCCGCAAGGATTTGGAGAACGTTGGGATGAAGGTACATTTGGTGACGCTCGAATTCAACAATCTGGTCAGCAAGTTGAGCGGAAGTTTCGACTGGGACGCCGTGATTCTTGGGTTGACGGGCTCTGTTGATCCCCATTTTGGAAACAATGTGTGGCAGTCCAGCGGACATTTGCATCTGTGGTATCCCAAAGAGCCTGCGCCGGCGACGTCCTGGGAGGCGCGGATCGACAAGATTTTTAATCGCGCCGTTCAGGAACCGGAAGATTCCAAGCGCAAGAAGCTCTACGATGAGTGGCAAAAAATCGTCAGTGAAGAGGTCCCTGTCGTCTATACCGTTTTACCGGAGAGCATTCTGGCCGTGCGCAACAAGTACGGCAACCTCAAACCCACGGCGTACGGTGGCGCGTTCCACAATTTGGAGGAGATATACTGCAGGATTAAGGATTAAGAAAGGCACTGATGGTGCTTTTGTTTCCTTGTTTTTACTTAATCCTTACCCCTTAATCCTTAATTCTCGGATGCGGGCCGCAGAAAACAGGGTTGGACTAAATCAATGCTACCCTTTATCCTCAGACGTTTCTTGATTTCCATCCCCCTGCTGTTGGCCATTTCTTTCATCACTTTCCTTTTTCTCCAGGCAGTCCCGGGCAATTACTTCGACCGGATGCGCCTGGATCCCCTAATTTCCGAGCAGACCGTAGCGGCCTATCAAAGGCAGTACCACCTGGATGAGCCGGTGCTGGTTCAGTATGTCTGCTGGCTGGGCAATTGCGCGCGCCTGGATTTCGGCTATTCGTTTGAACTCAAAAAACCTGTGTGGGATGTCATCAAGGAGCGGTGGGCCAACACCCTTCTGTTGTCCCTGAGTGCCCTGGCGTTCACCTGGCTCATCGCGATCCCGCTGGGAATTCACTGCGCGGTACGCCAATACCGTTTTACCGACAAGTTGTTTTCCTTCTTTTCCTTCCTGGGAATGTCCCTGCCGAACTTCTTTTTTGCCCTGCTCCTGCTCTATGGAGCCAGTCTCACGTTTGATTTGAAAGAGAGCAACTGCTTTTACGGTA
>CAZGMX010000136.1:0-1648 GCA_964526865.1 uncultured Actinomycetota bacterium | reverse complement strand
TGCCGTTGGGGGGGATGCAGTCGGGGAACGTTGAATACATGGCCTGGTGGGAGAAACTCTGGGATTTGGTCCGGCATCTGGTCATTCCGACGCTGGTGATCGGTACGGGCGCTATCGCGGGTCTTCAGCGGATCATGCGCGGCAATCTGCTGGAGGTTTTGCGTGCCCAGTACATCATGACCGCCCGCGCCAAGGGACTGCCGGAGCGCACGGTGATTTATTCGCACGCCCTGCGCAACGCCATCAATCCGATGATCACGCTCTTCGGCAGTGAATTCTCAGGCCTGTTGAGCGGCGCCGCGCTGACGGAGATCATTTGCGGCTGGCCGGGGCTGGGGTCTGTCATGCTCAATGCCGTGCGCAGTCAGGACCTGTTTTTGGTGATGGGGACAACGGTGCTGGGGGGTGTCATGCTGATCGCGGGATATCTCATCGCCGATATCCTTCTGGCGTGGAGCGACCCAAGAATCCGGCTGACGTGACGAATGAACAACCTGATCGAAAAAATGAAGCGACATCGCATGGCCTGGTGGGGCGGGTGGCTTTTGGCAGGCCTGTATCTGCTGGCGCTGGGGGCGGATTTTTTGGCGCCGTATCCTTCGGACGAGGAGAGCCGTTCTCATTCCTTTTGTCCCCCCACGCAAATTCATTGTTGGGATGGCGCAGGAGGATTTCGGCGGCCCTTTGTCTACGGAATGGTGTCGAGTTTTGATTCCAATTTCCGCCGTGTCTATACCGAGGACACAAGCCGGCTCTACCCTGTGCAGCTGTTCGGCCGGGGGCGCCTGTTCGGCGTGGATCCTGCGGGCAGGCTGTATTTGTTTGGGGCCGATTCACGGGGGAGGGATCTGTTCAGCCGCATTCTCTATGGGGCCCGCATTTCGCTGTCGATAGGGATTTTGGGAGCGGCCATCACGCTGGTCATCGGGATGCTGGTGGGCGGAATTTCGGGTTTTCTAGGAGGCAAGGTGGATGTGGTCTTGATGCGCCTGTGCGAAATGTTCATGCTCCTGCCGGCCTTTTATTTGATGCTGGCCCTGCGCGCCGCGTTTCCGCCCGAGATGTCCAGCGTCAAAGTCTATTTTTTGATCGTCCTGATCTTCAGCCTGATCGGATGGGCGGGACTGGCCAGGGTGATCCGGGGGATGGTCCTTTCCATCAGCCAGAAAGAGTTTGTGCTGGCCGCCCGCGCGATTGGCCGTCCTCCCATGGAGATCATCGTAAAACACATTCTGCCCAACACAATGTCGTACGCGATCGTGTCGATGACGCTGGCAATTCCTGGATACATCCTGGGGGAATCGGCGTTGAGTCTCATCGGCCTTGGAATTCAGGATCCGTACGCCAGCTGGGGAAACTTGCTTTCGGAGTCGATGAACATCCCCCAAATACGGTATCATCCCTGGTGTCTGATTCCGGGGGTGTTTATCTTTTTGGCGGTGATGGGATTCAACTTTTTCGGCGACGGCCTGCGGGACGCGCTGGACCCCAATACTAGCGTATAGCGGTTAGCGGATAGCGTAGAGGAAGAAAAGGCAGCGTAGAGCGTTCAGCGGATTTGAAACGTCATTGCGAGGAGTCCCGGCGTTTTTCAAGCCGGGACGACGAAGCAATCTCGACGGGCATTGCGGAGATGTCGGCGAGATTG
>CAZGMX010000135.1:0-8040 GCA_964526865.1 uncultured Actinomycetota bacterium | reverse complement strand
AAATCACCTTGTCGACGGCGCTGATCATGTCGTGCGCCTCTTCCTTCGCCGCAATGCGGATGTGCTTGCCGCAGAGCGTCACCTCCACGATGTGACGGTATTTCTGGACCGCCAGCACCGCGTGGGCATCCACGACTTTCAAATGCACCTTGTCCAATTTGTGCAGTTTGTCCGTCAAATACTCCTTGGCACCCTCTTTGACCTCATCAGAACGAACCGTGAGATGAATATCCATGACACCTCCTTTATTGAGCCCTGTGGTCCATCACATCGTGAACTTCTCGCCCAAATAAATCTCCCGTGCCTTGGGATTGGATACCAATTCCTCCGCCGTGCCGGAAATCAAAATCCTGCTGTCATACATGATGTAGGCGCGATCCGTGATGGACAGCGTTTCCCTGACACTGTGATCGGTCAACAGAATCCCCAATCCCTTTTTCTTTAAATCCAAAATGATCTGCTGCACATCGAAGACGGCGATGGGATCCACGCCGGAAAAAGGCTCATCCAAAAGGATGAACGCCGGCGATGTCACCATGGCACGGGTGATCTCCAGGCGGCGACGCTCCCCCCCCGAAAGGGTGTACGCCTTGCTTTTGGCCAGATGCTCGATCTTTAAATCCTGCAGCAGGGACACCAGCCGTTTGCGCCGCTCCATGGGTGAAATATTGAGCGTCTCCAAAATGGCCATGATGTTTTGCTCCACCGTCAGGCGCCGGAAGATGGAGGGCTCCTGCGAAAGATAGCCGATTCCCCGGCGCGCCCGCCGGGACATGGGGATGTGCGTGATGTCTCCGTCTTTAAAAAAAACGCGTCCCCCATTGGGTTTGATCAGCCCGACAATGAGATAAAACGTGGTGGTCTTTCCCGCGCCGTTGGGTCCCAAGAGACCGACGATTTCACCGCGGCCTACCTGGATGCTCACGTCGTTCACGACGCGGCGGCTTTTGTAGGCCTTGATCAGCCCTTCGGTCCGAAGCAGTTGCCCGTTCTCATGCGCGCTCATCAAAAAAACTCTTTCTTTTGGCCGGGCTGCTGAAAAATCACCAGCTTTGCCTTGGGCTCAAAGATCACCTGGTTGGTCTTGCTATAAATCGTGATTTTGTCCGCGCTATACAGGTCCCGTCCCTGTTTGATCCGCGGATCGCCGGTCAAAACGATCACGCCCTCTTCCGAGCGAATCAGGGCATTCTGGCTGTACGCCACGCGTCCCTCCTGGATGATCTCCACGTTGCCCTGCGCCTCGATGGTTTTGATCTTGGAAGTTTCCGCCTCAAAAAAGATGCGCATTTCCTGGGCCTTCAGAGTGCCCCGGTGATCCGTCACCACCACGTTTTTCTTGAACACCGCGACATGGGAGGAATAGTCCAGATTCAATCCGCCGTCGGACGTGATGACGGTCATGTCTTCGTCAAGAATCTGCCCGGTCTCTTTCTTTTCCGCTTTGTCCGTTTTTGCCGCCCGCACCGCCGCCGGCGCAGCCCCCGCACCGCCCACACACAGGACTGCCGCCCACACCACCGCCGGGAGGAGGCAATTCCGGACGAATCTGCTCCATCGCATTTTATTTCTCCTTGCCGATACCACTGTCAAAGGCATTTTTTTTCCCTCCCACCAAAACCACCCGCGTCTTTTCCTGAATCCAAATCGTCTGTTTTTCCGGTTCCCAAACCAGCCCCGTGCCCGTGATGTGCGCATCGCGGGAGTCCACCTGCACGGGCTGATCGGTGGTAACCACTTTGGAATCGCGATGGTAAAACGCGTAGGAGGACACCACCACAATCTGCCCCTTCTCCTTCTCTTTCTGGTTGATCCTGGCTTTCACCTCTTCGATCCGAACCACTCCGGAAGGGTCAAACAGAGCCTTGGAGCCCTCCAACACCGCCTGGGTCTTGCCGAATTCATCGGGAATTTCCAGCACAAATCCTTCGACCTCCCCTTTCGTCTGCCGGGACTCCCCGGCCAAAGCGATCGAGACAGCCGCCACAATGCACATCAACAAAATACCCACTCTAATATGTTTCATCGCCCTTCAAGCGGCTGATAAATTTACTTTTTTTTACAGGCTGCTCAAAAAGAGCCGTTTTTAAGGCGCGCGCAACGTAAAAAACGGCCTTTTTCAGCAGCCTGCACAAAACCTGTCCATCACCTTGGGCCACAACCCCTTTGCCTTCAAAATGGTTTCGACAATCTCCCTCAGGGCCCCATCGCCTCCGCCGCGACGTGTCGTCCACTGCGCTTTCTCCTTTACCTCGGACACCGCGTTGGCAACCGCCACCGACACTCCCGCGCGGGCAAAGAGCGCGAGGTCTGCCAGATCGTCCCCGACGGCGCACACCTGCGAACGATGGACACAGCACTCCGACAAAATCCCGTCCAGGACCTGCCCCTTGTTTTCGACGTCCTGATGGACGCGCTCGATCCCTAAATTTTTCAATCGCAGAGCCGAGGCACGGGAAAGCCGGCCGGAGATAAACACGAGATCCAGTCCAAACTCTTTGGCCAGCCGCAGTCCCATTCCGTCCAGCACATTAAAATTGCGGATCTCCCGGTTGTCATCGTCTATCGTGATCTTTCCGTCCGTCAGAACACCGTCGATGTCGCTGACAATCAGCTGGACAAACGCCATTTTTTTTTGGAGTAACTTTCCCGGGATCATGTCCGCTCAACTCAGGCCTAACAGATCCTTCTCATCCACGACCCCCACCGGGTGCCCCTGGGGATTGACCACGATCAATTCGTCGATCCGTCTTTCCTTAATGATTCTCAATGCCTCGGTCGCCAGATGGTCCGGACTGATCGTCAACGGTGTCTTGGTCATGTAGGCGGAAACCCTGTGCGCCGTCACATCCGGCTCCCGGTCGATCACGCGCCGCAGATCGCCGTCGGTGAAGATCCCGACCAACCGGCGCTCCCCGTCCACCACGGCCGCCGCTCCCGCACGCGCCTCCGTAATCGCCAGCAGAACGTCTTTCACCAACGTGTCCACGGTGACGATGGGCGCGGCTTTCCCCCGCCGCATGATGTCTTCCACTTTTAATAAAAGTTTTTTGCCGATGCTGCCTCCCGGATGGTAGAAGGCATATTCCTCCGGCTTGAATCCCTTTTTCTGCATCACCACGATGGCCAGGGCATCCCCCAGGGCCAGCGCGGCCGTCGTGCTGGACGTGGGCACCAACTCGATGGGGCCCGCTTCCTTGGCCACGCCGGCGTACAAAACCACGTCGCTGTATTTGGCCAGGGACGACTGGATATTGCCCGTAAAGGCAATCAATTTTGCCCCGATTTTCTTGACGGTCGGCAGAAGCCGTTTCAACTCTT
The DNA here is from genome assembly GCA_964526865.1 of uncultured Actinomycetota bacterium. Lineage (GTDB taxonomy): Bacteria > Auribacterota > Ancaeobacteria > Ancaeobacterales > CAZGMX01 > CAZGMX01. The sequence continues at coordinate 4,719 of CAZGMX010000135.1, read as the reverse complement.
CCGTCTCCCCGCTGTTGGAAATGGCGATCACCACGTCGTCCTTGACCACCATGCCCAAATCTCCGTGCACCGCCTCGGCGGGGTGCATCCACAGTGACGGCGTACCCGTGCTGGCCAGCGTCGCCGAGATTTTCCGCCCGATGACACCGGGTTTCCCCATGCCGGTTACAATCACACGTCCCCGGCAGGAAAGGATGAGGCGCACGGCCTTTTCAAAATTTTCGTCCAGGCGGGGGACCAGCGCCGCGATCGCGCCCGACTCGATCAACAGCACCTCTTTTGCGATGTCCAGCATCGAAAGACCATCGATTTTGGCGTGCGGCGGTGTTGCATGGTGCCGCTCTTTTTTTTGCGATTCTTTTCTCTCCATTTTTACCGTGATCTTCTTTTCCAACATAACCCCCTCATTTGCATAGCGAGCAGGTTCCTGCCCGGACCGGTCTGCACTTTTCCGGAGACACTCCGGCAGACAAGGGACCCAGACGCACCCATTCATCGATTTGTATTACCGAATCCACCAACGCAGGAAAATCAGCCAAGGCCAAGGCATTGGGACCGTCGCTTTTGGCCCGTTCCGGATTGTCATGGACCTCCACAAACAGGCCGTCACAGCCGGTGGCTGCTGCGGCCCGCGCAAGAAACGGGACAAATTCCCGCTGTCCCCCCGACCGCGTTCCCAGCCCACCCGGCTGCTGCACGCTGTGTGTCGCATCAAAGATGACGGGACATCCAAACGAGCGTAAAATCACGAGAGAGCGCATGTCGCTCACGAGCGTGTTGTATCCAAAACTGACTCCCCTCTCCGTGAGAAGGATATTGCGATTTCCGGCCCCTTCCATTTTTTTGACGATCTGCGCGGCATCCCAGGGCGCCAGAAACTGGCCCTTCTTCACGTTGACCGGTTTTCCCGTCCGGGCCGCTTCCACCAGCAGGTCGGTCTGCCGGCACAAAAACGCCGGGATCTGCAGTACATCCGCAACCTCGGCAACGGCGCGCACCTGATCGCAGCAATGGACGTCCGTCACGACCGGCAGTCCCGTCTCCTTTTTTACCTTTTTCAAAATGGCCAGCCCCTTTTTCAATCCCACGCCGCGAAAAGAATCCCCGCTGGACCGGTTGGCCTTGTCATAAGAGGCCTTGAAGACCAGGGAAATATTTTTTGTCGATGCCATTCGAGCCAGTGTGTTGGCGGTTTGCAGGCAGTGCCTCTCGCTTTCGATGACGCACGGGCCTGCCATGAATAAAAAACCGGCCTTGCCTCCGCATCGAACAGCGCCGATACGAACCTCTCTGGTCCATCCCACTCCCTGTCCTGATGTGCTCACAAATTTTCCCTCACGAACAACTGCCGGGAAACGCCGTCTTCTGCGGTATTGTTCCGTGCCGGCCTGTCCCGCGGCACGACGCCTCGCGTGACCCCGTTTCGTCCTGCATCAAAGCCGCCTTGATGAAATCGCGGAAGAGAGGGTGCGCGTGGTCTGGCTTGGACTGAAATTCCGGGTGAAACTGCGCGGCCACAAACCATGGATGGTCCACGATCTCGATGATCTCGATCAATTTTCCGTCGGGAGAAATCCCGCTGATACGCAATCCCTTGTTGAGAAGAACCTCCCGGTAATTGTTGTTAAATTCATAGCGGTGACGGTGCCGCTCCTGGATCGACGGTTGCCGGTAGGCATGGTACGCCAGGGAGTCCTTGGCCAGGTGACAAGGATACGCCCCCAGCCGCATCGTGCCTCCCTTGTCCTGCACAGAGATCTGCTCTGGCAGGAGGTCGATCACGGGATGGGCCGTCTGTGGATCAAATTCCGTGCTGTTGGCGTTGGAAAGCCCGCAGACATTGCGGGCAAATTCAATGGTCGCGCACTGCATCCCCAGGCAAATTCCAAAAAACGGGATGCGATGGGTCCGCGCGTATTCCACCGCCCGAATTTTTCCCTCGATCCCCCGGTCGCCAAACCCGCCGGGAACCAAAATTCCCTGCACGTCTTCCAGGTGCTTTGGCAGCGATTCTTTTTGGAGGATCTCCGCGTCCACCTTCTTTACTTCCACCCGGCACTGGTTTGCGATTCCGCCGTGGGCAATCGCCTCATAGATGCTCTTGTACGCATCCTGCAATTCGATGTACTTCCCCACCACGGCGATGCGCGTGTGCCGTTGGGGATTCTTGATTTGACAAAGAATGTCGCGCCACTTGGACAGCCCATTGGACGGCACGCATGCCGCTCCCTTCCTGGTCTTGACGGCTTGTTTTTTTCGCGGCTGGAGCCTCAACATCGAGATGATCAATCGGTCGATGCCCTCCCCCTTCAAACGCAGGGGCACCTCGTAAATCGTTTCCACATCCTGCGCCTGAATCACCGCCTCTTTGGCCACGTTGCAGAACAGGGCGATCTTCCCCCTCAGATCTTCCGACAACGGCTTCTGCGTGCGGCACATCAAGACGTCGGGCTGAATACCAATTTCCCGCATCTTTCCCACGCTGTGCTGGGTGGGCTTGGTCTTGAGTTCTCCCGCCGCTTCGATGTATGGCACCAGGGTCAAATGAATGTACAGGACATTCTCCTTGCCCGCGTCTTGGCGAAACTGGCGGATGGCCTCCAAAAATGGGAGTCCCTCAATGTCTCCGACGGTGCCTCCGATTTCGGTGAGTACGACATCGGCACCGCTGCGGCGTGCCACCTCCTTGATCCGATTCTTGATCTCGTCCGTGATATGGGGCACCACCTGCACCGTTCTGCCCAGGTATTCCCCCCGGCGTTCCTTGGAAATCACCGTCTCGTAGATCTGACCCGCGGTGGCATTGTTCCAGCGGGACATACGCTCGTGGGTGAAACGTTCGTAGTGCCCCAAATCCAGGTCCGTCTCCGCCCCATCCGCCGTCACGTACACCTCACCATGCTGAAAAGGACTCATGGTTCCCGGATCGACATTGATGTAGGGATCCAGTTTCAACAGAGAAACCTTGTACCCATCGGCCTCCAGTAGTTTGGCGATGGAGGAACAGGCAATTCCCTTGCCCAGAGAACTGACCACCCCTCCCGTCACAAAAATAAACTTTGTCATGTCCCTGCCCCCGTCTTTCTGCACAAAAGATCCTGCCCCGGTTCAAAACTCATCGCGGGTGGCGCAACGACTCCCTCCGGCAAATCCTCAACAAGCCACTGCACCCTTGGGAGAACGCTTCCCCTTTCCCTGCTCCACCAGCCGGCGCACCCGCTCCAAATCTTCCACCGTATCCACCGCCACCGTCCGGTGGGGTGTTTCCACCACGGCAATCCGGTACCCCTGCTCCAAAATCCTCAACTGCTCCAATTTTTCAATCTGCTCCAGCGTGGAAACCTCCAGTGTGGGAAACAGCAAAAGAAAATCCCGCCGGTAGGCGTACAACCCCAGATGCCGGTAATAAATCGACTGGTCTTTGATGCTCTTTCCCGCGCCGCCCGGAGCCGTCTGCGCGTCCCGGTCAAAGGGAATCACCGAACGGGAAAAATACAGGGCCATTCCCTTTTTGTCCGTAACCACCTTGACGACATTGGGATTGTCCAATTCTTCCTTCGTCTCAATCTTTGTCATGAGCGTGGCGACCTTCAGATCCGGGTCCGTGAGAAACGGCCGCACCAGGCTGTCGATCATGTCGGGATGAACCATCGGCTCGTCTCCCTGAACGTTGATATACAAATCGGCCTGGCCGGCGGAGGCAACCTCCGCCAACCGGTCTGTGCCGGACACATGGGACGGCGAGGTCATCTGCACCGCGGCCCCAAACCGCCTGCAGGCATCCATCACCCGTTGGTCTTCCGTGGCCACCCACACGTCGTCCAGCATCCGGGCCCTCTTGGCGTTTTCATAGACGTGCTGAACCATGGGTTTTCCCGCGATGGCGGCAAGCACCTTCCCCTCAAAGCGCGTCGACGCATAACGCGCGGGAATCACGCCCAGTACGGACAACCCCTTTTTGCCATGATCCGCGATGATCTGCATTTTGCTTCCCTCTTTTAATTTTTCTCTTTGCTCTTTATGATCCATTGGGCGGCACAAAATAAATCCTTGGCCACATGATCGGCTGTCCGTGTCTCGCCGTCCGGGCGCGGCGCGTTGCCCACCAAAATTGTTTTCACCCCCGCGCGAATTCCCATCTGAACATCCGTCCACTTGTCCCCCACCACGTAGGAACTCGGCAAGTCCAGCCGGTATTTTTTCGCCGCTTTCAAAATCATTTCAGGCGACGGCTTCCGGCAGGAACACCCATCGGCCGGGCTGTGCGGACAAATATAGACGCCCGCCAGCGTGATCCCTTCCTCCTGCAGCTCTCCAATCATCCGGCGATGGATCTGCTCCAATTCGCGTTTTTTGATCAATCCCCGACCGATACCGGATTGATTGCTGACCACAAACAACTCCATCCCGTGATCCGCCAGCAGTTTCAACCCTTTTTTCACCCCGAGAAAAAATTGAAAATCGTCCACCCGGTTCAAATATCCGGGATCAGAATTCCAGTCCCCGTCGCAATCGAAAAACCCGGCCATTTTTTTTTGACGTCCCATGCCGCGCGCCGCCGCACCCACTCCGTCAACGGACCTTGCCATCCACATTGCCGTTCCACTTCATCGCGCTGAAAATTTCCTCGCGCGTGGTGGTCGCGGTTCCCAATTTTCCGACGACAATACCGGCGGCATAATTGGAAATAATGGCCGCCTCATGCATGGAAGCCCCGCT
>CAZGMX010000134.1:269-8088 GCA_964526865.1 uncultured Actinomycetota bacterium | reverse complement strand
GATTACTGCGGAACAACCCAGGCGATAGCAAACGCCAAAATAGGGATTGGTACTTTTCGAAAAGAACATTCACAACATAGACACCAATGCGCTTGATGGTGACCCGATCCGATTTGATAAAATCTTCCAGGAAATGTGCCGCATCTTCGGAGTCCGCATAGGAAAGAAGCACATCCCTAATTGCTTCCACAAGGACATGGCTCGGCCGATCCACACCAACATTCTGTTCATGATTTTCGATCGCTGGCCGCCAAATATATGCGTACTGATCTTCGTTACTATAATGCGCAAGTATTTCTACTAATCGAGACCTTAAGCATTGAATGACTTTTACTCCACACCGCTTTCCTAACAATTTTGAGTTCTGTCTAAAAACGTCATGCGCCCAAAAAGCGGGGATTTTGAGCACAACTGCTGCCTCTACCTCATTTCCCAGACCTATGTCATTACCCCGTTGAACCAACTTGATCTCCGTAATAATTTCCACAATACGAGCTGCTTTTTCCCAGTCTTCGGCATTTCCACTTTTAAGAAATTTTGAGAGCAAACTCCCGCCGATCTCACTTCCAATGAGCGAGTTATCAAATTTGCTATCCAACCAGTCTTGAAGAAGGGTAATGTCATCGAGCCGAACCATTTCAGTGGGAAGTTTTGTCATTATTTTTACGAAGGAATACCAGGTATGATAGTTGTCGACACGTTTCGCACTATCACCTTCGGGTCTAGTAATATTTCGCATTATGGCAAGGATTTCATCTACATATTTACGATTTTCATTAGCTCCTGTTAATATTGACAAACGCTCGAGGAAGTTTAATGCAGGCCAGTAAGGGATGGTGAAAAACCCCTTTTTATCGTTATCTTCTACCGGTCGTGGATTTCTTTCTGGCGAGAAATACCCTTGTTGCTTGAGAAATTCAAATCGATCGAAGCCCTGAATATTCTTGAATATGAAGTCCACATATTCCGGCCCCTTATTCAGGCATTCAACAAGTGTTTTCTGCTCGGAATTCATTTTCATACCATTATTGGGCCAAGCAACTCTTTAATTTCTTTACTAAAAACTGGCCTATTAATCTTGCCCTTAAGTTGTTTAGTCCATTCCAGGATTACTTCAGCAAGTTGATCATTGCCTATTTTATCGATATTAAAGTCCACCAGTTCCACTCCAAAATTATTTGAGAAATAGGCCTCTAGATGTGAATAGGCTGCGTTATCTCGAGCCATTCGTGGATACAACCAGAAATGCTTCCTTTCATTGGTCGCCTTCTGTTCTGGTGTGCTTTTCCTTAACACATACTCGAGAATCTCTTCTTCCGCCAATCCATACCCCAGAAAGAGAACGACCTTTTTAGCAAACAGTGAAGTCAAAAATTTCACGACATATTCATTCTGATAGTGTTGAATATAATCCTCTGTCGTAAGCACCATGCTTGATATATCCCCTATGCTTCCATGCAGGTGCAGTACTACGCCAGGCTCATAAAGTTTTTCAGGGGTCAAATCTTTCTTGCGGTAATAGACCCTTGTGCTTTTTGTACTAAGGACTGATGACATGGAAATATCTTTGCCCTCGATGCTCCCTTGTGCCACACCCGATTGCTGTGCAATATCATCCAAATACTTATCATAATTTGTTGTAACAAAAACAGGACCAATTGAGTGCAAGGCCTGATAAATCTCTTTTCTTTCGACGGCATCCTTTTTTGGTTGGAGCAATTTCTGAATATCTATTTTACGGCCATTTTTTTTCGCAACGCCTATCGCAATAGATAGTTGTTTTCTAATTTCCAGTGTCGATAACGCCTGCTCTTCTGCATAGTCAATCAATCCGAAATCGTATAGCTGCTTTAAAGCTCGATATCCCAGCTCACGCCATGAAGGGCAACCCAGCAAACCTGATACGCCAGCACCGACAAATAAAACCAGATCTCCTTCTTGTGCTGCGCGAAGAACACCGGGACGCATATCCGGAATGAGAGGTGTACTGGGATGTGTTTGCATTAGTCCAGACCACCTTTGAACGCCATGTTGAGAATGGTGGGGAGAAGGACGTTGAGTTCAATAGTGGATTGCGCTTGTAATTTCTTCGACCGTTCTACTAGCCTTTTTACTTCACGGAGTTTTCGCTGTGTCTCCATTGTTGGCAGCGGCATTTTAAACGCTAAGAAGTCAGACGAATTCAGACGCCTACGCCTAATGTTGGTGCCCGTGCTTACGCCAGAAAGAAGTGGCCACACAGATGGGGTTCGGAAATAAACATCCAAAACTTCTGGATAGATACGATCTTCATTTACCTCAAAAACGGGAAATTCGGGTGAGACGACGAGTCCGTTACATTCTGGAGGGACAATACCCAACGCGCCCTCCCAGGCCATGAGCTTTGGATAAACAAAATTTCCTTGTCGCAAGCGGGTCAGACGTGTGTATGTGAATTCCAAGCCTGTCTTGCTGTTCCCTCGAAATAGACCTCTGCCGAAACAGTAAACCCCAGCGAAGTTATACATCTGGTCGGGTGAAACGACTACATCACACTCGCGCAACGTGACAAGTTCGCGCATTGGCGTTGGCTTAAATTCTCCGTGCGATTTGTCTAACAGCACAGCACGACAGAACGTCTCGCATTGTTCATCGGCCTGATGGCGAAGGAACTGCGCCTCATCGATTTTTGCGGCGAGGGTTTCAATACGGGCAACGATGCGCTGTTGTTCGGAAAGCGAAGGCAATGGAATAGCAATGTTGCAAAGATCGGCAAACCTCAAGGCAGATCTCACAGTCCCACGATTGCCATGAAAGTTGATCTGATGGTTGCCTTCGTGACTTTTTAAAAATCTATACAAAAATTTCGAGTCAAGCTGATCCTTTGTCTTGAAAACAACGTATGCAGGACTCACGATGCCTTCTTGATCTTGTGTAGATAAGCCTATTGATCCAACATTGATTCGATAAGGATTATATGCAAACCGATTAGGCTTAAGATGGAGATATCTTGATTTGTCTTGGCTAGCCGCTATGCCAGTTTGAACGATGCCATCCCGATTTGCTACACCAAGAACGGGCAAACATTCCCCATCAGATGCGCCTATCTGTTCTTTTTCTTCCGAAACATATTTACCAAGTGAAACCATTGGATATTTTGAGTTCATTCTGCTGCTAGACAAGCTTTTACTTCATCGAGAATAGAAATGATTTTCTTTTCTTTTCGCAAGATATCTTCAACAAGCTGCTCCGGCGGCATGTGCTCGAAATCGTCCCCAGCTTTTGGATTCTTAATGTCAAGGTTCACTGAGACAAGTGCGCCCTGGTCATTGCACTTAAGAATATCCTTTACAGCCACCTTCCAGGCTTGGTCATTTTCCTTTCTATGATTCCACCATTCGATGCAGGGTTTGAATTCCTCGAATTGTATGGGTTGGGTCTTCGTGTAGTTCTTTCGACCTTCCGGTAGCGGATGTTCGTAATACCATATTTCCTTTGTCGGGCCGGAACGGTCGAAGAAAAGCAGGTTGGTTGGGATGCCGGTGTATGGGGCGAAGACACCATTGGGTAAACGAACAATGGTATGAAGGTTAAATTCTTTGAGCAATTCCTCCTTGATGCGGGCGCACACGCCATCCCCGAAAAGAACACCATTGGGCACAACAACAGCGGCGCGTCCTGCGGCCTTGCCGAGATGGCCGGGGCGTCTGAGTTTTCTCATGATCAACTGCAGGAACAACAGAGCTGTTTCGGCGGTTTGCTTGTCTTGTGGGAAATTGCCCTGAATGCCTTTTTCCTCTTCTCCGCCGAACGGCGGGTTGGTGAGGATCACGTCCACGCGATCGCCGTCGCCCATTTCCTTTAATGGGCGTCTTAGCGAGTTGCCGGAATCAATTACCGGGGCGTCCAAACCGTGCAGCATGAGATTCATTTGGCATAAAAGATAGGGCAAGGACTTGGCTTCACCGCCATAGATGGTTTCCTCTTGAAGGATACGCCTATCACCCACCGTCTTGCATCGCTTGCTGAGGTACTCAAAGGTTTCCACCAGAAAGCCGCCTGTTCCACACGCAGGGTCCAACACAATATCCCCAAGCTTTGGATCGGTGACGGCCACCATGAATTTAACAACCGCGCGGGGGGTATAGAATTCTCCGGAATCCCCTGCCGCGTCGCGCATTTCCTTAAGCAGGCTCTCGTACAGATGCGAGAGGGTGTGAATTTCTTCAGAAGACGTAAAATGAATTTGATTGATCTTGTTGATGACATCGCGAAGAAGATAGCCGTTGATCATGCGATTTACGGTGCCGCGAAAAACCGTCGCGATGACATCGCGGCGATCTTTTTTCTTGCCCGTGCCTTCCAGGGCACGCAAGGCGGCAAAAAGACCGGGGCCGCGGGATCCATCCGGCCGGGTGCATTCCTCATTGTTGATGAAAGAAATCAAGGCCTCGCCCGTAACGCCATCTTCCTTTGCCGCCCAGTCCCTCCAGCGGTAGGGTGACCGAATAGACGACGCGTATTTATTGCCTTCCAGCTTGGCTTCTGTGTCACGGACTGTTTCCATATCGTCTAAAAACTTGAGAAACATGATCCATGTCAACATGGGCAAGCGATCCGTATCACCGTTAAGGCCTTTGTCTTTACGCATAATGTCGCGGCAGGATTTGACGATGGCCGCCAATTGACTTGTCGTGGTGCGGGGGATTTCTTTAGTTTTCATCATGGGATGTCCTTCCATTCCTTCTTTACGAGGTCTTGGAGATAATCTTCTGAAACGATTTTTGGCAGGATTTTCAATAGTATAGAAGTCCTGAAAAGCTGCGAGTGAAGCGCCAATTTATCGGAATCATCCAATTGTTTGATGCTGCCCCTTTTTTTGAGTTCCGGCAAATATTGGTAGATGTTCTTGATGTCGCAATGTGAATCTATCTCGGATTTCGTGAGGGGTCGTCCCGCAACAGCTAAAATATCAAGGATTGATTCCTTGGCCGTCGGCCTACCTTGAAAATTATACATATCCGCGAAATCTTTCCTTTGAAGCTCTAAGGCCGTTCTGTGAAGCGCTCTTTCCCAATCATCGTTACCCACAAAATCGTCCTTATCCTCATCTAAAAGATTATGTCCTAATAGCTGAATCGAGTGTGGATACCCTCCCGTGGCAATGATGTTCTTTTTTAACGCATCTTCATCCCACGTGATTTCAACTTCCTTAAATCCCTTTCTTAGGACTTCCGAGGCTTCCTCAAGCGGCATTACATTCAATCTTATGGTATCGAACTGCCGGCGCGCAGACTGGTCCCCTGAGAAAAAATTTGTCGCCGCGTCCTCATATCCAAGCAAGAGGAAGGAAATGTAGCCCAATTCTTTTACATCCAGCGTGGTAATTATCCCCCGGAATAGCTGCGCGCACAGGTCCGGGTCCGAAACGTTTTGCATTTCATCAATGATGATCAGGACACCATCTTTGACACGTTCGCCCCCGTTTGAAAGACCCAGCGCATAGACGATGTTTGATAGTATGGACACAAGCTGATCTTTTAAGGCGGCAGAGGCCTTTTCTTTTTCGTTCTTCCCTAATTCCAAAGAGAAGGACCCGATCGTAAATTTACCGTTTTTGAAGAGGTCTCCAAGCTTCGATCCCAATACTTCGGCAGCGCTTTTCGGCAGCAGATCCGTGAGCTCGTTTAGAGAAGATTGAAGAATGCTGCTTATGGGTTGATCTTTTTCGGCCGTGTAATACGCCGTCAGGAAATTGAGATTCCCAAGCTTTTCATCTTTGGTTTCCGCAATATGCTTTACGAGCTTCGCCAGAGCCGTTTTCCCGATCCCACGCTCCCCGTATAGGAAAAAACTGGAAGGCATACCCCGCCGTACTTGTTCTAACTTTCTTATAATGCGTAAAATGTATTCGGATCGTCCTGCAAAGAGGTTGGTGGCTACTACCGAATTGGGATTGAAGGGGTTGTATTTCATCGGATCGTCATCTCCTCGATATTTTTTTTATAGTTTTACATAGAAAGTAGATTTATTACATATTTTATTCATATAATATCATTTATTTATATATATCAACCATATGAGGCGCGGTGCTGCATGTCAAAAAAAGTCGTAAGTAACTTGATATAAATATATTAAGATCTACATCTCGCAGGAGCCATAATCCTTACATTTTTTGTAAGGATTACGCTATGAGCCGGAATAAAGAAAATTTTGAAGGGCGTTTAGCGAGGCTCTGAGCTTTTCAGGACCGCCAAACAAGGCCGCAATTTCAATGACATTTCCGTGTCCGGCAATGGGTTCCACCTTTAGAATCTCCGGCACTTTGAATTGAGCGACCCCGTGCTGGATGTACTTATCGAGAATCTCGTTCAATATTTCGCGCGCCTCGGGCGAAAAGTAGTCAAAGAAGTCTTTTCTGCCATTCTGTAGCCGCTGGACTCTTTCCCGGCGGGTGCGCAAGGGCGCATTAAAGGCTACATGGCAAAGGAGATCAAATGGGTCGGCGTCATTCTGGCCAGTGACTTCGGACAATTCTTCAAACGTAATACCTCTGTCTTCAAGAGCCGCAATGATGGTGTTTCGCTCCTCGGCGGACTGCCATTTGGAATGCAGCGCTGCAGCAGATGGAAACATGGACTTTACTTTTTCGGCTGTGTAGTCAGTGTATTTCACGGTCCGGAGCTTGTTCCCGTCCTCATCTAAAGTTTGTTCGATATCGTAAATGATACGCACGCGCTCGCCGTCGTCTACGTAGTATTTTCTTCGCGCGTTATCAGCCGGCTCAGGGGGCAACGTACATATAGTTCCCCGTTCATCTTCCAAGCCGCCGTCGTCACCCAACTCATTCTCATCGGTATCCGTGATGATTTTTTCGCTCCCTGCCTTTGTTTTACCTGCCGCATCTATCTCTTCTTGTGTCAACAATGCCGGCTCGCCGTCAAATGCTGGGTCGGCAAACATGCGCGTCGCACTTCCGGTGTAGTCCAATATGTTGAAAAAAAGTTTTCCATGATTGCCGCAAACGCGCGTGCCACGACCAATGATTTGCTTGAAATCGGTCGGGGAGTTTATGTTTTTATAGAGCACAATGTTTTTACACGTGGGAATGTCCACGCCCGTTGTCAGTAATTTGCTTGTCGTGAGAATGACGGGCGTGTTTTTTTCGGGCTCTTGAAAATTTCCCAGATGGCCGCGACCGATATCGCCTTCGTCGGAGACAACCCGGCAAACGTAATTTGGATATTTCTCCACCAAGTCGCGATTTAGATTGCTCAAAAGCATGCGCATTTCTTCCGCTTCATCCTGGTCTTCGCAAAACACGATGGTCTTTGCAAATCTGTCGGTCTTTTTTAAGAAATCCGTGATGTGCTGAGCGGCTGCTTGGCTTCGCGGACGGTGGGCTATAACCCTGCCAAAATCCGGTGTCTTATATTCTCCATCGGGAATCAAGCGACCATGTCGATCCAATTGCCCTTTTTCTGGGCGCCATCCAGCGGCATCAATATCCGTCACAATGCGATGTACTTTGTACGGCGCTAAAAATCCGTCCTCAATTCCCTGCTTCAAGCTGTACGTGTAAATCGGGTTTCCGAAATATTTGTAGGTGTCCTTGTTGTCTTCCCGCAGAGGAGTCGCCGTCATTCCCAATTGATAGGCCGACTTGAAGTATTCCAATATCTCCCGCCAATTGCTTTCATCATCCGCGCTGCCGCGATGGCACTCATCCACGATAATCAGATCAAAAAAGTCGGTGGCGTAATCCTTGTAAAGGCCGGGCCGGCGCTCGTCTTTGGCGAGAGATTGGTACAGGGCAAAATACATCTCCCTGCTCTTGATC
>CAZGMX010000134.1:0-259 GCA_964526865.1 uncultured Actinomycetota bacterium | reverse complement strand
CATGGCATTCCACAATTTCCAGGCAATTTGAAAAGCAACATCGGTTTTGCCGGTGCCGGTGGCCATGGTCAAAAGGATCCTGTCTCGCCCTTGAAGAATAGCTTGCACAACCCGATTGATGGCTATTTGCTGATAGTAGCGTGGCTCTTTTTCAGGATTGTAAAAGTAGGGTGCGAGAACCTTCTCGGCGATGTCCGACGAATCTATCTTTGCCGCATTGCGATACGCGCAAACGTTGATTGATTACAGTGAGCAGAAA
>CAZGMX010000133.1:0-8104 GCA_964526865.1 uncultured Actinomycetota bacterium | reverse complement strand
GAAACAAAAATTGGCAACCATTTCTTCATCATGGCCAAACCTTATATCGAAGGGAAAACCCTGGCGGAAATGAAAACAATGCCGGCGCCGGATGCGGCGGCTCAAGAAGCGGCTTTGGACGTCGATGTTGTCGCAACATACTATAAGGCGTTTAAAGAGACGGGATTTCTGCGGCTGGACATGAAAGATAATAATGTTTATCGAACCGCTGCTGGCGACAATAGAATTGGGGATAATGACGTCGCGATAAAGGTGGATCGAAAATTCGCAACGGATGCCGATCAGGTCGCTTATTTTCTGGCATCCTACATTGATTATGACCTGGAAGCGGCGGCAGAGTTATGGTTTCAGGGCAAAATGTTTACATCTTCTGGAGACGGGAAGACAAGGATTGAAGAAAAGAACAGTAAATTTCTTTCGGGCGTGTTAGCGGCCATTTGTAGTTTTTATCCTCAAATGACGGATAGAACTAAATTTTTGAATGATATTGCAGAGAGTATGAAAGGTAGAGGCCAAGCATGTGATTTGCTGGCCGCCGCAATTCGTTCTGAAGCCACCAGGCTGGGGACCGCGGAGGCAAAAGCTGTAGAGGTCCGTCAAAAAGCGCTGGCCGACGCAAAGGCGGAATTTGACGCGGCCATTGCGGCAATCGAGAATATGGCATCGGTCACTCCTGGTTATACATTCGATATGGGGGATAGGGAGTCGGTCCTTGATTCCTTGGTATATAAGACAGCGCAGGATATGCATAAGCGGGATACAGGTCTGGGGGCTCCCTCTATGGAATTTGGCGGCACAAGTGCGCAACGCAAGTACATTGCAGACAGATTTGGTGAACTACAGAGCGGTTTAATGACAGTGGACCAGGCAAGAGAATTTTTGGTGAGGTTTAGAAATGAGATCCTTGCCAATCCAGCCCAATCCGAATCCTTGACATCTGAAAAACTGACAGCGCTGACTGCTCTTGCGCAGGCCTTGAATGCGTGTGTTAAAAAGCAGGCGCCGGTCGCTTTTGTAAAACCTGCGGCACCCGTGACGCCGGCAGATGTCCGCACGGGAATTGCCTCTGTAATAACAAATGCTGTTGCGCGGTTGCGCGCAGAAATTGCAAGCATCAACCTTCCGCGGTTTGCAATAGCCGCCGGCCTTGTTGCCAAATTTTCTTTGCAGTTGAGTGGTATCTATATTTATTTGTCACCGGCGGTTCTTGTGCCGCTCTTGGTACTCGGCATTATGGCGATGGCTGGAGAAGACAGGATTGCGAACCTGCTGCAGTCTGCTGGTATGAGCACAGCCGTGGCAACTCAAGCGGCCCACTTTGTGTCCAAAGGGATCGCGCCATTCTTTACCGCCGGACTATTTCTCCCCGCGGCATTCGAGTCCCTAACACAGATATACATTCACCTGGAGCCGGCATCTCTTGCCATTTTTGCTGCTGTCGGTGTTCTGGGCGCATATGTAAGTGGAAAGCTGCAGCCACGACTTGCTGCAAGACAAGCTATGCAGGCCCAGCCCGCCGCCTCGGCGATGGAGAAGGCCAGAGAGATTGCAGGACGCATATGGGATGGGATGGCGAGTGCCGCGGCGCGTGTAAGGGCAAATCTCTCACCCAGCAGAGCGTTTCTAATAAACCCCATAGTGCCCATGTTAGCAGCTCTTCCTGCCATCAAGGTTGCGGCGTGGCTTCTCAGTGTCGGGGCGACGCCGGTTATTGCAATAAGTGCTTTTGTCCTCGTGACAATCGGTGGTTGTGTTGTGATTGGTATCGCAGAAAGCGGTATCATGAAGGGGATACCGCTTTTCGGGCCGCTCTTCAATTTTGCAGGAATGCTATTTCACACGATATTTTCTGCGGTGGCGCCAATCAAGGATTTATCCGAAATAAAGATGTTAGAACCATCTGACATACAGGCTCGCGACAAAGAAATAGCGACGTTCCTTAAGAACAAATATGGCGTGCTTGCCACAATTGATTTAAAAAAATTACAGGATAACCCGATGGAATTATTGGAGTTTGCGGACTATTTCATCGTTGAGGGGTCCTCAAAGGCAGTAGATATCGCACATGAGCTGCTGGATAATGAAGGGCACCTCTTAAATCCTCGGCTTTATAGCGGTGAAAATAATGCCTCAAATCTTGCATACAACGTGGCTGCGCGCATCGAAGAAAATTTGCGTATCCTTCGCGATACAAAACGCAGAGGTGCGCTACATGAATCGTTTGCGAATCAATATGAAAACGTCCGAAAAGTGTTGGTCGAAAACCCCTTGGTGGAACTCAACGAAAACGTGATGACTGCGCTGATGTTTCTCGCCGAATTAAAACGCCGTGCGCTTGATAAGACAACAGATAAACTGGCCGCGCAGTCAAGAATGTTCTTGTATAACGAGATTATTAATCAAATAGAGAATACTCCGGCGGAGGCAGTATTGCTTCCCCTTATTGAAGCAGATAGTTATGACGATGTGTTGCCTGGCTGGGCTGAATCGTGCGTCAGATTAGCGGCAGTTACTTCTGATAATAAAAAAGACGCTATAGCGCAGGTACAAAGAGCACTGGGAAGCAGAATGCCGGTTGTTGGCAGTCCAACCGAGGTTATGCGGACTTATCTGAAATCGGAGTTGAACGCATTGATGAATAGCGAATATGCTGTTGCATCGACCGGCCCTTCCATCGGGGTAAATGCCGTCACCGTTCCGGCCTTTTATTATGGCGGTATAGCGTTGGGGGGGGGCGTGGTGGGCGCCGTGGCGGCAGTGCCAATAGCTGCTTACGTGGGAATTCAGGCAGCTGCAGCACTAGCCAAAAAATATCCGAAGGTTGCACAACCTCTAATTGCAAGGATATTTGGAGACCATTACATATACACGAGGAATACGGGTTTGGGGAAAGACAAATACGGCCAATGGCGAGCGAGACCAATAAATGGACCGAATATATTACTAAGGATGGCAAGCGGATTTGTAGAGCCGATATGGAGTGCAAGCGTCGGGAAAGAAGGGAAAGGTTTGTATGCGCCGGCCCTTGGTGGCCAAAGAGCAGTCGCTCGACCCAGTGTGGCTGAAGGCGCAGCGCAGATCAAACTCAAGACGCCCACAGAGGCAATGAACGCGTTGAAAGCTAATTACAATCGGATGCTACAAGGTGCCAACTATATTGTCGGAAAAGATCTCTCAATACCAGAATTGTTAAGAAGAATTCAAGCCGTGAAGGCGCTGGCCGAAGTTCCTGCAGCGATTTCAAACGATGAGAAATACAAAGAGTTGTACGGTGCTTTGCTCTTTCATTTTCATAAAGAAAATGCGGCGGCAATGAAAAATATTAACTCGATGATTGCAGATCTAATCGAAGAGGTTGGAAAACGCGCAGGTGATGTAAGAAGGCTCACAAGGGGTTTGCCTGCGGCTCAAAAAGATATTGAAAGAGAAATAGAGTCCTTTATTAATAACTATGGTCGCGAAGACAAGGCTTTGTTGGCACTATATGCACCGTTACAGAGCGTTCTGTCTCCAGGTCTGCTAGCGAGCAAGGGGGTTAGACCACTGCAAGGCAGTGCGAGCCCCGTGGAACTTGATGGGCCAAAATTCATTCGACCCCTAGTACCCCAAAAAATCGGTTTTCGTTATGCCTCTATGGAGTCCATGATGCCGCTGCTGACAAGATTGGGTGGATTTGGTATCCCCGAAAGGTACCAAATGACGACATTTGTCCTGCGTGCCGCCGGCGCGTATGCCGCCATGCCGATGACGGTGGAGCAAAACTCGTGGGCGGAAGCGGACAGGGCCTATACGCGCATGTACGAGCTTGGTATGAAAGGCACAGTAAGAAAAGAGGATGGGAGTCGGCTGGCGCTGAGCGGCGATGATCTCGTGGACTTGGCCACACTGGCGGGATTTGATGAGACAGACGCGAAAAAGCAAACCGAGGGATGGATCCTGAACGTCGATGGCCGCAAGACAACAGGACAACCAGGGGTCAGTATCAATGACTTTTATTACACCATGAGGGTGTCCACGCCGCAGGGAGAAATGGACCGCGTTCTTCACGCGTTGTTGAGTCCCTCGGGCACGAAAAGAGCGGTCATAACAAAGGGGTTGGTGGACGCACTGCGGGCTGGTCCGGGCACGACTGCTGAACAGGCAGCAAAATTCGCGATGGCCCAGGCCCTCTTTCGAAACATCTTCAATCATGAGAAGACGGAAGAAAGCGCGGATCGCGCCATCGTTGCGGCATTGATGGCACAGGGGACGGATAAAGCGCAGGCACAAGACATTGCCCGGCCCATCGCGCACCTGCTGGGCCTGCTCTGCGAAGAGAGTCAGCCCCAAGACGCCCGCGCCCCTCCGGCAGCAGCCCTGTCCGCGCGCCATCTGGAAGGGCTCAAACTGGGTGGTCCATCCTATCTTGCCAGCCTTATTGTTAACACTCCTAACGCCACAAAGAAGCTTGCCGAAGCATTAAGCGATCTCAATGATGCCCAAAAGTCTGCTGTTACCAATCTCTTTAACGCGCAGTTGAAACAAAACAATTACGCTCCGCTGTCCGCGAATGAAAGCATCCTGGATGTTGCAACAAAAATGGCCGGGCTGTTTGAAAAAGAGGCCATACAACAATTTGTCAAGAATCCTGCCCTGTTTGCGCAAATATCGCAAGACGATCGCCTGGCCATCATGTCGCGCATGGCGGTGCTGGGCATGGCCGCCACGGCAAAAACCGCTCTGGATGCTGTGGAAGCACAACTTTCCGGGCGAGAGGCACAAGAGCTTGCAACAGCCATTGTGGGAAGCATGACTGCGCAAACGACATGGGTGTCCATTACGCCGTTGGCCAAGGTTCTCGAGGCTCTTAAAAACGATCCAGCAGTCAATACAAGAGATGATTACCAAAAAGCAGTCAGCGCGAATAATTATGAAGTACTGAGGGAAATATATTACAAAGCGACGGAAGCAGACGCGGCCAAAGACTTTCGCGCATTCTTGAGCGGATTGGAGATTGCCGGTTTGGACGTGGATGCTGTCATGGTACAACTGAAAGGGCTCGACAGGGATTCGTGCGGGATGCTCAAGTACACAATCAATATCGCTATCGCGAAGGAAGGTGAATTGTCCGGCTATTTGAGTGACGCCCACAAAAAACTGCTGGTGGAAAAATTTGCCAATGTGGTGCAGATGGGACTGAAGGTCGACATTGGGTATCACAATCTCCACCATTTCCTGGAAGTGCTAAGACAGGATGCACAGCGGGTGGCGGGGATCATGATGATAAAAAAAGACGATGGCACATTGGGCAAAGTGAGAGCCGCTGTCGGGGAAGACGCGGCAAAGCAGTATTTCAGCCAGCAGGTCCTGATGGCCTTGCTGGCGGCGGCATATCATGACATTGGTTATTCCAAGATCGCAGACGAAGAAACTCGAAAAGGTGGTATTGCAAAGCTTATCAAGGACATAAAAGGTCCATTTTTTCCCGCATACCAATTGAATACTCAAAAAGATAATGCACAGTTCACCACCACCCACGTGTATCGTGGACCAGAGATCGTCAAGAAGGAACTCAGCGATCTTTTGGGCGAAACAGCGTTCAATGGTATCAATGGGATGATTACTTATACGGATCTCTTTCCAACGGAAGCGGCCCTGGCAAAAGCAAATGAAGGGATTAATGCCAACGCCTTGCGGGATGTGGGAGGTGTTGAGATATTGAATCTCTGCGCCATGTTCAAAGATGCCCTCCACAACGCCGATCTGGGGTCTCAGATGCAATCCGAGGTGTATCTAAAGAAGCTGGTTGGAAATAATCGAGCAGAACAACTGCCGACAGAACAACAGCCGACGAAACAACCGCCGACAAGCCTCTACAATGAATTCGAGAAGGGCGGTGCGGCGCGCATGTGGAATTCCCTCCTTCAATTGATTACCGAGACGACCGGATTCAACGTTTTTGTCGCAAAGCCGCGCCTGGCAAAATGTCCCATTGCAGAGGATGGACTAAGGAAATTCCTCGACGCGCGCAAGGCACGCGGGGTGGAGGATTTGGATGCCGCGGCATTCGACAGGAATCTGGATGTCGTCAATCTGGAGGCCATAAAAATCATTGGTTCGGCATACACCAAGGCGCGCAATGGTATTGCCCCCAGTGCGTCGGATATGGCCGCTTTGCGGGCGATGCGGGATACCATGGAACTATCACAGGACCTGATTGATATCCTTGAACAGTATCAACGGGTTTTGACAAGGCAATCAATCAATGAGGCCTTTTTGGGAAAATGTCTCATCAAAAAGAACACCGCGACAGGCTTTGATAACAATTTGGAATTGGACTACGGCGACGATGCCCGGATGATCCTCTTGCTTGCAAAGCCCTCGTTGACCTGGGCAGGCGATCTGAAGCCGCTTTTGGATGGCTATCAAACGGAGTATCAAAACCGGGCAGTCAACGCCCACTTCAGCAAAGTTGGAGTACCGGCGCTATTCAGCGGAGTGATCATGGGCCGCCTGGCCACCGACGCAGACAAAAGAGAATATGCCAATTTTCTGACAAACTTCCTGCAGGAACGGCTCTGTGAACCGGCAAATTTTGCCGGCAAATTTACTAACGCCGAGGGCGCCATTTTAAGTCCCACGCTTCAAGATACGATCCGCGGCTTTCGGAGTGTCGATCCGCAACTGTGCGCACGGATGGAAACGCTGGCTGCTCTCCACAAGATGTTGCCGCCCTCAGATCAAAATGTGAAGGGACTGAGTAAAGACGAGAAAGCCGCTGTTGCAACTTTGGTCAATGCACTGGCGCAGTTAAAGGTTCCCCTGGCGGATGCCGGCATCAAAGATGCCGACATCAGGCAGATGCTCGCGGATATCTCTCAAGGACTTCTTCCCTCCAACCCTATTGTGGCCCAGGCGATGTTGTGGGGTTCGACCGTGCCTTACGCGGGCACATACGATAACGAACTGCATCCGTCTCTGCGCGGCTTTGTCACACAATTTAGTCCATCGGTGTTCCGCGCCAATGGCGTCTTTCTGATGACAGACAAAGATCGTTCTCAAGTCGCAGTTACGGCCGGGATGTTTGCCATGCATGCGCCCAATACTGCTTCTACGGTTGCATTGTCGAATCTCGACCAATTGTCACTCAATCAATTGAATAATCTCCTTGAAGATTTAAAGAATCCTGAGGGAACAACGAAAAGTGAAGCGGCCGATCGCTTTAATGAAGGAATGAATTACGTTAAAGAATCGCTCAAGGGCTTGATCAATATGTCCAGAACGATCGAGCTTGCCAACAATAATGGATGGCAATTTGTCGGTTTTAACCAGGATCCTAAAGGAGTGGCTACGCGATATGACGCCGTTGGAAAGAATGCCGCCAAAATTCTTGCTCAGCTAGGGGCGATAGATCTTGGGCAAATGACAGATGCGGAAAAATTGGCCAACTTGCTTAAGGACACGGAATTTGTCCGCAACTTGGAGAACCTGCAATCTACTGCCCGAGATTTGAGAGGCGCGGTGAGAGGATTGAACGACATGTGGGATCAAAGGATCAGCCTGCGAAATGGGGCAACCGCTTTGGAAATCACAGCGCAGCTCACCGCCCGGCCCGTCGGAGACGACGAACGGCTGAAAGACCTCCAGGCCGCCATCGAGAAGGGCAATGCGGATGCGATCACGGACATCTTGAGCGGCTATCAAAGTGTCGATCACCTATTTGCACACCGCGATGAATGGATGGGAAGTATTACCCGTTCGCCTCCCCTGAAACAACAATCCATAAAGGATGCCGTACTGCGATTTTTAATAAAAAATAATTGTTTAAATAGAATCAATACCTTTTCGGTGTCTGCAAAAGGGCGTACGGAAGAGGAAGTTGATCGAATGTTGTCAGACACTTTGGGCCTTTACCTTCCCTGGGGTGTGACTCGGTCTCAGAGCCAATTGCCAACAGTTGTCCGTGACGGCCGCACAGCTCCTTCCGTCGAGAAATCCGTTGTGCCAAAAATTGTTGAGGAGATTTTTTTAAAGGGTCGCGCCAATTATTTAATAAAAAGCATAATGGATAATATGAGTTTGGTGTTGAGCATGCAATTCCCCAGTATGGGCGACGTAATAAATA
>CAZGMX010000132.1:0-8151 GCA_964526865.1 uncultured Actinomycetota bacterium | reverse complement strand
ACCACCCCCGTGAATAGATGTTTCACCTGGGGATCTTTCAAACTGCCAAAGCGCAGGGAATCCATGCCCGCGATGGGACGCGCCCCCATCGTGAAAATATCGCGGATGATGCCGCCCACCCCCGTGGCAGCCCCCTGAAAAGGCTCCACCGCGGAGGGGTGATTGTGGCTCTCGATTTTAAAGACGATGGACCAGCCGCCGCCAATATCAACAGCGCCGGCATTTTCCTCCCCCGCCTTCACCAATATCCGCGCACCGCTTGTGGGAAATTTTTTCAGCAAGAGCCTGGAATTCTTATAAGAACAGTGCTCCGACCACATCACGGAAAAAATCCCCAGCTCTGCAAAATTGGGGACCCGCCCCAGAATGGATTTGATTTTTTCGAACTCCTCGGGCGTGATGCCGTGCCTGGCGATCATCGCGGGCGTGATTTCGATTGGTGCCGGCGCGCTCATGGTTTCCTCTTCGCACAACAGGCGCTTGCTTCCTCTTTTTCCCCTTTTTCTCCGCGCGGGCGGGCGGAAGCCGGCGCAAGACTCGCCCCCAAGAACGCGCGGATAGACTCCAATACCCCCAGGCCGTCGGTTGAGCCCATGCACACCTCACAGCTTCGCTCCGGGTGCGGCATCATCCCCAGCACGTTGCCCTTGCGGTTGCAGATGCCGGCAATGTTTTCCAAAGAGCCGTTGGGATTGGATTCGTCTGTGGCATTCCCCTTCTCGTCGCAGTAGCGAAAAATGATCTGGCCATGCTTTTTCAGCTGGGCCAGCCCCTGCGGATCGATCGTGTAATTTCCTTCGCCGTGCGCCACGGGGATCCGCACCACTTGCCCCGTCATAAACTTGTTCGTGAACGCCGTGTGGGTATTTTCGACGCGCAGGTGCACATAGCGGCAGACGAATTTGAGGGAACGGTTGCGCAACATCGCCCCCGGGAGCAGTCCGGCCTCCAAAAGGATTTGAAAACCGTTGCAGATGCCCAGGACGAGCTTCCCTTTTTTCGCGTGTTCCTGCACCGAGCGCATGATGGGCGAAAAACGGGCGATGGCGCCCGTGCGCAGATAGTCGCCATAGGAAAATCCTCCCGGCAGGACGATCACGTCGAAGCGGCTGACGTCGCTGGTCTTGTGCCAGATGTATTCCACCGGCTCGCCCAGGACTTTCCCCAGGGCGTGAAAACAGTCCTGGTCGCAATTGGATCCAGGAAAAACCACCACACCAAAACGCATAGACAACCCTTTCAAAACGTCATTGCGAGGAGTCCGCCAACGCTTCAGTGGCTGACAATTTCGTTGGTCCTTCGAGATCGCCGCGTCGGCCGGAGCCTGCAGCGAGCGAAGCGTGGCTGGCCTCCTCGCGATGACGTTTTAGATTTTATTCTTTTACGATTTCGTATTTGTATTCTTCGATGACCGGATTGGCCAGAAGCTTGTCGCACATCTCCTTCAGTTCCTTTTCGGCCTTCACGGGATCGGCACCGCGGAGACTCACCTCCATATACTTGCCCAGCCGGACGTCCTGAACTTCCTTGTACCCAAGGGATTCCAAGGCATTGAGGACCGCCACCCCCTGCGGATCCAGCACGCTCTTCTTCAACGTCACCACCACTTTTGCTTTCATCCTCTTCTCCTATTCGTCATTGCGAACCTGCCGGAGGCGGGTGAAGCAATCTCGTTGGTCCTTCGAGATCGCCGCGTCGTTCCTGCATGAAACACGCCGGAACTCCTCGCGATGACGCCGTTATTTGATCCCCAAACCCTTGAACGTCTGCGCCACATTGCGCAGGTGATACCCCATGTCAAAACACTTCTCGATTTCTTTCTTTGGCAGAACCGCCGTCACATCCCCATCCCCCAATAAAAGGGTCTTAAAATCCGTGTCCTCTTTCCACACGCGCATCGCGTTGCGCTGAACCAGCTTGTAAGCGTCCTCCCGCGTCACACCCTTATCGACCAGGGCCAGCAGGATGCGCTGAGAGAAGATCAGCCCTTTCGTGCGCTGGATGTTCTGGATCATGTTTTCGGGATAGACGATCAGTCTTTCAAAGATCTCGTGCGACAGGCCAAACATGTAATCCAGCAAAATCGTGCTGTCCGGAATGATCACGCGCTCCACGGACGAATGCGTGATGTCCCGCTCGTGCCACAGGGCAACGTTCTCCAGCCCCGCCATGGCGTTGGCCCGCAGAACTCGCGCCAGGCCGCACACCCGTTCGCAGGTGATGGGATTGCGCTTGTGGGGCATAGCGGAGGACCCCTTTTGCCCTTTGTCGAAATATTCCTCGGCCTCCAGGATTTCCGTCCGCTGGAGGTTGCGAACCTCCAGGCAGAACTTCTCCAGTGACGCCGCCGCCACCGCCAGTTCGGCCAGGTATTCCGCATGGCGGTCTCGCTGAAGTATCTGCGTCGAAACGGGCGCCGCTTCCAGTCCCAGCTTTTCGCAGACATATTTTTCGACGCGCGGATCGATGTTGGCGCGCGTCCCCACTGCGCCCGAAATCTTGCCCACGCGGATCACGGCCCTGGCCCGCTGGAGCCGGTCGATGTTGCGCAGCATCTCGGTGTAATACAGGGCCATCTTCAGGCCGAATGTGGTGGGCTCGGCATGGACGCCGTGCGAGCGGCCCATCATCACGGTGTCCCGGTACTGGCCGGCCTTGCGGCGGAAGATCTCCGACAGCATCTTGGCGTCCGCGATCAGGATATCCGCGGCCTGGACCATCTGCACGGACAGCGCGGTGTCGCCGACATCCGAAGACGTCAGCCCCATGTGGATAAAGCGGGACGAGGGCCCCACGTGTTCCGCAACATTCGTCAAAAACGCGATGACATCGTGTTTGGTGGTTTTTTCGATTTCCAGGATGCGCGGGACTTCGAACGCCGCCTTGGCCTTGATCTGCTTCAAGTCCGCGGCGGGAATAAGACCGAGCTTGTGCTGGGCCTCGCAGGCCAGGATTTCAATGTCCAGCCAGATCCGGAATTTGTTGGAGTCCGACCAGATGTTCTTCATCTGCGGACGGCTATAACGCTCGATCATGGATGTCACTCCCCTATCACCACTAAATCTTTATGTTATGCGGACGGCCTCAATATCGGATTGTAACGAAATACGGCCTCCCCGTCAAAGAAATTGCAGAGTAAAAAGGTCTTTGTTCGCCACCGGATCTGCCATCATGCGAGGGCACCGAAGCACTAGCGGCGGGCTGCAAGTCCGCCGACGCTTCAGTGGCGGACGTGGCGACCTTGAACGGAACACACGTAAACCCCGTCGAGATCGCCGCGTCGTCCCGGCAAGAAACTCACCGGGCCTCCTCGCGATGACGGCACAACCCGGGCTCTCGATGATGTTTTAAGCGGCACTCAATATTATGGGAGGACAAACGTATGCATCGGACAGCGCGGAACGCCCAAGCGGAGTGGATTTCTTGAACCTCTCAACGACGCGATCATAGGCGCTGGCCCGGTCACAGCCGCCGGAAACCAGGAAGACATATTCCCAGCCCGCTTCTTCTTTGCCAAGTTTTCGGGCGATGGCGGCTCCCATTCCTGCGTCGACATAGTTCGTGATGAGCCCCCTCCACTTGTCAGCAAACGGGGATTCTCGCTCGCTGATAATAGAAAATATCATCGCCAGCACGGCCGCAGCGGCGCCGCTGAAAAACCATGGGTGCGCCAGAACAAAACCCAAAACCGGATTGCTGAAAAGAGCAATCCACTGACACACGATCAATCCTCCCGTCAACACAACGAACGTCCGCCCAAACCACATTGCTCCGGTACTCGAAGCCATCCACTCGGACCAGCGGTTTAACATTCGCGCGCTGAGCCGCTCGCCCGCTTCGTACTTCACGTATCGATCCCAATCGGCCGGCGGCACATCCCTTTCCACAATATCTTTTCCGATGTCCGTCCAGGGTCTGCCCCACCACCGTGTCCCCAGGCTCAGATTGCCGTGCAGCAGTCTGGCCAGGACGGGTATTGCCCGGGGCACTCTTGCCATCCGCCCACAATTCTTGAGCCGCCAAGTCAAGTGCTCCTCCAAATATTTTTCTCCTCTCAGAGGCAGATATTGCGGAAAAAAGTCATAATATTTACTGAACACCCTTTCAAAATAGTCCCTTTCAATAAAATCGACACCGGTCAGATCCAATTCTTTCATCAGATCCAGTTGGCGCATACTCAGATTGCCTTCATACACGACAATCATGTGTGTCTCCTTGATGTGTTCCATCTTTCCCACATTAAAAAAGAGGCTTCCGTCTGTTGAATAATCTCCCTGCAAAGCAATCCCGGGCACATTTGTGATCCCATGCCGGCGAAGGAGATCCATTTTTCCTTCAATGATCTTGAGTTTTTTCCTCGCCCCCAACAGCGCATTCTCTGCCCCCTCAGACAATCCCAGCCGGCGCACATCCGCGCGCTCGTCCAATACCGCTTGTCGATACGCCTCGTTGTGCCAGGTGGGTAAAAATTCCGCTGGGGACAACACCTCCTCCAACCCATTGGAGACCACCTCCCAAAAAAGGCCGCGGATTTGTTCAAACCACGCGGCAAAATACAGCACCGCGGAATACATGACATAGACGGGATAAAATAAAATGGCAACCCGCTTCATGGAGGCACACCAAGCGTCTCTTTCCAGATATTTTATATAAGCAAGTTTCACCGGCATCTGATATCTCAAATCCCATTGCTGTGTCTGCCACCGGTGCCGCGCTTCGTGCAAGAGAATCATTTTCAACAACGGTTTGAATGCCGTGGCGATTTCCCGCAAGACCATGATTCCCGTGGTGACTTCCATGAGCGCAAGTTTTGGATCCAGCGCATCAGGTTTTTCAGCCGCCGGCAGGATTGCGACCCCCGTGATCGCGCCAAACGCCTCCAGGGTCTCCCAGTCACCGGAACGTTTCGCTTCCTCGCAGAGTTCCCGTGCGGCGCAAACAACCCTGTCCCGCGGCGAGAGTTGCTGCCAGGCGCTTCCGAAGAGTACTCGCTGACACCACTCGATCCATGCCCGCATTCCCACGACGTCGTAAACAAAACGAGCCAAGAGGTCCACGCTAAAAAGCACCACCACCCCCCTCAGGACCGGCCCCATAACGCCCGCGGGCAGCAGTTGAAACAGATAGGCGGTCGTAAAACCCAGCGCGGCAAGGACGATGGCGCCCGCAAACACATGCCCCAGGCTTCCCCGCAAATGTTTTGCATGAAACCATCGCGGGCCGGATTTTTCGGCAGACCGGGTCATCGCCATTCTTTCCGGACCGAACAATTCATCCCGCATAATCACACCGGAGTCGAATCCGAGGAGACGATTGCGCATCGCCCGGCCGGATTTTCCCATGTCTCTAACCTGCAGGCAGTATTCGCCAAAAATGTCAGGCGAATTTTCGGCGATCTGCGCGGGATCGACCTCTTTTTTGTGGACGAGATTCAGCAGAACCTCCCTGTCTTCATCGACTCGATACCGGATATAGAGAACACCATCTTTGCCCAAAAACACCTCCTTGATGCTTCTCACCATGGCAATAACCTTGACGCCGGTTATCTCTCTGCATATTGCGTCTATCAGTCCATCCGGAAAGTTTGATGCGGACACGGGATCGAACTTTTTAAAGTTGAATTTGCCTGTTCCCTCAAAACCGTAGTATTTATAGACGGCCCTCACCAAATAGGCAATGCTCGCTATCCCCTTGAGGGTGGCACGCTGGGATTTCGGGGCGAGGGCAGAATGGCTGGACCCTGCACACTTCTGATCCAGCCCACGGGACAAACAATATCCGGCGGCATCCGCCTGTTGGCACAGAAACACAGCCGTCACCAATATCGCTATCGCTCTTTTGCCGGCTTGATTCATCTTCAGCCATCCCTCCAAACTTTTGAGATCGCCGCGTCGCCCGCCGTTTACAATCGATGCCTCATCTTTTTCTCTGACGGTTTTTGATATACCGCTGGATTGCCTCGCTTGTCGTCAACCAATTCCGCCCTTCCTTGTGTCCCTCCAGTTTTCCCTGCCGCAGCAGCAGATTCAGATACTTCGCACAATAAGGGGTGTTTTTGCACGCCTCGTTCAAAGAAACGAAGTGCTCCCGATGCTTTGTCACGGGCGTCAAAACCCTTAAATAAATCTCCAGCGACCGCATGACTGCCGTCGCGATAAACCGTATCAATTCTCCGCATTTCCCTTCGTCGGCAAGTTCCAACGCCCGATAATATCTCTTGCGGTCATTTTTCAAGATGACGGCCAAGGGGTACCCTTCCTGCATCAACAGCACATTCATCATGAGACGCGCCGTTCTTCCGTTTCCGTCAAAAAAAGGATGGATGTGCACCAATTTGTGATGAAACAGCGATGCAAGTTCTATTGGATGCAGTCTCCTGCTTTCGCGGGCATACCAGCGGGTCAATTCTTCCATTTCGTGCGTGACATGGAGGACGTCCGGGGGAACATGCGCCGCGCCGGCAATATAGACATTGCTGGTGCGGTAGCGGCCCGCCCACTCCTTGTCTGTGTCTTGGACAACCAATTGATGAAATGTGCGGATGAGCATTTGTGAGACCGTGTGCCGGTTCTTGTCCGACACCAGATCGTACAGATATTGCAGGGCCTCTTTGTGATTTTTCGCCTCCAGATGATCTTTCAAGGGTTTGCCTTTGATCGTGATGCCTTCGGTGATGACCAGGGCAGTCTCTTTCAAGGTCAGGCTGTTGCCCTCAATGGCGTTGGAATTGTAGGCCATCTCGATCTGAAACTGCTCTTGAAGCTTTTGTACTGCCACGGCCGGCAGTGGCCGCAGACCGTTTAGTGTCTTTAACTTCTGCTCGATGTGTTCTGCCAGTGACCCGCCAATATCCCCGTATCTCATCCCGAGCCTCCTTAATATGGCATATACCAATAATAGACCTATACCATATTAGCACAACAACGATCATGCGTGGCAAACTTTTGCTCCTCAGCGATCCCGTCTTGGAATAGACAACTCCCTCCAGCCAATCTAAAGGAAAGGCTCATAGGCTTTCCTCTGTTGGATCCAGCAGGTGCTGGAGGGACGCGCTGAGGGCAGAAGCCGGCTGAGCGGCACAGAGCATCCTCAAGAGTCCCTGAGGAGTGAACGCCTCTACACAGCGTTCGTCAAAATATTCCGGCTCCAACGGCCGGCCGGCAAGTTTTTCATACGTTGTTCCGGCAAAACCGCGGATGTCCTCCGGCGCAATCCGGCCCTCCTCCGCTATGGTGAAAAACCGATGAAACAGGTCGTTGTATTCTCTGTAGGTGAGATTGGTCGCAACGGGCGGCAGTCCTTTCCAAATGCGGTCTGGAGAGATTTCCTCGTCCCGTGCGGGATAGACCAGTTGAAAATCCTTTCCAAAAACCGGCTCGGAATAAAACAAGAGCGAAATCAGCATGGCCGCTTGATCGTGTTCATCCGTGAGATCAGGCCGGTGGGCTTCCCCGAGGTCCACGCCGGGAATCTTCTGCACCGCACTGCGCAGGAGATTTCTCATGGTAGAAATGGGCTCAGGTGTAACGGCGAGTGTCGCCAGATCGGAAAGCGCTTCCCTCAGATACGGAGATTGCGTCTCTTGATAATGCCGTTGATGTTCCGCCTCGTGCACGACAGCCTGCCGAAGAGTCACGCGAATTTTCCGGGGTTTCATCCCCAGCACCTCACGCACAACCGGTATTCCTTCCAGAACGGCATAATGGCTTGGCGAGGCCCCGGAGAGGGCGTAGGCGCGCAGGACAAGAACGGGATGCTCGTGTCCGCGGAGCAGAAACAGATGCGTGATACGCCCCACCTGGGCGCGCTCTCCTAAGGAAGACGTGGTCACAATGTATCCCTCCGAGAGAAGCAAGGCCTGCGCGTTATTTAATATGTCCGTCGGCGCAGATGTCCGCAAAACCCGTTCCAGCCGCTTACCAAATTGCTCATCCGCCCGCCTGGCAAGCATAACCGTAAGTTCCAATTGCTCGTCCGCCCCCTCGACAAGCGGGTCGGCAACTCCCCGCCTGATCTCATCCTGCCATTCTGCCATCAAAGGCAGCATCGGCATGAGACGCGTCCATTGCTCCGCCAGAAACGTCTCCAGTTTCGCATGCGGGGATGTCTGCATATCGATACGGCGCAGCGCGTGATTCAGGTCAATCATGT
>CAZGMX010000131.1:0-8162 GCA_964526865.1 uncultured Actinomycetota bacterium | reverse complement strand
AGACGCTCATGAGACAGATCAGCGAGAAACTGGCCTCTGTGGGCACTCTCCAGACAGAGGTTGCCGATTACAACACCTCTGTCGATAGCAAATACAACACGCTGATCGCAGAGGTGAAGACCGATGCGACCGAAGCGGTGAGCGCACTAGTCAGCGCTGGTGCAACCGCACAAACGGATGTCACGACGCTGGGTGCAAAGGTGAATGCCGCGAAGGCCTCGTTTGACGCGGCGCGTAGAAACATGGGCGTGACAAAAACCCAGGACGCCAACACTGGGACATCGACTTCGTTTTATTGGTCGGCCAATCCCAACTGGGGGTATGGCAGTGCTTACGGGGTTCCGGCGCCTGATGTGGTGAGTGTGGGTTTTGGCGGGGAGGACAGCAGAGTCGATTATTCGATGGATGTCGGCTCTGTTGAACGGGAAACCAAACTGATCGTGAGCGCAAAGCATTTAAATGTCGGGTCTCTCAATACGAACTATACCGGATACCAGATGAAGGTTTGGGTGGATGGCGAAGACAAGGGTGTATTTACCATCCCCGCATCGAATGACTATAAGACGGGAGAGATTTCTCTAGGAAATCTAAGTGGAACGCATGCAATATCATTGGCATGGATTAACATGGGAGGTTCCAACGGATATCTCCGGCTCCACGATGTCACACTGGAATCCGTAACCGAGGAGTGGAACGCCTTTGTATCCGGCCTTGCAGGCAAGACGCAGACGGAGTTGGAGGCGATCGGGACGACAGAAACCCTCGCGGTGAGCGCTGACGCCATCAACGCGGGCAAGGACGCGGCGGCCAAATCGCAGACGGTCGACAATCTGATCAAAGACGCGGACAGCGCGGTCGGAAAACTGAAAGACGGCGACGAAAAGACGGCACGCGAAAACAGTATTGCACAGCAGAGACACTGGGTGAACGATCTGGCCAGGGTGTCATCGGATGCTGATACTCTGTCCAAAGCACTGACCGACTACAACGCCAAGATTGCGGCCACGGTTGCCTCTGCGGTGGATCAATTGAAGAGTTCCGTGGCGGCGAAGCTGGCCGAAGTGGATAGCGCAAGAACGACGGCCGATGGCATGGTGGCATCGTTTGACGCAAAAGGTGGTTTTGACAGCCATGAGTTCACGATCAACAGCCTGATTGTGAATGTTCCGGCGGACAAACTGGCGGCCTTTACGGCTCAGGTGAATGCGGCCAATGAAGACGCGCTCAATATTCTTGCCGGCCAAAAGATCGATACGTCCAACAACAAAAATCTGATCGACGCCAACGCGCTGAAGAGCAGTCTGGCGGATCAAAAGCTCGCACTGAACGCCAAGATTGCCGAAGGGCGCAGTGCGATCGCCAATCTGAAATCCGGTACAAAGACGTACGACGAGTTGGCGGCCAGGATCACCGCGGCGGAAAGTACGATTGAAGCGATCGACGCGCGCGCAGCCAAAGTGGATGATCTGAACGTCAAGGTCGCCGCGAACAATGCCGCGATTGAGACGTTGGTGAGCAACCGGATCAGCGCCCTGAGGGTAACGGCGTCGGCGTCCGTGGACAAGGTGGACAGCCTGAAGGCCGCGGCCACAGGCAGTGTGGGGACATTCGACAGAGATTACGAAACGAGCCAGAGCGCTGTGACAAACGCCTTCAAGGCATCAACGGATGCGATGAGAGACGTGTTTGCGGCGACGCTCGCAGACAAGACGGAAGATGAAATGACTGCGGCGGGTACCGTCAACAAGATTGGTTCCGACAACACGTCGCTCAAATCGATCGAGGCGATGGAGACGGATATGAACGCCAAGAAGGCGGCCCTGTCGGCAGAGATTGTGACAGCGACAAGAGATATTCAGGCGCTTTCGGCCAGCTCCAGCCAGCGAATCGCCCTGGAAGCCAGGGTGGACACGACTTCGACGACGCTGGCGGATATCGACAGCCGTCTGGCGCGTGTCACGACGCTCAAGACGCAGATCAAGGAGAACAATGACCGGATTGATAGCGCGGTGGCAAATCAGATTGTGGTTCTGCGCGCGGTAGTTACCAAAGCGGTCGAGGACATGGAGAATGCGGACAAGGCAAACCGCGCAAGTGCCGCGGCAGTCAGTATCGATTCGGCAGCCGCCAGTGTGCTTGCCCAAAAGAAGAATCTCGACACCCTGCGCAATGACATCGCCAATCTGAGTGAAGAGGAATTGGAGGCCCGTCTTGTCAGCGAGACGATTGCATCCAGCGCGTTGGATCCGCTCAAGGCACAGCGCGACGAGAAGATCGGTGCGGTCCGGACTTTGATCAGCAGTCAGCAGGCAGACCTGGACAAGACGGCTGCCGCCATCGCAAAGCTGGCCGCAAACTCCGCTCGCAGTGCCCTGGAAGCCAGGCTGGATGCGACCAGGACAACGACGACAACGCTCAATACCGTCGTCACGGATCTGGGCAAAAAATACGACGACACGGCAAAGGATATTGCTGTATACAACGCCTCGGTGAGCGACATCATCCGGTTGCAGATCAGTGCGTCCCGCGCATCGGTAGAGGACAGCATCTCGCGTGTTGCTCTCCTGTCCGGTCAGGCGACAACATTGATCAGCGATGCCGACATCAAACAAAAACAGGATGCAGCCGCCATCCGAGCCAAGATGATACCAGCCGCGACGCTGGCGGGTGAATTCACCAGGATGACGGAAGATGAAATTGTGGCGCGCGCGGCAGCGGTTCGTGCTTCCGGAGAGACAATGACGGCTCTTACCGGCGCCCAGGATTCCTTCCTGGCCAATTCCGCCAGTCTGGCCGGTTCGCTTGCGCAGGAAGCGCGGCTGGCAGAGGCGGCACTGGCAAGACTCAAAGCCGGGGACGCAAAAACCGCGATGCAGGCACAATTGCTGGAGTATAAGAAATCCATCGATGCGCTGGCACAGGCGGACACCGCCGTGCAGTCGGAAGTTGCCAACATTACATTGGAAGTGAGCGATTATCACAGCGCGGTGGATGCGGCCGTGAGAGCGGAGCGAAGCGCGATTGTGGCTGCGGCCCAAAAAGACATCGCCGATGTTGTGAGCGTCAGAGAAGCGATTGAGAAAGAATCCTTCGAAACGGCGGTGATGGATGCCGTCAATAAGGTCAAGGGCAGGATGAAGGACCTGACCGAAGTGAAGGCGTCGTTTGCTGGTCTGACGGATGCCCGGGTGACGGCATTGAAAACCGAGCTGGCGCTTAAGCAGGAAGACGTGGACAGCGTGACCACCGTTGCTAGGCCCGTGCAGAACAAGCTGACGGCGGATATTACGGCGTTGACCACGGCGGATGACAAGGCGAGAAAGTCCTACGCCCGGCTGACCGATGGAGACACCAAGATAGCAGCGCTGAATACATTGGCCGACCACAACACAGCGATGGACGCGCTCAATACTCGCGTCAGCACGATGAACACGGCGGTTTCAGGCGTTGCCGACTACAACGCGTCGCTGGCCAGCATGGTGGATACAGAAATCGCGAGTCGCGCCGAGGCGGCCCGTCTTGCGGCGGAAGAGGCAGCTGCTGCGGCTGCGGCGTCTGGCGCGTCTGTCGGTCGGTTTGGGGAGATCAAAGTGCCAGAGGTCATTCCATCTGCCGGTGGCGGAGGTGGAGGCGGCGGAGCGTCCAGTGCATTTAAAATTGAAAATCCCGCCCTGGCCTACAACAGCATGTCGGCGCTGAGCAATGCGGTGAACGACCGGCAGGGTTACTTACAGTTGATCGTCCAGGAACTTCAACGGGCGGGCACGATGTATGGCTATTCCGGTGTTGCCCGGGGCGCGGAACGTATCAAGGCTCAGGTGGTTACGCCCGAGCACATGGAAGAGATCGCCCGCAAGACAGACATGGCCACGGAAGACGTGCGCAATCTGCTGGAATATTCCACGGTCGGTGAGGGTCTCGACACGGCCACCGCGGAACTCTTCCGGGGTATGGAATTGCAGACGCTGGTGGAGGCCCTGCGGCTGACGCAGAACCTGCGCAGTAATAAGGACGCGATGGAACAGGCAGAATTGGATGCCGCCATCAATATCTTGATCGAGCAATTGGAGGAGAAGGGTTTCACCAGGATGCAGATCCAGCAGCTCTTTGTCAAATTCGGGCTGGACAAGGTGGCAAAAAACACCTCCCTGGAGCCGGTTGAAGCGGAACAGCGTGGAAAACAGAAGAATACTCGGCAGCGGGAACAAGAGAAAAATAGCGATAAAAAAGGGTCTAATCTTAGGACATAGAATCGGGATGTTAAGTCCGGCAGTATACGTCGAAAAGCAGGTACTCTCAACTCGTTATCCGGGCATGAAACACGCCGGGATTCCCATCTCGAACGGTGATCCACCAAACTATTACTCTTTAAGCGATTTCCACTGTGGGCGCAACTTTGGGCATAGATCTTGCCATTTTATCAGTATAGAACAGAAGTTCGGCTGGATGATAAATGCTTGCAAGTCATTACCAGGCGGTTTATTCTTCGAGCGATCCCGGCGAGTATTGTGCCGGGAGAGCCGGCAAGTTCGATGGTGGAAAGAGTCTTTTTTCACACCTTCTATACTGTTGCCGTTGGTTTGTAACGCAAGACCAGGCCGAAATTGTATCAAAACGTAATTTGGGTACGGATAAGACACAACAGGTTATTATCCCAATATCGCAATATATTAAAAACAGGCACTGTGCTAATTTACATTACGTTATCGATTTTTAGACGTAATCCAAACATAATTCGTTAGCAGAGTTTGATATGTATGGGTATTTCCCCCGCGGGTCGAATTGGTTGCAACCGCGTCCGATGTTAATTGGATTGAAGATATTGAGGGGAAACATAGGGGATAAAGTTAGCAGCACGGATAGCAGGATGAGGAAAACCAGGGACCGCGCGATTCGGGGAGATGGCATGCCGTTTGACTGGGGTGTTTCAGCGTGTGTTGGGAAACCGTGTTTATGTCTTCAGCCTCGGTGGCGCCCGGCGGGTGCTTGAAGCCGAAATATCCAGCGGATGGCTTCATTTGGCGTGGGAGGTCTTGTGGATTTTCTATACGGATTATGGACTCGTGCCGCCAAGAGACAAAGTGATCGATGGAATGACGAGCGGGACATTCGCCCATGTCAGCCTGACGGCCTGCCAGAGAACGGACCCCTATGCCGACGCAATGGTCCATGAGGCCGCGCACCTGCTCCATTCCAATTCCGCCGCTAATGTTCGGGGTGAACCGGCTTATGCCCCGGGAGTTTTGCCGCTTGCAATGGATCATCTGTTTTCTCCCGCGTTGCTGACAGTCGGTTCTTTGGGGTATCAATATGGCAGGGTAAAGGAAACCATGCGGCTCTATGACCATGAAAAGACGGCCCAGATGCTGACGCAAGCGGCGGGGTTTCTGTTTGACCTCTTGAGGAGTCTGCTCCTGAACAAGCAAGCCGGGTCCAGGGGGTAAAATAAAATGGATCAATCGAGTCTGACCCCATTGATCCCCCGGACAGACCAGCTGCACGAGGTATTGCGCACGGTGTTTGGTTATCATGCCTTCCGCGGCAGTCAGGAGGACGTGATAGAGCAGGTGATCGCGGGGCGCGATGTACTCCTGATCATGCCGACGGGGGCCGGCAAGTCGCTGTGTTATCAGATTCCCTCTTTGTTGAGGCCGGGCACGGGTGTTGTGGTGTCCCCGTTGATTGCGCTGATGCAAGATCAGGTGAGGGCGCTCACGCAATACGGCATCAAGGCCGCCGCTCTAAACTCCAGCCTGGGTGCTGCCCAGGTCTGTGAGGTGGAGCGAAAATTTTCCCGTGGATATTGGGATTTGCTCTATGTGTCGCCCGAACGGCTCCTTCAAGAGCGCACGCAGGAACTTCTCCTGCAATCGCCGGTCGCGCTGTTTGCGATAGACGAGGCCCATTGTATCTCGCAGTGGGGACACGATTTCCGTCCGGAGTATTTGCAATTGGAAATGCTCGCCCGACGTTTTCCAAATATT
Organism: uncultured Actinomycetota bacterium; assembly: GCA_964526865.1. Lineage (GTDB taxonomy): Bacteria > Auribacterota > Ancaeobacteria > Ancaeobacterales > CAZGMX01 > CAZGMX01. Next base: position 2,178 of record CAZGMX010000131.1, on the reverse strand, counting down.
CCGAGAATCGCGTTGACAGCCACCGCTGATGGGAGAATGCAGCGGGAGATCGCGCAGAAGCTCGCGCTAAGGGCCCCCAGGATTTTCGTCACGGGTTTTGACCGGCCCAACATCCGTTATCACATCGGGCAAAAATCCACTCCGCGCGAGCAGCTCCTGCGATTCTTGCGCGAAAGGCATGCCCAAGACGCGGGCATCGTCTATTGCATGACCAGGCGCAAGGTGGAGGAGACGGCCAAGTGGCTCAACACGGAAGGGCACACGGCACTTGCCTATCATGCGGGTCTGTCAGCCGAAACGCGCAGATTGCATCAGCACAGGTTTCAGAACGAGGACGGCATCGTGATGGTGGCCACGATCGCGTTCGGCATGGGCATAGACAAGCCCGACGTGCGCTTTGTCGCGCATCTGGACTTGCCTAAAAGCGTCGAGAGCTATTATCAGGAGACGGGCCGCGCGGGCCGCGATGGCGCCGGCGCGGATGCATGGATGATCTATGGATTGCAGGACGTGATTTTATTGCGGCACTTGGTGGAGAACTCCGGGGCCGACGACATGCACAAACGCGGCGAGAGGCAGCGGCTGCAGGCCATGCTGGGTTTGTGCGAAATATCCACCTGCCGCCGTCAGGCGCTTTTGGGATATTTCGGACAGCGACTGGAGCATCCCTGCGGTAATTGCGACACGTGTTTGCAGCCGCCCCAGACATGGGATGGCACCGTGGCCGCGCAGAAGGCCCTGTCCTGCGTGGCGCGCACGGGCGAGCGCTTCGGCGCACACTACTTGATCGATGTGCTGACGGGAGAAGAAAACGAGCGCATTGCGCATTTTGGCCATCATCGTTTGAAGACATTCGGGGCGGGCAAAGATATCGGGAAAGGCCAATGGCAGTCCGTATTCCGGCAGCTTGCGGCCCGGGGTTATGTCAGTACGGACCGGGAAGGGCATGGATCTTTGATTTTGTCGCCATCGGCCTGGCCGCTGCTAAAGGGACAAGAGCGTCTGACGCTTCGCAAGGACATTGCGATGCCCAAAAAGTCCCGCCGCCGTCCCCTGTCTGCGGCCCCGCAGGATGCGCCACAAGATCCGCTATGGCAAGCGCTGCGCGAGCTGCGCCGTCAAATCGCCGTGCAAGAGGGCATAGCCCCGTTCATGGTCTTTCATGACAGCACTCTCAAACAGATGCACCTCTTGCGTCCACAGACGCTGGAGGCCATGCGCGAAATATCCGGCGTGGGCGATCATAAACTTTCACATTATGGCAAGGCCTTCCTGCATGTGATACGCGGTTTTAACATTACGCACGTGCTGTTGTTGAAAGGTTAGTGTGGGCTCCGATTTAACGTAATATATGCCATGCAGCTTTTCCACAGCTTCATCAGATTGTGTGTGTAGGCGATAATTCCATCTGACCCAAAATGGACAATGGCACGGCGCAAAGATGTATTGCCTCCTGGATGATTCTAGGTTCGTTTTTTCGTCAGACAAACATAGGCCAAGTATAGATCGGCAAGTATATCCAATGGCCCATTGTTTGCCGATCTACTATTTCCATCCCACACCGCCTCAAATGGGCGACGAAGCAATGTTCGGGAACGAGCTATTTTGCCATGTGTTATACGATGAAACGATTCGCAGGTAAGACGCCGCTTTTGGGCATGGATCTTGCCATTTTATCAGTATAGAACAGAAGTTCGGCTGGATGATAAATGCTTGCAAATCATTGCCAGGCAATTTGTTGTGGTTTTAATGATGGCAGTTTGAAAAATCTGTAATAGGGCCGTTTTGAGGGGGAGAAATGCTTCAAAAGGGAGCAATAATGGAGTTGAAAGTGCCAAGAAAAGGTAAAATCCGGGGAGATATTTTATCAACGTCCATTGACAAATTTGCCTTTTTAGGCTATAATGTTGACGAAGTTAGGGGCTTTGAAGGGTCTGTCGATTTTGGCCTAAGTGTAGGAGTTTTAAGGACTTCAAGATTTGGAGTTAATGGCGAAGATTTGAAGAAATATATTTTGCCATTTTATTGTTCTTTGTAATCTTGTTCTAACGATAAGGGCAAACCTCCGCCATTGAAGTGGTGGCGGACACGTCGAAGTGTTAGTGGCGTGCCGAGTAATCGGGGGACGTTCCGGCTGAATGCCAGCCGGAACCCCGGAGAAATCCGGGGCAAAGCTAT
>CAZGMX010000130.1:0-8197 GCA_964526865.1 uncultured Actinomycetota bacterium | reverse complement strand
AGTTGATAAGGACGGCCCAAGAAGGTATGCTAATGACGTAGTGTTTGCATAGAGACATCATTCCGGCAAATGATTCAAAGGCCCAAAAGATCTAAATAAAAAAAGAGGGTGGTGTTCATGAGGACGATACGACGGATGGCGTGTCTGGGGGTGATCTTGGGAATGTGTGCTGCGACGCTCTGCCGCGCGGGATCCATGAGTGACGCGGAGAGTTATGCGAGAGACGCGAAAGAATTTGCGCAGCAGGCGGCGGATGCAAAAACATTGGAAGAGGCTCAGGGATATGCCGCACAGGCCAGGGAGGCGGCGAATACAGCCCAGAACGAGGCGGAGAATACCGATGCGGCGAGATATGCCAGCCAGGCTGCTGATTATGCGGACAAGGCGGCCTCCAGTGAGGAACTGGTTGATGCACAGAATTATGCCCGGATGGCTAAGGATGCCGCAGAAAGCGCGCGAGATGCTGCTGCCCGGGACAGGTAAGACAAGTGGTTGGCCGCATTTTGTGTGGTTTGCCGCCGGCATGGCGGGATGGCTGGTCGTCCTGTCTCTGACGGGGTGCATGTCCCAGCGGGGGGTGAGTACCACCATCATCCCGGATCCGCCGGCCATGGTGGCGGGGCAGATGTATTGACCGTGGAAGAGATGAATATGATTATGGTGCGGGGCGCGGACGGGCGGCTTTGTGATGGCCAGTGATTCTGAAAAATTGAGCACGATCCTTCCGTACATCCGCGCGATGGGGGAAGATGTTCGCCGCCGCTTGGACCGGTTTCGTCAGAACGACGGCAATGGAACCAGCTTTGCCGGATTTGGATACGTGGAACTTTTGGACAAGATTTATGAACTGCATCTGAAATACCAGAAAGAGACCGCGGATCAGTGTCAGCCGTTGAAGGAGAAAATCCGAGGGATTGAAGAAAAACTCCACGAGCATTGCTCGCAAGACATCACGGAACTTGTGGAGAAAACGCTCGCCGGTCCCAAAAAGCTGTGAGTGTATCTCTCCCCGTCAGGGGAGGGGAAATTTGATGAGGAATTCAGTGCCTGCCCCGACTTTGCTCGTCACCTCCAGGACGCCTTGATGTAATTCCGTTATTTTTTTTGCAATCGACAGCCCCAGGCCAGTGGATTTTTCCCCCCGGGTTGGCTTGGCGCTTCCGGTGGTGTATTCGTGAAATAATTTTTGTAAATCCTGAGGGTCCATGCCCACGCCGGTGTCCGAGATGGAGATGCACGCCCATTTTTTTTCATGCGTGGCGATGCTCTTGCTGGTTTTGACCGAGATTTTGCCGCCGGGGGGAGTGAACTTGATCGCATTGGAGATGATGTTGTCCACGATCTGGGTGAACCGCGCTTTGTCCAGGGGAACATCCGGAAGAGTGGCGTCCACTGTCAATGTGATCGCGATGGATTTGTTCTTGGCCAGAAATGTGAGTGCGGAGAGATTCTCCTTCAACAAGAGGTTGATATTTTCCTGCTGAAGGTGCAGGACAATCTTGCCACTGGCGATATGTGCCAGGCTCAGCAGGTCGTTGAGAAGCTGGTTCATGTAGCGCGTCTGCTGATACAGTTTGGTCAACAGGGATTTCTGAATCTCGGTGAGGGGGCCGGCCGTTTCGTCCAGCAGGGTGGAGGCAATGAGTTCGATGACGCTGGCCGGTGTCCGCAGGTCGTGAGAGGCCATGCCGAGAAATTCATTGATGCTGGTGTTCAGCCGTTCCAGTTCCTTGTTCTGCTTGTGAACCTGGTCCAGAAGGCGCTTGGCGCGCAGCTGGGTTTCGATGCGCGCCGACAGCACCTCCATGTTGAATGGCTTCACGATATAATCATTGGCGCCCAGAGAGAGTCCGTGGCTCAGGTCCCGCGGGGTGTCCTTGGCCGTGATGAAGATGATGGGGATTTGCGCCGTCCGGGAATCTTTTCGCAGGGTCTGGCAGGTTGTATAACCGTCCACTTCCGGCATCATGATGTCCAATAAAATACAATCGGGTTTGAACTGGTGCGATACCGAAAGGGCCTCTTTGCCGTTTTCGAGGAACGCCACTTCGTACCCCAGCTCCTGCAGTTCTTCGCGTAGCAGGTCGCACGTAAAGCGGTCGTCCTCGATGATAAGAATTCTCTCTGTTTTTGACTGGTGCATAAACAAATCAGGTTCTCACGCCCAATACCTTACCTCACATCTTGTTTGAAGTCAAAAAATGATGAACGGTTTTCAACAGCAGGCGCTCGTCGATGGGTTTGGTCAGATAGTCGTCGCATCCCAGCGCAATGGCCTTTTCCTTGTCTCCGATCATGGCGTGGGCGGTCAGGGCGATGATGGGAATGTGTCTTGTCTCGGCGTGATTTCTGATCCGGCGGATGGCTTCCCATCCGTCGAGTCCGGGCAGGGACAAGTCCATGAGGATCAGATCCGGCCGTTTTTGTATTGCCATGGCGACGCCTTCAAATCCGTCGCAGGCCTGAACGACCCGGTAGTGATCCTCGAGCAGCTGGACGATGAGGTCCCGATTGAGCGGCACATCTTCAACCAGAAGGATGATTTTTTGGGTTGCTCCGGTCATGGAATCAATACAAGGTGGCAAGTTTTGTGGCCGCGGGGCTCAATATCCGGCCGATCTTGTGGATCAGTGTCTCGATCGACGTCTCTTCTTTTTGCGCCGCCGCACGCAAGCCTTGATCCAATATTTCCTGCTGGGCCAGGGTGAGCCTGGTCGAAATCAACGCCAGACAAAGAGGCCGTTTTTGTTGGGGGAGATGGTCCACCAGCCGGTGATGGTTCTGTGCCGACAAGAGGATGTCCAACAGCACCATGTCAAAGGCCTGTTCTTTGGACAGAATTTGTGTCTCCTCCAAAGAATTGACACAGCGTACGCAAAAATATTTCTGAGACAAAAACTGGGATCCTGTTTCCTGCACGAGAGGGTCGTTGTCTACGATCAGAATGTTTTTTGCGTCGGGGCCCAACCGCCGGGAAACAGTCTTTAATAGAATGGTCTGATCCAGTGGTTTTGCCAGAAAATCGTCGAATGGCAGAGGCAGGCACAGCGTCTTGTTGTCACGGAAAAAGGCGGCCACGACGGGGATTTTTGCGCTGATCGGGTCGTTTTTGATTTGCGCGATGAATTCCCACCCCTTGTTTTGAATCGCGGGTTGGATGAGGATGAGGTCCGGCATTTCCTTGAGGATGGTCTTATATCCCGCGGGGCCGGTGTTCGCGCAAAGTATTTGTACGCCTTCTCCCAGAATTTTATTTTTGAGGTACGCACGCGCCTCTTCGGACAGATCAATCGTCAGGAGCCGCGTGATTTTTGCCGCTGCGTTTCCGTGAGTGCTGTCCGTCAGTTTTTTCTCGATTTCGTAGTCGATGGGAAGGAGGACCCGGAACGTGGACCCCTTGCCCACGTGGCTTTCTACCAGAGTCAGTGCGCCGCCCAAAAGAGCGCACAGCTTCTTGCAGATGGACAATCCCAGGCCGGTTCCGCCGTATTTCCGGGTGGTGGAACCGTCCGCCTGCCGGAAATCTTCAAAGATGATGGGCTGGGTGTGCGAGGGGATTCCGATGCCCGTGTCCCGGACAGTGATTTCCACGCAATCCGTAGATGGATGGGACCTCAGGGTGGCCAGCGTGCGCCGGACGGACAGCGTGATCTCTCCTTTTTGGGTGAATTTGACGGCATTGGAAATCAGATTGGTCAGGATCTGTTTGACCTTTTCCGGGTCGGAATAAATCCGGGGAAGGGTCGGATCGATGGCGATGGTGAACTTCAGGTCTTTTTCCATGATGAGGGGCCACAGGACCTCTTTGACCTGCTCCGCCACATCGTTGATGACGAAGGGTTCGATATAGACTTCCATTCGCCCCGATTCAATCTTGGAGAGGTCCAGGATGCTATTGATCAGGGATAGCAGTTGTTCAGCGCTGAGCAGGACTTTCTGGAGATTTTCTTTCTGCTTGGTGTCGATGGTATCGGTACTCTTTCGGAGCACCAGTTTTGTGAAGCCGATGATGGAATTCATCGGGGTACGGAGTTCGTGGCTCATGTTGGCGAGAAATTCGCTTTTCAAACGGGTGGCCTTTTCCAACTCTTTGTTGGTTTCCTTAAGAATGTTGCTCTGTTTTTCCAGTTCGCTTAAGGCCTCATAGAGCTCCTTGTTGGTCACCAGGAGTTCCTGATTTGCCAGTTCCGCCTGGAGACTCTTTTTTTGGATTTCTTCCGTGTAGCGATGGATGTCGTCGGCCATGTTGTTGAAAGATCTGCTCAACCACCCCAGTTCATCGTTGGTGTCGATGTTGACGCGGTGGGTGAGGTCTCCCTTGGCAATGGCCTGGGTGGCCCGCGTGAGGATCCGGATCGGGTGGGTGATCAAACGCGTGATCAAAATCCCGATCACGAGGGCGAAAAGAAAAGCTGCGGCGGCGAGAAGGGCAAAATAGTTTTGGGATTTTCTGGCCAGGATTTTGCCGGACCGCGTTGCCTGTTCCATATTGTCGTTCATCTGCTCCTTGATCGATTCAAAGGCCTCCACCAAGCGCAGGGTGTTGTAACTCAACTCTGTTTGCTCCAGGCGGTACGTGCGATGGGAACTGATCAGTTTGTCCGTGAGCCGGGTGGATTCCGTGTAGATGTTTTGGACGGTCTTGCCGTCGTCCGGTGGCACGACGGCATTCTGCGACAGTTCGGTTATTTTGCGTTTGATATTGCTCCGGAATCCCTCAATGACGTCCTCGATTTCGTCTTCGCGGATGGATCCCGCCAGATAGTTGTTGATGGCTGCTTTTTCCGCCATACTCACAAGGCCGATACTCACCAGGGTGTTTTCGCCCTGCTGTGCGAGTTGGGCATTGCTGCTCCTGGACAGGCTCAAACGGTAGCGGAGCCGTTCTAGTGTCTTGGACCAGATGAGGGAATTTTCGTCGAGCTGGAGTTTTGTCCTGTTTTTTAGGTGATAATTGGCCAGAGTCTTGGATTCTAGTTTGACGAGCTTGTTCCATAGTTCCTTGATGTTGTTGAGAACCGTTTCGTCGGCGAGTTGGCTTTTTCGAAGCTGCTCGAATTTTGTTGTGAATCTTTCTTCTGCCCGGCGGATAAGAAACCGGGCCTGTTCCCGGTCTCCCCGAAGATATTCCTCAGCGGCAATGATGCGCGTGAGGTTGTCGATGCTGGTCTCCATCGCGGCATTGGCCGCAGACCAGGCACGGGCCGTGACATATTCCAGGTTGGCTTCGATCTTGTTGATGCTCCATATGCCAAAAACACTGCACGCCAAAACGATTCCAGCCACGATGAAAAAATTGGACAGGAGTTTCGTTTGGATTGTCATGGTATAACACACCCCATCGTTCCGCCATTCGGCCTGTGTAACATGGCATTGAGTAAGATTTTACCAAGAAGCTGATATTTCGTCAGTAAAACAAGAACCCCCAAAGAATTTTCTTTGGGGGTTCTTGTGTCCAAATGGTGGTATGGACTAGGCTAGCTTGACAACGTTTTGGGCTTGTTTTCCTTTTTCACCCTGGACGATGTCAAATTCCACGGCTTGACCCTCACTGAGAGTCTTGAAGCCGTTTCCTTGAATCGCCGTGTGATGAACAAATACATCTTCACCATCTTCTGGCTTGATGAATCCAAAACCTTTTTTGTCATTGAACCATTTTACGACGCCCTTGACCATGCTAATCCTCCTCATTCACTCAATTATACAACCCCGCAGTTTGCGGGATTTTTCTTGTTGTCATCCGTGACAAAGACTTGCATCGACATGGCCCGAAACAAAACAAGCCACAAGGACGTAAATCCCTATGGCTTTTCCGCTTCAAATATATGTCGCATTTTCAGTCTTTCCACGAGTCAAAACCACGGCGATCCTATCAAGAGGGCAAACCGGTGTCAAGTATATTCTGTTACTACCGTTACTACTATTTCTCTCTTCCTCGCTTACTCTGTGCGCTCGGATATCTTGTCGAATCGCTTGTCGGTGAGAATCTCTTTCCGATGATTTGTGCACCAGGAACAATGTTTTTGGGCAGGCGTGGATTCGAACCACGGAAGGCAAAGCCACCGGGTTTACAGCCCGGCCCAGTTGGCCACTTTGGTACCTGCCCATAGTCATTTCAAACAGTGTCTGTCATTCATCAAAGATCTTCTATGGCATTTCGATTATCAATCAGCCACCGGAGGGAATCGAACCCCCGACAGGCGGTTTACAAAACCGCTACTCTACCCCTGAGTTACGGTGGCGTGAAACGCGGAAAAAGAAAAGCTAGCAAGGGTTTCGACGTTCGTCAATAACTCAATCATAAAAAATAAAAGGCATCCAATTGGATTATGGATTCTTGTTCCAGACAATGTGTTGGGTCAAGCGAAGTCCCCGCCAATGGCGGGGGACGCAGCGGACACAACAGTCTGCAGGTTGTTGATCGCGTTTGGAATGGCCTCGATGACGTCCGAGGCGATTAGGCCGTGGTATCCCTTGATCTCGGCGGCAAGATCTCCCGCACTGCCGTGGACGAAGGCTCCTGCTGCGGCCGCCGCGGTGGGTGAGAACCCCTGGCCCAAAAATGATCCAATGACTCCGCTCAAGACATCGCCCATTCCCGCGGTTGCCATCCCTGGGTTTCCCGCCGTGCTGATCAAACTCTCAGGGCCGGGACCGGTGATGTAGGTGATGTATGATTTTGCCGCGACGGTGTGCTGGATTTTTTGCGCGTATTGCGCGACATTTTCCCAGAGATGATTGCGTACGTCGTCCACGTTGTGTCCCACAAGGCGCGCGAATTCCCCCAGGTGGGGTGTCAGGATAATCTTTTTGGATTTTGCATGCCGCAGATCCAGATGCGTTTGGGCGATGGCATAAAGAGCGTCTGCGTCCACGACCAGCGGCACATCAAACTCCCGCAAAATCGCAGAGGTCAGCTCTTCCGTGTCTTTGTTTCTGCCCAGTCCCGGGCCCAACACGACAGCGTCGAATCTGCCGCTGTGAACTGCGTCTTTGAGTGTCTTGACGGCGGCCGCACTGGCAGTCCTTTGGGAATTTTCCGGCAGGGCCAGGGTCATGATTTCGGGACAACTTGCCGCCACGATCGGCTGAGAACTGGCAGGGCAGGCAACACTCACCAGTCCACTGCCGGTTCGAAGCGCCGCCTTTCCGGATAGAATCGCCGCCCCGCTCATGCCGCAGGCGCCTCCCACAATGAGAAGGTGGCCGTAATTTCCCTTGTGGCTGATGCGGAGACGGCGCGGCAATAGATTTCGGACGAGGTGCCGGTCCAGCAGTTGAAACGACGCCGAAACAGAATTGGAGAGCCGGGCAGGAATGCCGATATCCACCACGTGCAGGGAACCCACATGATTCATGGCATCCTCCATCAGAAACCCTGTCTTGCAAAACCCCATCGTGACGGTCAGGTCCGCCACGACGGAGAGCTGCGCCTTGCCCGTAGCGGCGTCCAGTCCGGACGGGACATCGACCGCAAGGATGAACCCGTTGGCGCTGTTGATGTGATCGATTGCCTCCGCGATGATGCCCTCAGGCCGGCCTCTGAAACCGGTTCCCATGATAGCGTCCACCACGACCGCACAGTCCTGGATCTGGGGGATATATTTTTGCAGAAGGTAGCCGGTTGCAACGGAAATGATTTTGACCTTTTTAGAGGCGTTTGCCTTTCGATAGTAATACGCGGCGTCTTTGGTCAGTTCCCTGGGGGGGAAGAGCGCGAAGACTTTGCAGGAAATTCCGTGGGACGCCAGCACCCAGGCCGCGCAGAAGCCGTCTCCGCCGTTGTTTCCCTTCCCCGTAAAAATGCCCACGCGCGGCGGCAGATTGCGCTTTCTTAAGACATCCATGATGGCGCTTGCGACCCCTTCTCCGGCTTTCTGCATCAGAGACAAAGAGGGGATAGAGCATTCCGCGACGGTGCGGCGGTCCAATTCTTGAATTTGCGCGGGCGTAAGAATTTTCATGACAACAGCGTTACCATGTCCCGAACCGCCCTGTCCAACCCCACGAACACGGCACGGGAGATGATACTGTGCCCGATGTTGACTTCCTCCAGCTTGGCCATCTTTAGGAGGTCACGGGCGTTGTGGTAGTGGATGCCGTGCCCCGCATTCACACGCAGGCCCAATTTGGCAGCCTCGGCCGTCGCCGCGATCAAGGTGTTGAGTTCGGACTGGACGCGTGCTTCGCGCCGGGC
>CAZGMX010000129.1:0-8236 GCA_964526865.1 uncultured Actinomycetota bacterium | reverse complement strand
TGCGTCCTCCACTGCCAGAAGCGCATATCCCGGCACTGTTCTATCGTCGAAACCCTCGACCCACAGCCCGCGCGACATCAGTGTGTTTAAAATGTCTCCGCCAACCGTAATGGATAATCCTCCCGCGCTTGCCGCCCTGATCTCGGTCTGTCCGCCGGCCGCGCGCGAAACAACAATATTGTTTCGCGTATCCTCCACCGTCGCGCTGATGAGTTTTCCATCCGAATCGCGCATCTCCACACGGCGTTTGTTTCCCTCTGTCAAGGTCGTTCGAACAACACCGCCGGCAAGCATTTCCTCTTCTTTGACAAGAGTGCCTGCCGTGGTCACCTTTCTGCTCAGGGCAAACGTCTGCCCATCGAGGTATTCGCTGACCGTGCCGCTGAATGTCTTGTATTCAACGGCAATCGTCCCGTCGGCACTCATGGACGCACTGGCCGGTCCATAGACTTTCATTTCTCCACTGGGCATGATCAAGACGGTCTGCACTGCCTTGCCGCCGGCATCGATTTTGTCGTAGGCCTTCAGACCTCCTCCGAGGTCCTTAAACGCAACCTGCGTCATTTCGCCCGTTGCAAGATTGACGAGCATCTGTGTTTCCGTATTGTTTTGTCGCACGGTGGCCAAAATCAGGTCTCGATCGACTTTTGCAAGTTCTTCAACGCGCGTCGATGTCAACCGCTGCATCTGCCTGTCCTTTGCCTGCTGAAGAATGATGGTTTCCGCAACACCCTGGCCGCCTTCTCCCACAAGCTGGAGCGCCAGTATCCCCGCCCCCAGATCCCGCCGCAGTGCCGCCACCTGCGTCAAACCGGTTGTGCCGGCCTTTGCTTCGAACATGGCTTTCGCCAATTCCGGATCGTCCAAGGGGTATGTCACTCCGGATTGCGTGTCTTTGATTGTCACGGTGGAATCCATGCCATTGCGGGTCACACTCAACCCCTGATGTTTGAGCTCCTGCACTTCTTTCAGGAGTTTGGCCTCCCGTCCGAACGTCTGTGTTATGACCACGTCGAATGTCTTGTGCCCATTGACATCAAATGTCTGTGTTGCCAATGTTTTGACCAGCCGCAATTCGTTCCCACTGCCATCGAGCATTTTGTCTGCGATTGCCGTTTCTATTGTGAGAGCGCCGTCCGGTTCAACCTTTTGTGTGACGGTTGTTTCTTTGTGACTTATTTCCTGCCCTGATTGATTGAATGTTTGCTCCGTAATCTTGTCCTGTACCTTTTCACCTTTTACATTGAATGTCTGATCGGTAATCACTTCCTGGATTTTTTGTCCAGCCGCATTGAGCGTTTGTACGCTGACGACCTTGCGGGTATTTTCCTGATCGTCTGTTGATTCCTCTGTCCGTGTCGTCACCGTGGTGCCGTCCTGTCTAAACTCAAATTCTCTCCGGCCGTCGCCGACATCATAAATCAATTGGATCATCCCCTTGTCTTTGTTGAAAACGGGCCCATCTTCGTAGATCTGAATGCCGCCTTCACCCAATCTCACTTCACCCGTCTTGCCGGCCAGTTCGTACTGCAAATAGATGCCGTCGGGCCTGTCTTCCATACTTGTTTGTGCCAGGATTTTTCCGTCAGCCGCGTAATACGTGTGTTCACCGCCTTTGACGGTTTCCACCACCTTGCCATCGCGATAGAGCGTGCGCATGCCATCATCTTCGACTAGTTCTGCAAGCTTGCCCCCCCGCATGACAAAGATGCCATCGTATTCCGTGCCGATGATAAGCACATCTTTCTCCGGCGCCTTTACCATCGTCACGTCGGCGGGATCCTTAATCGGGATCAGGGCAGACTGCTGACCGGTCTCGCGGGACAAAACCGCGACGGCTTTACTGCCATCCTGTTGTTCCACCGACCGCGCAAAATACTGGCCGTCTTTGGTCAAATGCAGTTCAGTTGGGTTCACACCTTCCAGAACCGACAGCATGCCGCTTGCCGTATCCAATAGTATGGCGGCCGGCGGTTCCCCCTCCTTGCGCCAGGCGGCAAATGCCACCAGTTTTCCATCGGCAAACACGCGCGCAGAGGAATCCGGCTCAAACCGTTCGTATTCCCAGCGGCCGGTTGCCACATTGAACAACCCAAGTTGTGTCTGATTGCCGACGCGCGCAGAGATGAGGTAGAAAGGACCGCCGACTTGTTTGACATCTTGAATCGTCCCCTGGGATATACCGATTTCAGACGATTTCCCTGTCTTTGTATCCAACACCACAACCGGCTGACCCGGCCTGCTATACGCTATCGCCCCGTTGCCCGCATCGAACACGGCCGTGATATTTCCGATCGGCGGCAGCATACTGCCGTCCGCAACGGATATTTTTGCGGTGATTTTTCCTCGGGCTTCCGTCTGTGTGACAACTGCCTCTTTGGCCCCAAGTTTGCTGACAACGAGGATGCCATAAGCATTCTCCTGATATTTCTCAATTTCTTTGCCGCCGATCGTCAAGAGATCGGCAAATGGATTGGTCATGACCTTGGGCGGCTGGATAACGATGCCGCTTGTAACACCATCTTTCGCCGCGAAAACGCGCTCTACAACATTCCCCTTCCAGTTGTCCACATAGAGAAGATTTTCGTCATGCATTTCCCTGCTGTCATAAACTTTTTGCGCGATGAGCTGACCCGAAGAATTTTGAACGCATTGCACCGCACCCGTAGCATCCAGCCGCGTGATGAAGTGATTCCCATCTACATCTGCCGTCTTTGACCTAATCGTCTCTTGCACGATGGATCCGTCTGCCGCCACCAGGACTTCCCTGATTTCCTGATCCGTCTCCAACAGAACTATCGTGGCGCCGTCCGCGGCGGGCATCATGGTCTTTATTTTGTCGCGCAGTTGGCCCAGCGGTTCCGGCCACTGCACCATGGCGCCGGAGACATAATCCACCAGCGTCGTAACACCGTCCCGTTCAATAGCAAATATTCCCTGTCCAATACCAACCTCTTCAAACACTACACCTTCCGGCGCTTCAGAGAGTATGCGTTCCTGGCCAGCCTGATTTACCAGAACAAGGCTCACGGCGCCTTCCTTATTGCGTATTGTCACCAACAGCTGCTGATCCGACAGGGCGGTCGCACCCAAAACACGTCCCAAAGTTACTCTATACGCCAAGGGGATCGCCGATCCCGCTTGCGCAACAAGAATCTCATCGTGCGCAAATACCCCGTCGCCGGTTGAGTATGCATACAAGCCATCGCCCAACGCATGAAATTCCCGCGCGTCGCTGACGGGCAGGAGGCATCGGCTTCCCTCACGGCCGATGTCCAGAATCTCATTGCCCGCCAAAATCACAGTGAATGTCAGTGCCTGAATTTCCTGCATAAATTTACCCGGCAGCTCTATTGTTTTGCCGTCGGCCCGACGGTAAAGGTGTGTCACCGGCAGGCCATTTACATCACGGCGTTCTACCGCAACCCAGCCACTGCCCACATTGGGGTGGATTCCGCTGATGGAGGCTGGATCCCCCAGCTGTGCCACAAAATCCATAGGCAGATTTTCTAGCCGCATATTGTTCTGCGCGTCTTCAATGTTCACCGTTTTGGCCGCGGGATCATAAGAGAACTTCAAGCGGTCTGTGACAAGTACGGAACCGGTTTCCTTCAACACGCCGTCCACCAAATCATAGGATATAACCATGCCGGTATTTATGTTCCTGATAACTACCTTTTGCGCGGCACCGGTTTTGGCATTTAACGTAACAGTTATTTCTCTTCCCCCCACCCAGGATTTTACGGCCAATGTTTGCTTTGTTCCATCCGCCTCTATCCCCACAATTTCGCCCAATTCCAGGGGAATCATGACACCTGCAATCGCGGTGGAACCGATCGTGCCCGATATCTCCGTTTGATTCGGGGCCTTGCGCACAACCGTTGCGCTCCCCAACGGCTGACCCGCCTTAAATTCTGACACACAAACCGAATCATCGCTTGTCTGCGTCACACGGAGCTTGTCCTTTTTGTCGCTAACGTCCACCGATCGGACAAGAACCGACGGCCCATTCCTGCTGTCTATGACCCCCAGCTTTTGGCCAATCTTGGCATCCACCACAACCATTCTGTAGTCTTTGATGTCGTTGTAAGGAACCATTACCGTGCCGCTCACAGGATCAATATCTGCCAAACCTAGATAAGCGCAGGTCGCGACATTCATCGCATACAACTTGTCTTTGCCGTCGGCACGGGTAATTACTGATAGAACGTCGCCGGAAACGCGGATATTGTCTATTGTCGTTCCACCGGGCAGTGGAACCAAACCATCCGCCAGTTTTTCGCCCAACAACACAACAGAGCCGGAAGAAAAGGCAACGGCTATAACATCCGGAACAATAGCCACATTGGCAGCCGCGATTTCTCTCATGACGGGAACAACCGCATCGCGCACTTCAACCTTTTTGCCATTAGCGTCCTCCAACACTGTCAATTGCGGCGTTTCGCTCATCGTGCGGGTGATCTTTAATCCCAGGGCCTTGTCTTCCTCCACACGCGTTACCACGCCGGCCGTAACATCTCTTGTGTCCGTCGTAACAATCGTACGGGTTCCCATCGTAGCGGTGGTAACAGTCTTCGGCCCTTCAACCTGCGTGACAACTTTGTCTCCCGTTTTCTTGTTGGTTTCCACACGAGATTTGATTTCGCCTGCCAAATCAAACACTTCTTCCACCGTAATCTCGGCGTCACCCTCCATGCGCGAATAGGCAACTTTCATCTCTTCGTCTTTGGCACCCGGAATCGTCATCACGGCGCGCCCTCGATCGGCGTTAGCCTTGAAGCCTATCTTGACCGCGCCCGTCTGCGCATCCCGGGTAATCAAATCCGCATCGGAAAGCGTGGCAAACAGCGGGATGGGGATGCGCACCGTAAGGTTTAAACCTTCGCCTGCCGTCTGGACCAATTCCAGATTGCCGGTCTTAGCTGTGCGGCTTGCCAAATAGCCCATGTAGGTCGCGCCGTCAAACACATGCAGTTTTTCTCCCAGCCAGTTCTTGGTCAGAATCTTTGTGACAACCTTTCCTGTGGAATCCTTCATCCTTTGCACATTTACAACATCCGCCGTGCTGACCGCACCGGTCTCCAACAGCGGCAGTCCAGTGCCCAATTCGTACAACGCCGTCTTTCCACCGGCTGCCGGCACAAAAAAGTAATCGCCCATGCTGTCAAAAACAACATCCTTCAACGCGGAATTTGCGAATGCCGCCGTTTTGCCGCCTGCGGTAATAATGCAGGCATAGGAAACACCTTTTTCATCCTTGTATTCCGTTCCATACACTCCCGGCCGCACCTCTTGTAACGGCAAATCAATGTCTTCCGTCTTCTGCGCATCAATGAACAGACCGGCAGTCACCTGGCCGCTGCCATCCTTTTTCAGGGCCATGTATTTTCCGGGGGCAACGGCCCGCCACGTGCTCAAATCCGTTGTCTCAGGCACTGCCCTAAGATCGGTCTTCAATCCCTGCGGATCCGCTTGAGGATCCCAAATCACCACCGCATAATTGCCTGCCCATGTCTTCACCAAAAGCGCTATGCGCCCATTTCCCAGTTGAGCATGCACGCCCTGCACCGTGACAGAGTTGAGGCCAATCTTCAAAAGCTGCCTGGGTATCACAGCCTCCTGTCCTGTTGCCATGTCTTTAACGCGCACCATGGTTTTATCCGCCACATCCTGCGCCTGGAGACGATCGAATTCCGACTGCGCCTGCGCTTTTTGTGCTTCCAAGTCTTTGATTTTCTGATTTGCGGCTTCGATCGTTTGATCGGCCAATGTGTCTTCAAGTTCTTCAAACTTCCCAAGCGCCGCAAGAACTACATCAGGCAATTGATTCATGATCTCGTCATATTGTCCTTGCCTTGCAAGGTCATTAAGTATTGGATTTGCCAAACTGGCTAGAAGTTTCCCCAAGGCTGTGGCCTTGACAATCTTTTTCTTCGCCAAGGCGTCTTCCAATTCCCGCTTGGCCGTTTCCAATTGCGCTGCCAAGTCTCTTACCCTGGTTTCTGCCTGGGCCATTCTCGCGCGCAACACAGCGGCATCCGCCAATCGCTTGATCTCCGGCGCCGACACAAGCATGCTGAAATTTTCTATCTGTCTTGTAATACTCTGATCTGCTGGCACAGCGCTATTTTGAATGGCATCCTTCATACTACTCAGCGCCATGCGCGCCTCCTCTAGTCTGCCCTGATGAATCAACGCGACTGCCAGCTTGTATTGCGCGGCGGCCAGTTGACAGTAGAGCGCAGGCTTGTCGCTGGCCGCGGCTGTTTCCAGTGCCGACTGCGCGGCCGTGATTGCGGTTCTATATTGATCCTCCGCCGCTTGATATTCGCCCAGGACAAACAGTTCATCCTGATCCCGGGTCAGGGCTAGCGACTGGCCCCCAATATTTGCCGTCTTGAGCACCGCTTCAATTTCAGAGGAGAGCGCTTTGATTTCTTCCGGTGTCAATTGGGCGAACCGCGGGTCCTTGATATCAAAGCTCTCGCCTCGTTGAATTTCGGCGCGAAGAACTTTGATGTGATTTTCTTGCAACGCCTGCAGCACCTTGGCCTGACACGCCTTTACTTCATCCTTCAACTGCGCAATCGCCTTGTCGGCGGCCTCCTTAGCCTTGGCTTCTGCCGCCTGCAGATTCTCCAGATTCTTTTGCATAGAAGTTTTTTGCTTTTCCAATGCCATCTGCTTTTGGACGGCCTCATATTTTTTCTGGGGATCCGTTGCCGACTCAGCAGCTTGCTTCGCCGCTGCAATCTGAGTGTCCAATTCTTTCAGCTTGTTTTCCACACTGGTGATTTTCTTGCTTGCGTCGGCCGCCTCTTCTGCCCGTTTGCCTGCCACCTTGCCGATCTCATCCGCCAAAATCTGTTCCAATTTGCCCAACATGTCCTGCGCGCCGCCCGCAAAGGTTCCGGCAGTTGTCATATTCCGAACGGTTTCCTCCTGTTGGTACGTTTCTTTCTTGAGTATCTCCAGCGCCTTGGCCCGTTCGTCCTCCACTTCCTTTCCATCCGGATACAACTGGGCAAACCGTTCGTCTTTGACCTGATTGATCCGGATATTGCGGTCAGCAAGAGCCGCGCGATAGGCATCGCGGCGTATCTGGGAATCGCCTCTCAGGATACCCAGTCTGGTATCTTGATCCTGTTGAGACATGCCCTGCGTATTCCAAAGATTGCGATATCCCTCTTCAACAGATGCGGCCGTTGCGTCAAATTCTTCCAGCGCCTTGTCCACATCCACCGCCTGTTCCTGCGCCAGGGCGGACAAACTGAGGATATCCGCGGCCATAATCGCTTTCTTTGCCGCATCCAGATTTTCCTGACTGGTCAACTGCACGGTCGCCGCCTGGGCCTTTTCAGACTGGGAGACCCGCTCGTTTAACTGCACCTGCGCCAGGGCAATTGCTTCTGCCCGCCGGGCCGCATCCACAAGCAGCGCCTCCGCGTTGAGCGCCTCCAGCCTTATCCGCGACGCCGTGGCCACTTTTGCCAAATATGCGTCTCGCGCAACCTGGAACAGTTTCTGCTGTTTGTCTGCCCACCCCTCATCGCTCCTCAAGGCTGCCTGGAAGGACGTCTTCAGCGCATCGATGTCCGCCTGCTGTTTGGCGACCTTTGCCTCCTGTTCCGTCCTGAGTTTCTCGTCCGTAATCCCAGCCAATACCGCCCTGGCATTTGTCAGGGCATTTTCCATTTCCAGTATTTTTGTGTCATGGGCGATCTGCGCCTCCGCTCGCGCGGTTTCTCTCGTTTGGCGAATGTCAGCCAGTCTCTGCTCAATGGCGCGCTCCTGAGTTGAAACCAGTCCCTGCGCAGCGGCAACCGCCTCATTCACGGCGGCCGCGTCTGAAGCCCCGGCCATCACTCCACCCAGCGCATCCAGTCTTTCCTGCTGATCCCTGACCGCGTTGGTCACATCTACGCTATCTTGAGAAGATGCCGCATTAAAGTTCGTCACTATTTTCCGCTGTGCCGCCACAGCCGTCGCCGCGACTTTGACCTGTTCCGCCACATTAACGGCAAGCGCGAGATCCGCCTTGCGTACCTGCGCCGCGGATTGCAGGAGGGCCGCTTCTTCCTGGAACTGCAATACGCTCAGGCGTTCCAACTCGCCGGACAGCTGCTGTAATTCGTTCGCGATATTCTGTTTGTCCGCCGGCGAGAGATTGGCGGCTGGATCATCCATCCGTTTTTGCATTTCATTCCTGCGCGCTTGTACGGTGTTTATATCTGTT
>CAZGMX010000128.1:0-8257 GCA_964526865.1 uncultured Actinomycetota bacterium | reverse complement strand
GCGCCGGGATTGCCATCGGCGGCTCTTAGGTTCCCGTCCTGGACATGCGGGGGGCAAGGGCTAAACGCCTTCGGAAGCTCTTTGTTGCGTTCCGCTGCGACGGGGCTTAAAACTGCGTCCAACGCCTATTGACCAAAACTGCCCGTCAACCTATGGTCCAATCCAGTTTGCGCGCGAAGGCATATGCGCGCCGATTGCCGTTTCTAGTAAGAGCCCATAGCTCAGCCGGTAGAGCATCTGACTTTTAATCAGAGGGTCGATGGTTCGAATCCATCTGGGCTCACCAATAAAAACAAAGAGTTAGTTTCCCGTTAAGATGTAGCCTGATCTAACAAATACTCACTGTGGACGCACCAGGTCGGAATTCAGCGGAGCGTCCGTTGCGTTGGGCCTGTCCAAGCAGCAGCACTCCATTTATGCGCAGGCGTCCGCCCGCCGAACAGGGTGAGCCCACACTCAGGGCCCGATTCAGCCGGCGAGTAGAAGCTATGTGAGGACGGGAAGCTCAAGGGGCTTTCTCATTGACCCGATGGCCCTCTCTAACGGGTTCATCATGCCGCCAAATGAGATGGCTCCTTCGATCAACGCCAAGAAGCAGGGAAACTGCCGCGCTGTTATTAAGCGCTCGTAAGGAGCCTTATTTCCTCTACAGATGTGATCCCAGTGATCCCTCTCAAGAATCTTCTTGAAGTTTATCATATGCTTATAGTTAAAAATCCGGGATCACTCACTTTCCGCCGCTGTTGCCAGCTGATCCCGGAGCTGGTCCCATGATCCCAACCGGCGCTCACACCAGAGGGGGCGCTCTACAAAGGTTGTGGGCCAGAACCAATTGTGCATGCCGGTTGAGCCTAACCGCAACGCCCCTGCCCGATTGAGGATCGCGCTGCACTCCCGGCCGTCAAGACCGTGTTCCACGCCGCGCAAGCCGCGCGGTGGCCTGCGGCCAGTCTGGAGCGCCGGTTCCCGCAACGCGGTTTCAGGATTAGGCCGGGGCGGAGAAACGGCGCTTCAGGCCGCGCTGGAAGCAATTCAATCCCAGCTTCCGAAAAGGTACCCATAATTTTTGCCACGGTTTCAGTTTTTGGAGCGCTTATGGCGCGCTCTATTCGAGCCATTGTGTTCATTCTGACGCCATATTTAGTAGAAAAGTCTTCTGCTGACCAATGTAACCACCCGCACACTGCTCGAATATGGTTCGCCTTTACTTTAAAATCCGCGCCAATTCTCTTGACTAAGAATTAGATACCCTGGTTTAGCTTGCAAGCTTAAGGCGCGCTGATTCCTTGCTTCGGCGCGGCGAAGCGCGTCTGCCAGGGAGTCCTTGGCGGAGGTCTCAAATGCGCGACCGGAAGCGCCCGCCCCCTTGCGGCGGACCGGTACAAGGATGGCATGGAAGAGCTCCATGCCGCCCGTCAAAGGCTCAAAGAGCTGAAAAGCCATCCGGCCTATGGCGGAACCGCTGGATGCACGGGAATCGTTGGCCGCGCGATCAGGGCTTTATGCGCGAAGATCGCCCAAAAGCGAGGAGGCGATCCAGCATGCCCGGCTTTTGAAAGCCGGCGGGTGCCCAATCGCGGCTAATCCCGGCGCGGAAAGCCTGGCCTGGGCGACCGGGTTGTCCGAGGCCTGGATCGTGAAATTCTGGCCCGTGTTTGTGGCGCGTGTTCGCTGCGTCGCGGCCGGGGAATGCTGCGGGACGCTCAGGCCAACGCTGGCGGGCAACAAAACCCGGAAAGAAGTTGACGAGGCTTGGCAAGAAGCCAGCCGCAACTGAGGCCGGAACCGCCAGGCGACGGATGCCCTAATTGTTGCGTATGGGGGGGTGAGTAGGGGCCTGGCTCAAATCAACGATCTGATCCAGCCTCGGCCTCAACAGATCCCGCTGGCCCGTGTCACGCCGCTCCACGACTAAATAAGCCATCGATCCAGGCAAGAGGGACTTTCCTGGAAATTCAAACGCTTCAATCAAGAGGATCTCTGTACGGTACGAGAAAACTGCACGCCGCTACGCTCTATTCATTGCGTTCGTATGCGGCTTAAGTTTGGTTAAATCCGTCCACACAGTCTGGGATTAATGCTAGGAAAGCCAATCAGGTGAGGGCAATTTCTTCACTAGGCTGATATAGTCCGTATTTTTTACGGTTACTGAGACGAGAGAGATCGCTTATGGTTAACACCAGCAAAACTGCGTAGAGGCGATTATATATCAAAGCCGTTAAAGGTTTTTTGGTACTTCGAGTCGCGTCGCAGCGAGAGAGTTGGAAATGACTGATGTCAGAGACATTCTGGATAAAGGTCTCAACTGTCCAATAGTTGATATCGGCCGTTATGCGGGTCAATATGCAAAGCCAAGAACTGCCGCGCCTGAAACTCGGGATGGTGTAACCTGTCCAAGTTTCAAGGATGACATGATCATTGCGTTGGCCGCAAACCACCAGGATCGTACTCCGGATCCTCGTTGCCTTTTTGAGGCGTACGCGGTGGAGCAGGATTAGGCGAGGCGGGCAGGATACCATACACCTAAAATATTCAGTTGGATATTCAAGAGTTAATGCTGCATCAGAGTTTTTCGTTAGTAGATTTGGCGTTATCCCAAGTTGGAAGTAGTAAATAATGTCTGGCTTGCCTGATTTTAAACCATATAAAATGCCAACGCTAATGGAGTTTCCAAGTAATCTTGTTAGTTGGCAGATCAATCCTGATCGGGCTATTTTGTTAATCCACGACATGCAAAAGTACTTTTTGCGTGCGTTTAATAGAAATCCCCCTGGTCCTGAGCTCATCGGTAATGTCACAAAACTGCGTATATGGGCAGATTTTAAACAAATCCCCATAGCCTATACAGCCCAGCCTGGAAATATGACCCAAAAACAGAGAGGTCTTTTAAGGGATTTTTGGGGTGAAGGGATGCAATCTGCTCCCGATGAGAGGGATATTGTTACTGAGTTATCGCCAAAGAAAGGCGACTGGCAGATTACAAAGTGGCGATATAGCGCATTTTTTAATAATGATTTATTACAAAGAATCCGCTCAAGTGGACGAGATCAAATCATTATCGGTGGTATTTTTGCGTATCTTGGTATAACAGTCACCGCCGTAGAGGCATATTCAAATGATATTCAAGCATTTGTGATTGGTGATGCGGTCGCTGATTTCAATCGTGATCGCCATAGGGCAGCGTTGAATTACATCGCAAGTAGCTGTGGCTGCGTGAAATCGACAGACGAGGTTCTGTCATGATTGATACACTCCTCGATGATATTCTACTTGACCGCATTTCTACGCCCTTCGCGCTAATCGCCAGAGTTCACAAAAGTAAGGAGGAACCAGAGGTCGAAATTTTGAGCGGCCCCGTATTTGATTACGAATTTTTGAGAGACCTACCCGGCAAACCTAGTAGCCAGGTGCTCAAAGGCCGGATCGTGCAGCAATTGCTTGTGATGGTGCCTTATCAGCAAATTAGAGAACGCGGTTTTGATGTTATTGAAGATGGCGAAAGCTTGAAAGCGATGCACATACAGCGGCAGCAAAGCTGCTTGCTGAGAGAAGTTATTTCCAAAATTTCGTTATCGCCCTTGAAATTGGAAGATCAAACGTTTGACATTGAAGACGAAGAATATGGACAGATAGTGGAACAAATAATTCGAAGGGAAATTGGAAATGGTGAAGGATCAAATTTCGTCTTATCTCGATCTCTATATGCACAAATCAGAAACTACTCATTAGCAAAAAAGCTATCGATTTTTCGAAAATTGTTAGAAATTGAGTCGGGAGCTTACTGGACGTTTTTCATTGATCTCCGCGACCGGGCTTTCATAGGTGCGACTCCTGAGCGCCATATTAGCATGGCTGGCGGGAAGGTCGTTATGAACCCCATCAGTGGCACTTATAGATACCCCAGCACTGGACCAAGCCTGGAAGGCTTAAAGACATTTCTCAATGATCAGAAGGAGGTCGACGAACTCAACATGGTTGCCGACGAAGAACTCAAGATGATGGCCCAATTTTGCCCTACGGGAGGGAGGCTTGCCGGGCCATTCTTGAAAGAAATGTCGAGGGTAGCCCATACGGAATATTTACTTGAGGGAGAAACCCACGTTCCAGCATGGAAGGTCTTGCACCATACGTTGTTAGCGCCAACTGTGACGGGAAGCCCCCTTGAAAACGCTTGCCGGGCGATAGCTCGTTACGAAAAAAAAGGACGGGGATATTACGCGGGCGTCGTAGCGCTCATTGGGCAGGATTCTGCTGGCGAAGAAGTTTTGGATTCTGCCATCCTAATTCGGACAGCAGACGTAACCGCCGAGGGCAAAGTTCGCCTCACAGTTGGCGCAACAATTGTCAGGCATTCCAGTTTGGCGGACGAAGCCGCTGAAACGAAAGCGAAGGCGGAAGCACTCCTTAGCGCTTTTGCTGCGGATCAGAGCAAGGGTTTCGCTAACCATCCGGAGCTTTGCGTCGCTTTGGAAGAACGGAATAAAACGACTGCGCAGTTCTGGAGACAGGGCGATCAAAGTCGAAAAGTGAATCCTAGATTGGCCGGCCGGAAAGTCTTGATCATCGATGCTGAAGATGCATTTACACATATGTTGGCGCAACAACTCGCATCTATCGGCTTGAATACTGTTGTTAGGAGCGTGACAGAGGCCGGCGAACTAGACTTTGATGAGGAGTTCATCGTTCTGGGGCCTGGTCCAGGTAATCCGGAGGACCTGACGGATAAACGAATTTGTGGGCTGAGCGAGAAAGTTGATACTCTCCTAGCCGGGCGCAAGCCATTCATGGCAGTTTGTCTTAGTCATCAGATCCTTTGTTCACGCCTTGGCTTGCAATTGGCACGACGCCGTGAGCCAAACCAAGGAGTGCAACGGAAAATCGAATTTTTCGGGAACGAAGCAATTGTCGGATTTTATAATACTTATGTTGCGCATTCGAACCAAGATGAGTTCGTTTTCGATAACGAAATAAAGATCCTAGCGTGCCGGGATAGAGAGTCTAGCGAAGTGCATGCATTGCGCGGTCCCTATTTTTCTTCATTTCAATTTCACGCTGAGTCGTTGCTTAGTTTTCACGGACTGGAGATGATTGAGAACGAAATTGGGAGATTACTATTATGATTGTTTCAATGAGCTTTTGGCATCTTGGCCCATCTATTCAAACTATTGAATCTATGCGGGTTCATTTGCTCCAGGAAGGGGTGGATGAGTGGCGAGGCGTTGCTGGCCTCAATAGAAAAATCTGGCTGTCCGATCCTGAACAAAATCTTTGGGGTGCGGTAATGTTTTGGAGCTCAAGGGAAGCGCATATGCAATCTCTGCCTCCGAACCGATCATTGGAACTCATTGGCCATCCCCCCTCATTTCGCGGGTTGTTTCAGCAGGAGGCCTCGGTTGGCTCCTGAGAGACTAAACAAACAGGAGCCGCCGCGATTCGTGCTCCAGTCAGGCTGACGTTTTCCTTACGCGATCGAGCTGCCTGGAGTTGTCGGTGGGGAAATTTCAAGAATGGGAGAAGTATTTAAATGCCCAGAGACATTTTTGATGCGCCTCCAGCCGAACCACTGTTGGCGGTAACGGATTGGCTTTCGGAGGCTATAGAACAAGGGGTGAATGAGCCCCGATCGATCTCACTTGCAACGGCGGACTCGCAAGGTGATCTGACCAACCGCACTATTCGTGTGCTTGATATTTTGCCCGATAAAGGTTTGGTTTTTACTTCTCACCGTTTCAGCCAGAAGGGGCGTGATATTGAGAATAACGGGAGAGGATCAGCGCTGTTTTATTGGAGAGAAATTCAGCGGCAGATCATGTTGAGTGGCGTTTTGCGACCACTCGATGCCGAGACCGCTGATAGCTATTGGGATGTTAGGCCTATTGATGCGAAAGCTATGTCTATAGCAACCCAACAGAGTGCTCCACTGACCGATGAGAACCATTTGCGTATGCGGGCTAGGCAAATCGCAACAACAGGAGAAGTCCCCAGCCGGCCGGACACATGGGTAACCTACATTTTGCGTCCTTTAAGGGTCGAATTTTGGCAGGGAGCGGAGGATCACCTCTATCCAAGGCTCCAGTATCTCCGTGAATCGAGTGGGTGGAAGTCATGCCGTCTGCAACCTTGAAAGAGGAGGCTTACTCGATGGGAGCCTTGGAATACGTAGTAGTGGACGCATTCACAGACCAACCTTTGCAAGGAAATCCTGTAGCGGTCTTTTTGAATGGTGACGCTCTAAGCTCAACAGACATGCAGCGCATCGCTCGCGAGATGAACTTATCGGAAACGACGTTTGTACACCAACCCCGAAGCAGCGGTGATTGCTACGTCAGGATTTTCACGCCGGTGAACGAGTTACCCTTTGCGGGGCATCCGACCTTGGGAACCGCCATAGCGTTGGCGTCCCGGGAATGCCGGCAGTCTTTGGCTTTAGAAACACAGATAGGCATTGTTCCATTTGAAATCAAAAAAACGAATAAAGAAGGCGTCTATATAGCCAAAATGGATCAACCTATTCCAGCCTGCAAGGGCTTTCCAGAGCCAGAGCTGCTGTTAAGGGTACTCGGTATTGATAGTTCGACATTGCCCATTGAGGTTTACACAAACGGACCAAATCACGTATTCATTGGACTTCCTAATATTTCAAGTCTTTCGGCCCTACGCCCCAACCTTCTGGCGTTAGCAAATTTTTCGGATGTTGCTTTCAACTGTTTTGCTGGAGACGGCGCCTCCTGGAGAATGCGCATGTTTTCGCCAGCTTACGGTGTCGCTGAAGACGCGGCTACAGGTTCAGCGGCAGGGCCATTGTTGATCCATCTAATACGGCACCAGCTTGCACAATTTGGTCAGGAAATTCGCATCGAGCAGGGCATTGAAATGGGGCGCCGATCTGAAATGCGCGCCATTGCTGAATCGATAAATGGCCGTGTTTCTCGCGTTGAAGTATCCGGCGCTGGTGTAATTACCGCAGAAGGTATGATTATCCGATGGCGCTAAAAATGGACTCCCGATTTACCAAACGAAATCATGGATCGAAAGGAGAAAAAACCATGTTAGAAGAAGAAGCGAATTTCGGCTGCGCAGACGAACAAGTCATAAAAATTCGTCAGCATAACAAAGTTGTTGTCGAGGACTATCTCAGCCGCAAAGGAGAAAGCCGCCTAACTCGATATCAACTTTTTACTGAGAATGGTATCGGTGGCTTGTGGACAAACGATACTTTGCAACCGATTGTATCTCATGGACATGAAGGGCTTAAAGCTCATGGAATATGGTCGCTAAAGTGTTTTCCTGACTGGGAATGGTACAACATTAGGATCTTCGAAACCCAGGATCCGAATTTTTTCTGGGCAGAATGCGATGGGCGAGGACAAATCTTGTTCCCCGGATACGAGGCAGGCTACTACGAAAATCACTTTTTGCATTCTTTTGAATTTATAAACGGAAAGATTAATCGCCAAAGAGAATTTATGAACCCGTTTTCTCAGATATTAGCCCTTGGCGTAGAGATACCAAAAGTAAAACGCGAGGGGTTTCCGTCTTGAATTCTCTATATAAATAGCGCTCATTCTGAATATGCTGCTTATCCCATTGGCTCCAGCGCCGCCATTTGTAAATTTTGCTTATGCGTTACCCCTTAGTGTCTGTTCCAGTTTTGTGGAATCAAGGATTCCCTTTTTGAGCGAACACTGATTCAAGATGCATGCTGGAGGAGGCCAGCATGCATAAAGCGACCTTACTCGATAGATTTACGTCAGACCATGACCTTTATGGCGGCGCTGCGATCGCATCGATCCACCTCAGTGCTTGATGGACCCATCAACCGTAAAAGCTTCGAGACTTGGGTTGAGACCCAGCTCATTCCAGCGCTCCGGCCAAGCGGCATCGTCATCCTCGACAATCTTTCCAGCCACAAGAGCGCAAAGGCCAGAAAGGCGGTCAAGGCCGCGGGCGCGCATCTCTTCTTCCTGCCGCCATAGCCCGGACCTGAACCCCATCGAGCAGGCCTTTGCCAAGCTTAAGACCGTGATCCGGAAGGCCGAAGCCAGAAATGTCAATGAGCTTTGGAAAGCCGCAGGCCGCATCCTCGGGGCCTTTACGCCCCAAGAGTGTGCGAACTATCTTAGGAACGCAGGATACGCTTCCGTATAAACAGGACAGATTCTAGGAGCCCGGATAACGCCTTCGCGCTCGTGATGCCCTATCCTGTCAACGGCACTTTGAATCTGACCCGGGCTTGGCCGCTATCGGCGGCTTGAAT
>CAZGMX010000127.1:1987-8385 GCA_964526865.1 uncultured Actinomycetota bacterium | reverse complement strand
CTATAAACACTACACGTAGTGGTAAGTGGAGTCAATCGGATAAGCACAAGACGGCAATCTCTCCGCGCCGGAAGCGAATTTCTTTGTTCACACCCGGCGGAACCGTTCCGATGTGCCATTTAAGACGATGTATCCTATCCGTTTCTCCGTTGATCCTAAGACCGGCGGGATCAAGGGTGGATTTGGTCTAAAAGATTTTGAAGTCGGCGCGGCACTCACGGCGGCCGATGTGGGAAAGTATCCCGGCATCACCAATCTGGTTCCGGCGGAATTCACCAAGTGGCAGATGCTCAAGAAGGCCATCGTTCGCTGGGACTATATGGACCGGAATATGCTCAACGCGGCGCACCTAACGCCGTATCTGCCGGGCCAGCCGGAAAAGAAGGATGAGCGGAAATAACGATAATAGAATATGTCATTCCCGAGTGCTTTAATCGGGAATCCAGTTGCGCGAAATTAGTACTGGATCCTCGCTTCCGCGGGGATGACGTATGGAAAGATGGGACGAATACAATGGAAAATGCAAGGAGAAAGGGGAAGCGAATAGGGCTTTTTCTGGCGCTGGGATGCTTGTGTTTGGCGGGCCTGGCGCTTGTGGTCTTCGGCACGAAAGGCAAGGCGCCCGTCGCGGGAGGGCAGTCGCGGATTGGTGTGATGGGCGTGGAAAGCGCGCAACAGGAAACCACGCGGGTCGATTTGTCCGGCAAGTCAGCTGTGCCGGCCCAGGTTGCCCCGGCTGCCGTTCCCAGTGCTGTTACCCCTGCGGAAAGTGTGCCGGTTCCCAGTGTAGCTACCCCTGTGGAAATCGCGCCGGTTCCCAGCGCAGTCACTCCTGCGGCAAATGCGTCCAGCGAAATCGCGGCGGAATCGAATGTGCCGCTGCCCCTGGAGAATATCAAATTTCCCGCCGTTGTGCAGATGGCAGTTCTTGATATTGTAGAACCGGACCACCAGATTCGCGGCAATCTGGACTATTCCTACGGGGGAGGACCCGCCAAGGGGTCGATGGATATTCGCGTGCCGGTTGGCACGGGCGGACCAAAGCGTGTGGACGGTTCCAGCGCCGAGGGCAAGTATCAATTGCGCGTAGATTTCACCGGCTGCCGCTTCACGGGGGGGCCGGTAGGCCGATTCGAAGGAACGGCACGGGTGAGTGGATCGTTTGTGGACGCGGCGGGTGCGATCGCAACCATAACCGGCGAGGGCCAGTGCCAGGGCAAACTTGACGTGGACCAGGTTGTGCTCGGCGTAGACGTTCCGTCGGCCTCGTATGCCGGTGCGAATCTCCAGCCGGTCCAGCCGCTGGCCATCGGCTGGATCAGGCTCTCGCTTAACAGTCTATCGGCGCCGCAAGACACGCCGGTTCAGCCAGCCGCGAAAGAGGCGGCTGCTAAAAAGGATGAGGCCGGCGATCTGGCAAATCAGGGTCTGGCATTTTTTAATCAGCAAAAGTGGCCACAGGCCGAAGCCGCCTATCGCAAGGCGCTGGAAATGGAACCCGCGGTTGCGTCCCATCATTTCCAACTGGGGAAGGACTTGGGATTCCAAAACAAGTGGTCCGAGGCCATCGGTGCGTACAGCGAGGCCATCCGTTTAAGTCCCAACGAGGCGCCGATCCATTTTGCCTTGGGGCTGGCGTATGCCAATCTGTCAAATTGGCCGAAGGCCCAGGAGAGTCAGCAAACAGCCATCCGCTTGGACCCGGAGACCGCCGCGTATCATTTTTATCTGGGTAATGCTCTGGCATATCAGGCCAAATGGCCTGATGCAGAAGCCGCCTACAGCGATGCCGTCCGTCTGGATCCGAAGAATGCCATGTACCACGATGTCCTGGGAAGCGCCTGCTACAATCAGAAGAAATTGGCCCAGGCGGAGGCACAATATCGCGAAGCAATCCGCCTGGAAGGGGCCAACGGCCTGTACCACGCCGATCTGGCGGGGGCGCTGTTTGAACAAAACCGTCGTGACGAAGCCCTCCAGGAAGCCAAAGAAGCGATCCGGCTGGGATGCCGCAAACACTGGGTCTACGATCAGCTTGGGATTTGAAAATCAATGGAGTCTGACCCCATTGATTTAGATTAATTTGCCGAGTTGTAGAAGAGATACCACTTGCCTGAGATCCCGCGGTAGATTTCCTTGACCTCCGCCGAGCCGGGGGTCGAATTTTCGTCGATGGACTCCACTAGATTCCTGGGCGTTTCCTCACAGTAGGCATAGCCTTTCATGCAGCCGCCGGGGCCAAAAAAGTACTTAAACCATACCTCAAACCAAATCCGTTTCGCCGGCCCCGGCCGCTCGATGACGCGCTCGATTCCCAGGGAAGATAAAAGTTCCTTGTTTTGGGGATCGGCCGCCAATTTCTCAAACACGGCCGCGTTGCCGGTAAATCGGTCGATCAATACCTGATCGCTGGGGCACGGCGTGGAGGGGGAGAAGCTGCATCCGCCAAGAATGAGCATGGTGGCGACAAAAAGTATTACGGAGCATGTGTGTTTCATTTGTTTTACCAATCGTCATTAATATATCTGCATATATTAAACCAAAAGGGTGTATAGCGTAAGGGAGTTGATGGGGCATAAGGACATTAGTTTGACTTTCCGATATGCTCATCTTTCACCCAACCATAAAGCTCAAGCAGTAGAGGTTCTCGTAAAAAAGATGGACGCTTTTTGGACACCAGGCAGTAATTAGCAGAAGTAATGAAAGTTGCTAGTCGTTGTAACAATTTGCGTATCGGATATTTCCAGCAGTTTCGCCCACGTAGCTCAGCTGGTAGAGCAACGGTTTCGTAAGACGCCCGAAGAATCCCCTGAAACCCTTGATTTTCCTGATATGTAGGCCTGCTGCCTTGATTTAACTCTTCATTTCTTGTTGTGCCAGTTTGTATCAATTTGTTCGATTCTGGCCCTCACATGGACACCGTATGGCCACCGGATCCGCGATGGGGAAATATAAAATTGCAGCGTGATATTGAGTTGTCTTCGCTAACGAGATCATGCCGGTAAATGCCGTTCAGGGATGAACGGCGTCTGTGTTACAATAAACCCATTATGGTCAAGCCGAAACAGACGAGCTTAGTGCAATCCACCTACCAACATTTCCTCCTTGGTGTTCAAAATTTATTGGCGGCAGCCAAGCGACAAGCCGCGCGATCAGTCAACGTGGTTTTGACCGCGACTTATTGGGAAATTGGAAGGAGGATAGTTGAATTTGAGCAAAGGGGCAAAAAACGAGCTGAGTACGGATCGGAACTTTTGGAAAAATTATCGGCTGATTTGACCTCAAGTATTGGAAAAGGTTTTTCTGCAGATAGTCTGGAGAGAATGCGCCTTTTTTATTCGGCGTATCCAGTCTCTCAGATTTCCGCATCAGTGATGCGGAAATCTGATCACGAGCCTGCTTTAAGAAGATCCGCATCGGTGATGCGGAAATTGTCTCTTCAACAAGTGGCCGATGCTTTCCCCTTGTCATGGACACATTATGTCCGTCTTCTGAGAGTGCAGAATCCTCATGCCCGCGAGTTCTATGGAACCGAAGCGCTTCGCGGCGGATGGTCTATTCGGCAGCTCGACCGGCAGATTGACTCGCAGTTTTATGAACGAACGGCATTGTCAAAAAATAAAGCCGCTATGTTGGTAAAAGGCGGCAAAGCGAAGGCCGGTGATGCCCTGACGCCGGAAGAAGAAATCAAAGATCCATACATTCTGGAGTTCCTCGGGTTGAAAGATGAATATTCGGAAAGCGAACTTGAAGAGGCATTGATACGGCATATGGAATCGTTTCTTTTGGAGTTGGGAGGTGCTTTCGCGTTTGTGGCAAGACAGAAGAGGCTTCGGATTGGCAATGAATGGTACTGTGTTGATCTTGTTTTCTATCACCGCAAACTCCGTTGTTTGGTTCTCATCGATTTAAAACTTGGACATTTTACTCATGCGGATGCCGGTCAGATGCATCTTTACCTGAACTACGCACAGGAACATTGGACGCATGGGAATGAAAATCCTCCCGTGGGGCTCATCCTTTGCGCAGAAAAGGATAATGCAGTGGCCAAGTATGCTTTGGGCGGGTTGCCGAATAAGGTCCTTGCTTCGGAGTATAAGACAGCGCTTCCCAAAGAACAGAAGCTGATCGAAGAAATAGAGCACGAGAGATTTCTGATTGAACAAACAAGAAAGCTCCGGAAAACAAAATCTTGATCCAACCTAAACAATCCCTTCCTTTTTAGGAATCATGGATAACAGCAAGTCCCCTGTGACGCATTACCAGCCATCTGCCCAAGAGAAACTCGATAAGGCTTTAGAAGAGTGCGAGTATTTGCGGGCTGAAAATGCGAGATTGCGTGCGCTGATGGGTGCGCGGGCGGAGCAACAGCTCGATTCAGAAAAATCCGAGGTCTTGTCACAGGCCGTCGGGACCATTCACAATCAGTCCTCATCCGAGGCGAAGATTGCCCTGTTCCGATCCATTTTTCGCGGACGCAGCGATCTTTATGCCCTTCGATGGGAATCCAAAAGCGGTCGGGCCGGTTATGCGCCAGCGTGCGCCCACCAATGGGACAAAGCGCTTTGCCGGAAACCCCAGATCAAGTGTTCGGAATGTTCCAACGGCAAATACCTACTCTACGATGACAAAGCCATTTTTGACCATTTGATCGGCCGGCATATGATTGGAGTTTACCCCATGCTCCAGGACGAGACTTGCTGTTTTCTTGCCGTTGATTTCGACAAGGGGCAGTGGCAAGAGCATGTGGCGATTTTTCTTAAAACATGCGACCGGTTTGAAGTGCCCGCAGTTTTGGAACGTTCACAATCAGGGAATGGTGCCCACGTCTGGATTTTCTTTGAGTCACCAGTATTGGCAGCGCTGGCGCGCAAGTTGGGTTGTGCCTGGCGTACAGAAACCATGAATATCCATCACCAATTAGGTTTTGATTCCTATGACCGCTTATTTCCGTCTCAAGATACCATGCCGAAAGGTGGTTTTGGCAATCTCATTGCCCTACCCTTACAGGGGCGCAGGAGAAAAGCGGAAAACAGTGTGTTTTTGGACAGGTGCTTTCGTCCCCATCCGGATCAGTGGGCATTTTTGAGTTCGATTAGGAAAATGAAAAATGACGAAGTCATTGCATTGGTTCAGAGATTTATGGAGCGCGGCGGTGTAATTGATATCCGAAAGGTTGAAACAGATGAAAATGCTAGTACTGATCCGTGGATTTTTCCGCCTTCAAGAACAATAAAAGAGGATTTAGCGATCAGTGGTCCCCTGCCTTCGGCGGTAAAGATCACTCAAGCCAATATGGTTTATATCCCGACCGGAGACCTTCCGTCGAAGCTCATAAGCCGTCTCAAAAAGCTTGCGGCATTTCAAAACCCGGAATTCTATCGCGCGCAAGCGATGAGACTGCCTACATACCTCAAACCTCGAATCATTGGCTGCGCAGAAGAATTTCCAAGACATTTGGGACGTCCGAGAGGCTGTTTATCAGAGTGTCTTGATCTATTTGGCCGGCTTGAGATCAAGACCGAGGTTGTGAACGAATGTTTTGAGGGATCGCCGATTAAAGCCTGTTTTTCGG
Source organism: uncultured Actinomycetota bacterium (assembly GCA_964526865.1). Classification (GTDB taxonomy): domain Bacteria; phylum Auribacterota; class Ancaeobacteria; order Ancaeobacterales; family CAZGMX01; genus CAZGMX01. The sequence goes on along the minus strand of CAZGMX010000127.1, from coordinate 2,810 downwards.
GTGAGCTGCGTCCGGACCAGAAAGAAGCCGTAAGAAAACTTCTCAAACACGATACGGGGGTTTTGGCCGCGGGGACTGCATTTGGCAAGACAGTTGTGGCGGCGTGGATGATTGCGAAAAGAAAAGTGAATACCCTGATTCTTGTCCATCGCCAGCAACTCATGGATCAGTGGCGGGAGAGGCTGGCCTTATTCTTGAATGAGTCTCCCAGGGGAATCGGGACGATTGGCGCGGGAAAGGAACACCCGACAGGTGTGGTTGATATTGCAATGCTGCAAACATTATTCCGGAAGGGCGAAGTAAAGGATCTTGTGGCCAACTATGGGCAAGTGATCGTGGATGAATGTCATCACATTGCGGCATTCAGCTTTGAACAGGTAATGAAGCAGGTGAAAGCCCGTTTCGTTTTGGGCCTTACGGCGACACCAGCAAGAAAAGACGGCCATCATCCTATTATTATCATGCAGTGCGGGCCCATTCGATATAGAACAAATCCTAGAGAAGCTGCCCGGCAAAGTCCTTTCAAGCACGTTGTCAAATTGAGATACACCGGCTTTCAGATGCCATCGGAAAGTCAGGTTCCGCATATCAGCGAAATTTATGCGGCATTGGCTTGCGATGAAGAGCGTAACGAACTTATCGTGCGGGATCTTCTCCAGGTGCTGGAGCAGGGATTTACCCCTCTGCTACTAACCGAACGAACCGGGCATATTGAGATTTTGTGCGAGAAGTTGAAGCCACATGTGGAGAATATCATCGTGATGAAAGGTGGTTTGGGGCGAAAAAAACGTCAGGAAAGACTGGAGCAGATCGCCGCGGCAAA
>CAZGMX010000127.1:0-1977 GCA_964526865.1 uncultured Actinomycetota bacterium | reverse complement strand
TATTGCAACGGGGCGATATATCGGGGAAGGATTTGATGACGCAAGGCTTGATACTTTGTTCCTCGCTATGCCCATTTCATGGCATGGGACATTGCAGCAATACGTAGGGAGGTTGCATCGAAATCACGACAACAAGCATATCGTTCAGGTTTTTGACTATGTGGACAGGAACGTCCCGGTTCTGTTCAGAATGCATCAAAAGCGTCTCAAAAAATATCCTTCTATTGGCTATTCCGTCGAATAATAGCTGCGGTGCCGGATTATCCCAGGTAATCAATAAGCTCCTGAAATTGGGGACATGACCCGTATTTGGCTTTTTAAATCGGGATCGTGTCCCCAATTTCCAGCCCGGAAATCATGACCCTTTGAATGCTGCTTCTGTTTACAGTTCCAGCACATTCATGGAAAAAAACCGTCCCATGTCCACATTATCGAGAATATGGTTCCTGTTAAAGTTGGGGAGGGGTTTGAACTGGTAGGCGCCCCTTGGCTGTCTAAACGGCCCAACGGCAACCCAATTGTTGATTTGTGTTAGCGCCGGCGATGAACTGGTCTGATTCTGGCGGTTTGAAAGTGGATCATGGATAACAGTGCGGGCAGCCCTCTCCCGGGTAATAGTATAGGGGCGCCGTGAAAGGTGCTGTTATCTAACAGATGAAAGTTCTGTCTGAGGAAATGCGACGCATCTCGGTAGCTACGGGAGCCCGATTACGCTGGCAAATGGGTAATCTGAAGCCTTCCGGACAAAGGTCGCAGAAAGGCGATCTGCAAATCCACAGGCCGCAACAAGAGTAAACCCTGAGCAAGCTCCGAAAGACTGTTGCGGAAGCTGATCTTCTCTATACATGGAGAAAGCCGCTGCAATCAGGCAGGTCAAAGTCGAGGAAGAAGCTGGTTGTTCCGCCGGGGTAGTGGGGTCAGCATGTGGAGAAAGATAACAGCGCAACACGGGAGATCCACCAGATCGAGGCTAGCCACCTCAAAGCGTCGAAGAGACGTGATCTAGTGGAAGTCGGAGGGGCTCACACTACCAAAGAAATCCTGGAAACAGGATGGAGGGAAGGAGCCCTGGTTCTGAATGCTTTGAAAGAAGGAGAGGAAATAGGAGATTGACGGATGAGTCTAGGAACTCCTGAAAATATCAGAATCCTTCAGACAAAGCTCTACGAGAAGGCCAAGAAGGAACCTGGGTACCGGTTTTACAGCTTGTATGACAAGGTACATCGAAAGGATATTCTGGAATACGCCTATGGACGAGTAAGAGCAAATCGAGGAGCCAGCGGCGTGGACGGGATGACTTTTGAGGATATCGAGCAAGGCGGGTTGGAAAGCTGGATACAGGGACTTGAGAAAGAGCTAATGGAGAAGCGATACCGCCCTGAGGCAGTAAAGCGGGTATGGATTCCAAAACCTGATGGGAGCAAGAGGCCATTGGGGATACCGACAATCCGAGACCGGGTGGCACAAATGGCGGCGATGATAGTGCTGGGGCCGATATTTGAAGCCGACTTTGGCGAGGAGATGTATGGATATCGAGAGAATCGAAGCGCGCTGGGAGCTGTCAGGGAGGTACATGAAAGACTCAAGCAAGGGTACACGGATGTGGTGGATGCGGACTTGACGCAGTATTTCGATACGATTCCTCATGCAGAACTGATGAGGTCTTTAGCCAAACGGATCAGTGATGGAGAGATTTTAGCACTGATCAAGAAATGGCTGAAGGTTCCCATCGAGGAAGAAGATGAACGGGGACGTAAGATGAGGACTGGCGGCAAGAAACGCAGTCGGGGGACTCCGCAAGGAGGAGTCCTTTCGCCGCTATTGGCCAACATCTACATGAACCGCTTTCTGAAAGCATGGCGGGGATGGAAGATGGAGGAGAAACTCAGGGCGAAGGTGATTATCTACGCGGATGACTTTGTGATCTTGTGCTTATCCGATTGACTCCACTTACCACTACGTGTAGTGTTTATAGTG
>CAZGMX010000126.1:6353-8388 GCA_964526865.1 uncultured Actinomycetota bacterium | reverse complement strand
GCTCTGCCATTTCAATTTATTGCTGGGAGAAACGTAATAATTCCAGGTAACGTCCATGCCGAGCACATTGACATCGAAACGGTCTTTCTCGGTCTTGGAACCAACCATGTGCGTTCCCCCCACCTCAAGGTTGGAGACGTCGGACAATTCCTTGTAGAGCTTTCCATGGCTGAAAAATGTGGGCCGTCGGCGCGTCTCCCCAAATGTCGTTCCTCCCTCTCCCACACCACCTTCCACAATGCCCAGCGTGACCTCTCCCGTCACATCCAAGGGCAGTTCAAAGAGTTTTTGCACATTCGCGCCCGTGCGGAAATATCCTTCCACACCGAAATATCTGGCCACCACAAAGGGTTCATCCACGGTGTCCAACGAGTCCAGGTGCATCGCGCTGGCCTTGCCGATCTTGGGCCGGAATCTGCCGAGTTCTCCCTTGATCCCCCACGGCAGGCCATAGTGCGTGATAAAGGCCTCCTCAATGCCAAATTCCTCAAAGTCGGCCATGCATCCCGTAAAATCAAACCGGCTGTACGGATCGATATACCCCCCGAACACCAGTTCCAGTTCACGTACGCTCACCCGGTCATTGCCCTCTTCGTCCAAAGAGCCTTCCCCGAGTCCCGCCACAATATCCCCCACGACCCCTATCTCCGGATTGAACCCGGAAACACCGGCTTCTCTGGGCACGGTGATCGGCCTTGGCAGGGGCCCTCTGACTTCCAAAGGCATTGCGGGAAGCGCGGACAGACCGGCGGGCGCACGCTCCATCAAGCGGGTCTGCAAATCCTTGTTGACGGACTCCAGCGCCGCGATCCTTTTGTTCTGGTCCTCCAGGATCGACTCCAACCTTTCCAGCGTTTTTCTCATGGCGGTCATTTCATTTTGGGATGACGGCACCTGCGGCTGGAACGTCATTCCGGCGTGGGCGGCGGGATGTGAAAAGACCCACAGAAACACCACCACGATCGTAATCGTATATGCGGCAATCTTTTTCATCGTTCCTCCCTCAATTATATTGATTGATGATCTATTGAGAAATGGCGGCCAGAAACACAACCAGTCTGGTCCAGTCCATATGCGAAAATATTTTTAGATTACAGCGCGGGCGGGGCGCGTGTCAGCCCCGGAAGGCAGAGAACCGTCCCGAAAAATTCGGACGGCACGACAAAGACATAGGCACAAAGCAAAAACGAAACGACGAGCACTGCCGGCAGAGGAAATTGTTCCTGCGCCTGGCCGGCAAACAGGTGGCGGGGACACAGATGTTCATTGTCCAGCGTCCCGTGGGAGTGCGGAACCGCCGCCCACAGCACCATGCAGAAAAATGCCGCCAACAGAATCAGGCCCAGGGGCTTTGTGATGCGGGATGTCATTCGGCACATAAAACTATCATCCGTATTTTAGCGTCATGCCAAAACTGCCGTCGGGATTTTTCCACGTCACATAGCGGCAGGACACCTGGCAGGTGCCGCATTCCAGACAGTTCTCAAAACTCACCTTGCACTCCCCCGTCTCTTTGTGGAGTTCATACACCTTCGCGGGGCACAAAAACGTCACAGCCTTGACCGGGTCGGCTTTGAATTTTTCCTGATCGACCGTGATGTGGCTTTTCTTGGCCGCATTATGGCTGACCAAAAACAGCCGGTCCTCCATGGAGACCTTTTTGGGCGGCTTGAGATAGTCTTTTAGGTCCATCGTGTCCCTTTCGTCAAAACATCCCCTTTGCCTTCCACATGTCCCACGCAAATTTCAACAGCGGGATCTTCTTGAGAAATTTCCAAATCGCCTCTTTTTTCAACTGCGGCTTGGGGGTGTCGCTCATGGTAAAAATGTCCGTCATGATTTCGATCATCGTGTTGGGATACAGCCCCAAATAATTTTTATTCTCCCTGAGCATCCGCATGGCGTTCCTGGAGGAACGCATGTCCTTCAGGACAAAGCTCCCCTCCAGTTTGTCCCGGTAGGACTTCAGCCCCTCTGCCGAAAAATCGCCTTTCCTGGCCGCTTCCAAAACTGTCTGGCCGGCATATACCCCGGA
>CAZGMX010000126.1:1588-6343 GCA_964526865.1 uncultured Actinomycetota bacterium | reverse complement strand
CCCGGATGCCATGGCCAGATTGGTCCCTTCCTGGAAGAGGGAGTTATTGAGCAGGCCAGCCGAATCGCCCGCCAATAACAGGCCGCCCGTGACCAGCTGCGGGAGCAGATCGTAGTTGTCTTCCGGAATCATGTGCGTCGTGTATTCCACGGCCTGCCCGCCCCGAATCAGATTCTTGACCATCGGATGCGACTTCAAATGATCCAGCAGGTCGTAGGGGGATATTTTGGCATCGACGTACGCCTGGATTTCACAGCCGACTCCCAGAGAAATCGATTCGTAATTGGTGTACAAAAATCCCGTCCCCAGCAGGCCTTTCACCGCGTTCCCAAAATATTGAATGGCGACTCCTTCGCGTTCCGACACGTGAAACCTATCCTCGATCACTTCGGACGGCAGGGCAATGATCTCTTTCACCGCCACAGACCGATTGCGGGGATTCATAAAACTCTTGTCCTTGCGCAGGCCGGCTTTCTCCGCCAGCAGCGAATTGGCCCCTTCGGCGCAGATCACCGCGTGAGCGGTGAGTTCGTCATAGACGCCCTCCTGCTCCGTGCGGGTCTTGATTCCTGCCACGCGGCCGTTGTCCCACTTGAAGTCGTCCACGACGACGCCTGTGATCACGTCGGCCCCGGCCTCCTGCGCCTTGTTGGCAAACCAGCGGTCGAATTTGGAGCGCAGAACCGTCCACGAATAGTTGTAGGGCGGCCGGTTGAATTTTTCACTCTTGATTTGAAGTGCTGCTTCCGTATCAGGGGTCAAAAAGGAAAGTTTTTTCTCGACGATGTGCCGTTCCAGGGGCGCGGACTGGAGATAGTCGGGCACAAGTTTTTCCAAAACCGTGGTGAACAACACGCCGCCAAACAGGTTCTTGGCCCCGCCAAAGGAGCCCCGTTCCAGCACCAGCGCCTTGAGGCCTCCGCGGGCCGCGGTGATGGCCGAAGCGATTCCCGCCGGCCCCGCCCCCACCACAATCACATCGTAATCTACGGAAGACATGGCAACAGTATAAAGAAACAGGGTGGATTTTGAAAAGTATTAAATAATAGAGGACATCGTCCTGTTTCTATTGAAACGTCATCGCGAGTCCGCCGATGCATTAGTGGCGGACGTGGCGATCTCGTTGGATCACTGCAATCTCCTTCAAGAAATACACTGCCCCCTATTTTTGAGGGTTACCGCCATCCCTCATTTTGATTTGATTTACACGGTCAAGATTGTTACCATTTGCGACTCATCAACCATGAAAACGATTCCTTATTCCACGCAGTGGATCACACGCCAGGACGTGAGGGCAGTGCTCAAGGCGCTGTCTTCCCCCTGCCTCTCGCAGGGTCCTGAGGTCAGGCGTTTCGAAGAGACCGTGGCGGCGTACTGCGGCGTCCGGCATGCCGTGGCTGTCTCCAGCGGAACGGCGGCCTTGCATCTGGCCTGTCTGGCCGCGGGGGTCGGACCGGGCCAGGAGGTCATCACCACGCCCCTCACTTTTTTGGCGACATCCAACGCCGTCCTCTACTGCGGCGGCAGACCCGTCTTTGCCGACATCGACCGGGCAACACTCAACATCGATTTGGACGCTTTCGAAAAGTCCGTGTCTCCAAAAACCAAGGGGGTCATGCCGGTTCATTTTGCCGGGGCACCCGTGGACATGAAGGAACTTTCCGCCGCCGCCAGAAAACAGGGTCTCTTCATCATCGAGGATGCCGCGCACGCCCTCGGAAGCCGCTACGAAGGGAAACCTGTCGGGAATTGCCGTTACAGCGACATGACCATCTTCAGCTTTCATCCGGTCAAGTCCATCACCACGGCCGAGGGAGGAATGATCACGACAAACAATCCCGCGCTGTACGCCAAGCTGACCCAGCTGCGCAACCACGGAAACATCCGCCAGCCGGCGTTGCTAAAGAATCACGACCTGGGCGGCGTGCGGGACGAGTTGAGCTACCCCTGGTATTATGAGATGCAGGACTTGGGATTCAACTACCGGTTGAGCGACATGCACTGTGCCCTGGGCACATCACAGATGAAGCGGCTGGACGCCTTTATCTGTCGCCGCAACGAGATCGCCGCATTGTACGGCGAAAAATTCCGGAACCTGTCGGACGTCGTGATCCTGCCCGGCGATCCGGCGTCCCGCTCCAGGAAAAATCTCAGCGCCTGGCATCTTTACGCAGTTTTGTTGAAACTGGAGAAAATTTCCGTCACCCGCGCGGACGTCGTCCTGGCCTTGCGCAATGCGGGACTGGAGGCGCATGTCCATTATCTGCCCGTGTTCCTGCATCCCTATTACGAGCAGCTTGGATATTCCCGCGATCTCTGCCCCAACGCCCGATGGTATTATGAGCGCTGCGTGTCTCTGCCCCTCTACCCCAGGATGCGCAATGCGGAAATCCACAGGGTCGTGAAGTGTTTCCGGGATGTAATCCTCAAATCGCGCAAGAGATAACGCTCTCAGCGTGTGAGGGATTAGCGCAGGACAAGCAAAACGGGCCAGATGGCCGTGTGGGACAAATCCAAGAGCAGGGTGGGATAGATTCCAAGCCCGACGATCAAAACGATCAGGCATAGACACAGACAGCGCATCGGCTGGGAAAGCGCCAACGATTGGGTGTTTTCCGGCTGCACCATGTAGGCCTGCTTGATGACCATCAAATAGTAGTATAGGGATATGGTGCTGTTCAGCACGCCGAAAAACACTAAAAGGTAGTAGCCCTTCTCCATTGCCGCCTTAAAGACAAACCACTTGGCGGCAAAACCCGCGAAGGGAGGAAGCCCCGCCAGGGAAAACAGCGCCAGCATGAACGTCAGGGCCAAAAGCGGCGAGCGTTTGGAGAGTCCCGCGAAATCGCCAATCGAGACATTCCCCCCCTTGGGACTCATCAAGATCACCGGCAGAAACGCGGCAAAATTCATGACCACATACACCGCGGCGTAAAAGACCGCGGCGCCCAATCCGTTTTCGCTGACGGTCAAAATTCCCACCAAAATATATCCGGCCTGGGCAACGCTGGAATATGCCAGCATCCGCTTCATATCCTTTTGCGAGATGGCCGCCAGATTTCCCAGCGCCATGGTGGCCAACGCAACCAGGACAAACAGATCGTTGAGCCGGCCGCTCATTCCTCCGGTCAGGGCAAAAAAACGGATCAGGACCGCCACCGCCGCGGCCTTGGAGGCGGTCGCGATGAATGCGACGATCTGGTTGTTGCCGCCTTCATAAACGTCCGGCACCCAGAAGTGGAAAGGGAAGATAGACAACTTAAACAGGAAGGACACGATGGCCAGAACAAATCCCACCCAGACAACGGGGTTTTGCATCCACTGCGGCGAGAGCCGGGCCATTTCTTCCAGATAGGTCGTGCCCGTAAATCCAAAAATCAGCGACAGCCCATAGAGCGTGACCGCGGAACATGCCAAACCGAACAAAAGATATTTGAGCGCCGCCTCTGTGTCCAGAAGGCTCCCCCGTCTAAGAGGGATCATGACGTAGAGGCTGAAGGCGGCCAATTCCAGGGACACGTACAACGTGACCAACTCCACCGCGCTTGAGAGCATCATCATCCCCAGAGTGGAGCATGACAGAAACAGGAAATATTCGGGGCCCATCCCCTCCTCCAGGTCTTTCAATTGGCGCGACACAAACACCACGAGCAGAAGTCCCGCCGACACAATCAGCTTGAACACCTGGGAAAAGAGGTCCACCCGGTACGCGCCGTGAAAAAGGGTTCCCTGGCATACCAGACTTGCGGCCGACAGGACAAAGAGAATCACGCAGGAATACAGCGCCAGACAGTACGTCCGCTCCGGCGCCTTCGGCATCAGCGCCGCGTCCAGCAAAAACACCGCGGCCGCGATCAAGAGCCAGATTTCAGGAAGAATTTGTAATAGGGCTGTCATAGTTCTTCTCTCGTCATTGCGAGGAGTCCGCCAGCGTTGTAGTGGCGGACGACGAAGCAATCTCGAAGGATAAAACAACGGGATTGCCACGGCGCTTCGCGCCTCGCAATGACGGGGCACCACACAGCTCGCAATGACACGTTCTCATATAAAGACACTCATCAGCGTCGCCGAGGTGACGCGTATCACCCCAACCATCAGCCCCGGCGCAAATCCAAACAACACCAGAAACACCGCCAACACCAGCCGGCCCACGGTAAATATGCCGCGCACATCCTGCAGATGCTCGGCGTGCGCCGGATTATACGGCCCAAAAAAGGCCCTTTGAATGGCCCGCAGGACATAAAATGCCGTCATCACCAGCGAAAGCAAAACGGGAATACCGTAGAGCGGGAATTTTTGGATGGCGGAGAAAAAGACAAGAAACTCCGCGGCAAAACCGCTCAGGCCCGGCAGGCCCAGGGCCGTCAGTCCGGCCAGAATAAAATAGGCCGAAATCACCGGCGCCTTTTTGAAAAGCCCTCCCAGTTCATTGATCTGCCGCGTGTGCGTCTGCTCATAGATATAGCCGACCGTGGAGAACAGCAGGGCCGTCATGATTCCGTGGGAGAACATCTGGAACACCGCGCCCTCCATGCCGGAGGGGGTCAACGTCGAAATTCCCAGCATAACGATTCCCATGTGCGAAACACTGGAATAGCCGATGAGATATTTGAGATCCCTCTGCGACACCGCCACAAAGGCCCCGTAGAGGATATTGATGAACGCAATCCCCGCCATGAGCGGCGCCCAATATTTGGCGCCCTCGGGCAGAAGTTCCACCCCCACCCGCACGATTCCATAGGACCCCAGCTTCAT
>CAZGMX010000126.1:0-1578 GCA_964526865.1 uncultured Actinomycetota bacterium | reverse complement strand
CTTCCGGCCGTCGGTGCGGCCACGTGTCCGTCCGGAGACCAGGTGTGCAGGGGCCAGATCGCCGCCAGAACGCCAAAACCCAGATAGAACATCAAAAACAGGACGCGCTGAAGCGGAATGGAAAAATGCCCCTGCGCATTGCGGATATCCAGCATGCTGAAACTGCCCAGCCCCGCCCAATAGTACAGGGCCAGAAAACCGGTGAGGACAAAGACGGAACCGGCCAAGAGATAGAGCGTAAGTTTGAGTGCCCCATATTCCTTGTTGGTGCTCCCCCAGATGCTGATCAAGAGATACATCGGCAAAACAGCGACTTCGTAGAAAAGGAAAAAGAAGAACATGTCAAACGACATGAAGACGCCAAAGACCCCCGTCACCAAAAACATAAACAGGGCGAAAAATTCCTTCACGCGGAATTTTAGTTCCCACGTGCTCAGCACACCGCAAAAGGCCACGATCCCCGTCAACAAGACCATCGGCAGGTTGATGCCATCGACCCCCACGATGTAGGAAATTCCCGCCGACGGCGCCCACGGAAGACATTCCACAAACTGAAGGCCACCCCGGGCCTTGTCGTAGGAGAAAAAAGCGATCAGAGACAACGCCATCGCCACGCCCGAACAGACGGCGGAAATCCACTTGATGCGCCCGGTCTGGTCCGAGGGCGTGCATAAAATACCCGCCAGCGCCGCCACCGGGCACAAAAGAATCAGAGTCAAGATTGGTATGTGTTCCATCATAATTTGTCCGTCATCATAAAACCGTCATTGCGAGTCCGCCTACGCCTTAGCGGCGGACGTGGCAATCTCGACGCTATTGCTGTCATCGCGAGGGGTCCCGGCGTGTTTCAAGCCGGGACGCCGTGGCGATCTCGTAGTAACTTCGGGATTGCTTCGCCCGCCACTAATGCGGCGGCGGGCTCGCAATGACTCTACATCCACATCAGATACGCCGCGATGAGCGTCACCGTCCCAAACGCGCATCCCAAATAAAACTGAACTTCCCCCCACTCGATCCGGGAGCAGACCCTGCCCATCACAACGACGGACCGGCCTGTGAGGTTCACCAGTCCATTGATGACGATTTTGTCGAATAGATTCAATGCCTGACACACATGCAAAAACACGACGCGCACAACCCACTCATAAAAATCGTCCACAAAATATTTGCGCGCCAGCAAATTCTCCAGGGCCGGTATCCGCCAGCAGATCAAAACGCGCCCGCCCCAGGAAAACCAGGCAAGCGCCGCCGCCGCGGCACAGCTCAACTGGGTCACGACAAAGAGCGTCGCGTCAAAATGGAATGTCTCCTCCAGACAAAAGAAGCGGCAGAAGACCGCCCCGCCATAGCCCGTGGCCAGCCAGCCCAGCACAACCGTCACACCCATCATCACCCAGAGCGGTCCGTCCATGACCCTTTTCTCAATCCTCGCCTCCTCCTGGGGCATCCCATCATGGCGCATTTCATCCTCTCTCCTGCCACTGTGTGCCATTCCATTTTCTCTCCCCCCTTGTGTGAAAGGACTGGGGTGGAGTACAGAGCTATCCATTCCCCCATTCTCCCTCCCCCCCTGTGGGG
>CAZGMX010000125.1:4902-8458 GCA_964526865.1 uncultured Actinomycetota bacterium | reverse complement strand
TACGACCGTCTGTGATATGACAGTGGAAATCCGCGAGAGACCGGATCTGGATATCCTGAATAAGCCCACAAAGAGCGGCCGGACAATCGGGGAACTGCTGGAAATGAACCCCGGCGATTACGATCAGCATGAGGCAAATATCGCCAGGTTCAAGCAGGATTTATTGGACCGTCTGTCGCGTCCTGGTCTGCAAAACGTACAGGGCGATATTTTGGAGGCCCTGGAGTTTGACAGGGAATACGTGAGGCTTGCTCAAATGCGGCAGGATAAATTTAAAGTGAATGACAATGTGACAGCGGCTGGTTTGCAAACCGAATGGACGCTGACCAAAAATCTGATACTGGCCGCGCTGGTCAAAAAGGATCTCTACGAGGGCGGCAAAGCCAAGGGTGATTTTAACGGTGTACCCATCCGGGGAGTCAAGGTTGCAAACATTGCGGACATTGAACGCGCTGCAAGAATGGCGGTGGGCGAAAGCGACGCTGTCCTGATCGACAATTCCACGGTGAGAAAGGACGAGCCTCAGACCTACTTCCAGGGGAAACTCCGGCCGGATGATTTGGAATATGCGTCCGACGGCAAATTCATGATGGTGACCGGCAAAGAGGCGGTGACAGAAGACGGGAAAACGGTCGTCAAAGTGGTGAAAAAGCTGGCCAACGATCCCACCGATAAATCCGGAAAAAAACTCATCAGGGGAGCATTCACCGGCACGTTCATACGGCGTTTTCTCACCGATCCGCTCTTCAAGATAACCAAGGAACATCTGAATAAGCTGGAGGGCGAGAAAGCGTTTGGGGCGGAGGAGAAGGAAGAGATAGCCGAACTGGGTATGTGGACCGATTTGAATGAGCTGAATCCGGGATTGAAGGGAACGGAAGATTCGTGGTTTGTGCCGGACAAGGAGATAGACAAGAAGACGGCCACCTTCAGCGGTTTTGTGATGCCCGAAGAGCTTGTGTCCACGCTGCCAGAATACCTCCAAAGAGCCGTGCGCAGGGTGGATGGCCAGAGATTGAGCGCAACCAATATGGTGGTTGAGGACATCGAGGAGGTCAATCCGGATATCCCCGGAGAAAAAATGAGGGTCAAGGCCTATGCGATATTGGATAAAAAAGGCAAAAAAGAATACCTGAGAGATTTCAAGGGTTGCCATGTTATAGCGCCCCAGGGCGTGGACGACAAGGGACTTGTATTTGTGCGGGCCGAATGGTTCAGGATGATTCAGAAGGTCAAGGGCGGTTTTATCGCCAACGAAGGAAAGGGTTTCCGGCGGGGTACAACCGCAACGGGAGAAAATGCGGTGTTCTTCCAGGACGACCTGCGCGCCGCAAAGCAAATGAAGAAGGATGAAAAGTCTGGGGAAATGAAAATAGCGGGATTTGAGGCGCATCCGGAAGTGATGGTCGCGGCGGAAACGCCCGAGGCAAAGTTTGAAAAAATCGTCCGGGAAGATGTGGAAATAGACTACCGCCACAACAAAGATCTCATACGCGGTCTTGCCGTCGCGAAGGCGCACACCTTTGAGCAGGACGAGGCTGGGAATTTCTGGGAATTGGAAGTCGTGGGCAGGGTCTCACCCCGGACAGGATTGTTTGAAGATATGCAAGGCAATGCCTTCCCCGAGAGCGAGTTTAAAGAAAAAATCAGGCAGGTCATCGATGGAAAAGAGCAGGAAGTGAGCAAGTATTGGATCGACGAGGACGGAAAAATCCGGTTGAGAGGCAGCCGTGCGCGGAAGATCGACCGCCTGCCGGGGGCCGGCGAGCTGATGGTCCGGGATTGGCCAAAACACGAAACCCACGGCATGCTGGTCCAGCAGGAAGTTCTGGCGATCAAGGGGGAATACGACTTTAAGCGTGATGGCAGGGTCGTGTTCCTGGATAAGGACTCGCCGTATAAAGACAAGGAGATAGCCTTTGGAGAAACATTGAAGCGCATTACGGAAGACGGACAGGGAAATGTCACCAAGATGGAAGATGTCAATTATGAGGTTCCTCCCGTGGATATGGCCGAGGCCGGCACCTATGCCTTGACGTGGATATCGGAAGGTCTGGAAGTTTCCAAACGGGAAGCCGAAGCGCTCAGGGCGCAGGGCAAAGAGGTGGATGACGCGTATAAATTGAAAAAGATCATGGGCGAGGAGAGGAATGGGAGATGGATATTGTTTGACGGAACGGATGTGACAAATAGTTCTGAGTATATAAAAGACAAAGACGGGAATATTCGCAGCAATTCGGTTTTTGAGGGAATGAGCCGGGTGGGATACGTGAAAGACGGCCGGTGGATGGTGATCGATGTCACTGGCATGAAACCCTATTACGTCGAGAATGGCAGAGTACTCAATGGCGTGGGGGATACGGTGGGGCATGTCAACCCTCTTACCAATCAATGGATCCTCGATACCCCGGAAGACATGACGGGCGCCGGCGATTTGATGGTGGGTGAGGGAGGAAAAATATACCGGAAGTCCACGATGGGAAAACCCATTGTCTATATCCTGCCCGAATGGATCGGCGTAACGTACACCGATACCAATGACGACGGAACGCCTGGGCCGATTCGGATGCACCGCACCATCAAGGCCACTCCTGCAAAAAGGATATTTACGGCCAATCAGACGGATGGAGAGGACAAACAGCGTCCCGGCTGTCTCCAATACGTCAATTCCCAGTTGATCCGGTCCAAGGAAGATCCCTATTGCAGGGGAGCCGCCGCGCGGATGTCGCAGATGGAGACCGTGTGGGGCAATATGGAACCCAATGCCTGGACCCGCGCGGAAGCGACGGCCGCGGCGCATCTGGCCTATCACAACCGCGTTCTCATGGGCGTGTTTGAAGCCGCAAATCCGTGGGGAAAGGTCACCGCCGTTCTGCGCGACTATCAGTACAATGTCACACGAAAAGAGGCCGTCCCGTCGGATGCGCGCAGTCACGACCATTTTGAGGGAATGCGTTTGAAAACGGCCATCATTCCCGGTATCCGGCAAAAGGATTTGAAATGGAGCAGGCCCGAAGACAATGAACTTGCCTGCGTGGTCAGGAATTTCAAGACGGCATTGCTCTGGGAAGGTGCCCCCGTGAGTTTCTGGTCTTGGGAGGCCCGAAACGCCAGTTGGAGCGGCGGAGACGTGATCCTTGTTGCCAGCGAACTTCTGGTCGGTCCCGCGATCAGATGCATCCGGGGTTTCTACAACTTTGGAACCAGCAAATTGTGGTGGGGCGGTGTATATACGATGCTTTTCAAGACCGCCGCCATGCTGCTGGGAAACATCACGGGCATTCCCATTTTTGCGGCATTTGTCGCCTCTCCTTTCGTGTGGCCTATTGTGTTCACTGCGGCGGTGCTCGCCGTAACGTATTCTACGGACAGGGATTTCTTTGGACGAATGATGAAACAGATGCTGCCGGCGTCGGCCGCTGCGCTGGGCGCCGTGTTCTTGTCCCTGGGAACCGGATCTGTCATCGCTGTGGGTTTTACGGCATACATGCTCGCGTCCTTTGTCTTCAATAAGGATTTTCGCACGGACTTCAAAACCTATATTCCCCGCGCCTAT
>CAZGMX010000125.1:2954-4892 GCA_964526865.1 uncultured Actinomycetota bacterium | reverse complement strand
ATGCGCGCCATCATGACCGGCATGATGAGCAGTCCGATGTTCCTGACGTGGGGGACGATCCTGGGGATCGGCGCAACGGAATTCATCGGCTTGCGCATGAGTGAAAGCGTGCCATGGGGAATATTCCTCTACGGCATGGTAATGGGAAGCATGATCGTGCTGGGCAAGGCCATGGGCCCCGCCTTTGAGCGGATTTTCCAAAAGGGCGAAACACTAAAAAATCTTTTCTGGGTTGTCGGAATGGCGGCGTTGGGAATCGGGGCATTTTATCTCGTGAGCTGGGCGGGTCTGACGATCGCCGGTTCGGCGACGCTTTCCGGTCTGTTCACCAGTTCCCTGTTGGGGGCGCGGTTTGGATTGAAACTGCCTATCCCGGGACTGAGGGGTTTAGAGAGAATGATCGATAACAGGCGAGAGACCACGTGGAGAAAGTCTTTGTATAAAACATTGTTGGGTGCTTTTGTCGGTGCGGTTCTCTATCTGGGGATATGCTATTTCTTATCAAACTGTTCATGGGGGATGAGCGTTGCCGATTGGTTCACGCGGCTGGGAGAAGCGCTCAGAGAGAACGGCGCCGCCAAAATGTTCATCATGAGGCCGATAGAGATCCTGGCCAACTGGGGCGGTTACTTTGTCGGCGCCTGGGCCGCGATGCGCGCGCCATGGACTTTAGGCCGCGTAGGTTTGGTGGGGACGGAAGTTACGCGCCTCCATGAGAAATCCGTGGGCGAGACCGTTATTTCCACCGCCACACTCATGCAGCTGCTCGTCCTGAATCTTCCCGTTATTGTATATAACTTCAATCGCGTCATCCTGGGGCGCCGGATCATCTGGTTGACCGCAGAAACGGCGGAAAACATGATGAAGTCAGGCCCCGCCCAACTCATGCGCTCCTATGGATTGGGATTGAACGCACCGTCCAAATTCAACAGGCCGATGATAATTGGCTTTCTGATCGTCTTTCTTGCATCGCTTTCGTCGCCTGCCCTGCTGATCACCATGGGGCTTCCCAGCATCACGTTCTTTGCCATCGATGCCTCCTTTATGTTCGCCGGCTGGCCTATATTCTTCCTGTCCTTCATCCTGGGAGGTTTTGTGGCGTATGTGACAGCCCTCTATGGCGGCGGCCGCCATGACATTCCGTACGGATACAACGAGGTGTTTCAGAGAGTGCGGGAGTGGCGCCGCGACCAGGCCAAAAAGGGACGGATTGTTTCGGACAAAGAAATCACCGACAAAATATTGGAAGTGTCTGCCCCGTTCCCTGAGGATGTGGATGACCGCGGCCGCCTGAGGGTTCTGCTGGATATTCGCACGGATGTTGAACTTGGGATGGATCCGCAAATGCGCTCAAAAACAACACAGATCATAGAGCGCCGGAAGCAGGATCTGATCAAGAAGATAGCGGAATTGAAAGAAAAGGCCTCGGACGAGGAAGGGTATGCAGACGATCCCGACAAGCTGGAGTATTTGGACAGGCAGATCAAGAAATACACCGATCAGAGAGAACAAATTCAGGCGCAGTTGGAAATTGTTCAGCAGAGGGAGCAAGTGGGGCGGCAGAGATTGGCGCTGATTCCGGGAGAGAAAGCGGCGGCCGTCATGGATACTGCGCGGCTTCAGGCCCTTGACGCAGAGGAACAGGTATTAAATGAGACCGTCCGCGAAGCAGGACAGAAAATCAGGGAACTCACTGAAAAACTGGCAGGGTTAGATCAGGCAATCGCCTCCGCGGAGAAAAAGAAAACCATGCGAGGATCCGAAGTGTGGAGCCGTGAGACATTCTTTGACGTCCAGTATCTGGAGCGCGAGTTGGAATACCTTAACCGGGTATGGAATCTCATGCCGCAGAGAATCCGGGACGAAGTGTTGGCGGAAATCCGTCAACAAACGGTTGGCGGCGCGGAGGATTATGCCGCCGTGCTGGGGCGGGCGGAC
>CAZGMX010000125.1:0-2944 GCA_964526865.1 uncultured Actinomycetota bacterium | reverse complement strand
GGGAAATAAGGCGTTATCATGGGAATCCAGCCAGAATAGCATCGCTCCGGCGGGAAAGGGCCGCGGTTATTTCCGCGTTGAGGGCGATTTCAAGAGATATCAGGGCAATCGATCAGGAAGAGGCGCGATTGCAGAGTGAAGCGGTCGTGATCGGGGGGACGGAAGATCGATGGAGACCGGATGCCAAGGGGATTGGAATGCTGCGCAGGGAGGAATTGAACCAGGCGGTGGCCCGGTGGTTTGAAAAGAACATTCTGGAGGAAAACTTGATCGACCGCATCACGGAAACCAACTGGGAGGAACTCTCCAGTTTGACAAAACTTCAGATCCTGAAAGATATCTGGTATGCCCGGCGCGGTGAATTTGGTTCCCAGCGCAGCGACCTGCAATCGGAAATACGAAAACAGTTCCTGATGCTGGCTCCGAATTACATCATGAACGATATTAGAGATTTCTCCGATGAGGACAGGGCAACACTGACGGCATACCGGCAGGAGTTCCGGACGAAAGGGTACGTGAGTGATTGGGCAGGATTTGACCGAAATCACGCCCTGTTGGACCGGTTTGTGGACACGTACATCACGTATCTAAACGGTTTGGAGCGCGTCATCAACCGGGTGGGTCCCAGAAGGTTTGCCGACGAGTATAATTGGCGGACCATCAAATGGGGCAAGGTTGGTTGTCTGATCGGCCTGGGGTGTGTGGGGGCCGCGCTCAACGGCCTGGCCAGCCTCGCGGGATTGGTCGGACTTGCGACCTTTGTTGCATGGCCTTTTTGGTTTGTCGGCGCCGCGCTGATCGGATTGATTTGGAATTTGAAGAGGGGAGAGTCCATCTTCAAGCCCTATGCGTGGGAGGATTTGGATGTGGAAGGGCGCAAGACGGCGGTGTGTGACGCGCTGGGAGCGGGATTTACGGGGCGCGCAAGATTGGAGGAGGATATCCACAAGCTGGATGATCTCTATACGCCGGAAGAAAAGTTGACCGCGTTGATCGAAAGACCGGAGAACCCGCCCGAAGGGTTGCGTGGCATGGCCGAAGCAGGCAGAAGCATACCCGACCGCGTGAAAAAGGCATTGAAGGAGATCAGGCCGGATGAAGTGACGCAAAATCTGGTCGATGCGTTGAAGGTGCTCGACGCCATGCAAGACGCCTCGGCCGATGAAATCAAGAGCGCGGGCGGCAGTAAATCCAGGGCCAACACCGCGCGCAAAGATAAAATACCCACGATCCGGATATGGAATATTGTCCAACCCTGGCAGATGGGGCTGTCCTGGTCCCAGATGGGGGATGCCCACCGCGCGGAAATCGTTCGTCGATTGATGGAACGCTATGGGATTGAGTCTGCAACTCAGCGGCAGGTCCTGAACTTGGTTGTTTCCCGACTCCATTTGCCGGCACAGAGTGTGGAGCCAAGAAGATTGCTTCAGGGACAAATGATTGATGAGAGAATTGTTCTGGAACATGTGGATAACCTTGTGCGCCCCGGCCCAACGGCCGCCGGTTCACTTTCCTGGCTCAACGAGCGCATGCCGTGGCTGATTCAAAAATTGGATCAAGGAGGAGGCGGTTTCAAAGATGACATTCTGGGTTGTCTTGAACAGATACGCAATGCAGTGTCGAAGCTGGACCGCGTCGGCGGCACAGAGGCCGGAGACTACAACCTCACAACGGAATTCACTGGTTTTAACAACCGGATGATGGAACAGATGGGGGCGGATGATAAGAAAATATACGATGCCGTGCGCATCGACCGCTACATCAATGGTCTGATCGTTTTTGAGGGGAAGGATAAGAGCAAGAGAACGTGTTTCTATCTCAACGAACGAGGCGCCATAAAAATAGAGACGCAGTATGGGTTCCTCATCAGTCCGGCCAGGGGGGTAGAATACTGGATTCCTAAAAACTCAGGCGCCTGGATCGGGTGGCTTGAGCATAGGGCATTGGTCAACCACATTACCCGTGTTCCGGTTGCAACCGGCGACCCGGATGTGGACAGGGCCTTGGAAGCACTGCGGAGAATCGAACAATGGATCGACCATCCCGGAGGAGAGATTTCATTCAATGCAAACTCGATAAGATTATTGTTGAATAGGCGTTTCGGCAATTTTGTCGGCAGTGCCTGGGTGCGCATGGTTGCCGACGATGACGGACATACGAATGTGCGCGAATTGGCAAGGACAATGATTCTGGCCCTCGTACAGATGGTGCAGAAAGAGCCGCGCAAGGACACGATCTTGGACGCCGTGAACCGTCTGGTCAGCCCGGAAGAATACGCCGATGCGGCCGGTACATTGCAGTGGCTGAGGGACAACCGGGCTTCATATGAGGGAGATGCGGCCATGGCTGAGGCGATTCGCGCTCGCCTGCGCGAAATCCTAAAGGCCCTGAGGGAGATTTACGTCCTGGGAAGAAATCTGCTGGGCGTGGGATTTGTTCTGCCTCCCGAATTTGTCGAGTTCTACAACAACATGATGCCGCCGGAGGAGCATATCCAGGCGCATCAAAGCGGTCTCATCATTTTCCCTAGTGCCCCCGGCCAGCGCGCGGTGTGTTTCTACAACGGGTCCCGGTGTGAACTGTATCGTGAGACACCGCACGGTTTCTTTATCACCCTTCCCAAAAGGGAAGAGGGCATGTGGATACCGAAAGCGCCGTTGGGTGAACCATGGATGGAGGACTTTGCGGCAGATGCCATTTATTGGCTGATGGATCTTACAGCGGAAGAACGGGCGGCGTTGTTGGATCAAATATTATCGCCGGAAGGAGACGAGAGAATCGATGCGGCCCGGCAGGCATTGAGAGAAGCGGAACTGCGCAGATTGAATCCTCACCCGGGAGATCTGGAAGATTGTCCTACTTTCTTGACACGGCACATCGAAACGATATTTGGTCACTATGTCTATCGGGAATGGCTCAGGTGGATGAATGCCGTGGACAGATA
>CAZGMX010000124.1:1674-8462 GCA_964526865.1 uncultured Actinomycetota bacterium | reverse complement strand
CTGGATGGCGCAGGGGCTCTTGGAAGTTCTGCCTCTGCCTCCCGGGGAGGACGCCCGGTCCTGGAATGAATTCACCGAGTATCTAAAACAGCGCGCTCATGATCGTTCCAAGACGCTGTGGCTTGCCAATCACTTTTCCGTGGAAAAATTGGTGAGTTTTCAGATGGCAGACAACAAACTGACACAGGCGGCAAGGATGATGTTGCCGCACATCCACAATGTCAGTGCGTTCAACGATGCCCTGCTGAATCTACTGACGGATAGGGACACGTGGGACACCCTGGCCCGGCTGGATCAGCAATGGATCAACGGCAGGGAAGGGGATTTTGTGCGATGGATGGAACAATCACCGCAGGCGCCGCAGCAGGTTTTTCAACTTCTGGACATCGCGGGGGATCCGGCATTGAAACTGCTTTGGGATCAGTGCCAAGCCGGCAAGAAATCCGCGCGGGATTTTTACCGGCTGATTGCCCAAGACCGCCCCGCCGAGACATTGCGTTTGCTGTTGACCCTGGATTTAAAAATGCCCGTGGGGATGATTGAGCCTGCCGGTACAGTGTTTCCCCTCACGGAAACGGCATTTCATGGCATGGCAAAATCAAGTCCCATAGACGCCGCGGCATAGCGTTTCAAAGCGGCTGTTCGATGGGGTGGACGCTGGGGGTGATGAGGCAGGGGGTATGAAAAGACGATCCGTGGTGATGCGTGTTGTCTCTTTGGTTGTGGCCGTTTGTATGATCCTGACCACAGCCCCGCCCAGTCTCCATGCCCTGGCACCCGAGTCGATTTTTAAGGAAACAACTTCCAATGGGAAGAAAGGGAGTACCGCAACCCCTGAAGCACCCATCTCGGGGACATCCCTTCTGCGCAGATTTGTAAGAATGCACAAGGAGGCCCTGCACCACCACGATGCGCTGGTCCGGGAGTCCCTGTTTGTTTCACTGGCGAACCACCCTCAAGGGCGAAAACGGCTCATCAAAGCGATTCTCCGCGAGCCGGAACTGATGAACACATTTTTGGCAAGTAAAGATCCGCGTATCAGCGCAACGGTCCGCATGTGGCAAAAGACCCGCGAATATCTTGCGCAGGTAAAAGAGCTGGCTTCTCCTGCGGGAGACAATCCTGACATCCTGCAGAACTTTGTCGCGTTTCTTGTGGCGGACGAGCGGGTGCTGGCGGATGCCACGGTGGTGGCGCACACACTGGAGTCGCCGCCCTTGCTTGTGCTGTTGAAAGAAATCCTGCTGGAAATAAAGGGGGCTGGTGCCGCGGACCGATGGCGCAAGGCAAACCGCATGCCGCTTACGCTGAAGGAGGAGCTTGCAGCCAATGCAACGGCAGTTCAGGCATCCGGGCCTGCTGCGCCGTGGCAGTATTTGCAATTTTCGCCCGGCATGAAGGAACTCTTGGTGATGGACACCGGATTGGGGCTGATGCTCACCGTAACGGTATTGCCGATGATCAGCGGGCCCAAGGCCCTCAAGACCTTTGCCTCATTTCTGCCGGACATGGCGGCACCGCCCGCGGCAGGGGCCGGAAAAAAAGAATTGGAAGATACGCGCCCCGCCATGGATGGTTTTTTTGACTACGCATCCGGCAGATTGAAGCAGCTTGCGGATGCGGGGAAAAGGGCTCAAGACATCCGTGCCGTGGACGAAAAGTCCTTGGACGGCATTGCGCAGCGGCACTACAAAAAGATTCGGGATATCTATGCGCGCACGAGCGGCCGGTTCAATACGCGCTCCATGGTTTGCGGCCTGGCTCCGGTCCTTGTGTATGTCTTAGCGAATACCGCCGCCGGTGTTTTAATCGGGATGATCGTCACCTCATTTGTTTCTTTGCCCCTGCTGGTGCACGCCGTCGTGATCATGACGGGATATTATTATTCGGCCCACAGCAAATGGATGGAAAAGGCATTCTATCCTTATATCCAATACCGGGTTCTGGACGCCTTTTTATTGCCCGCGGATGACAGAAAAAAACTTCTCTTTGCGTCCCAGATGTTTTTAAAACCGCTGCCTGCGCAAGACGATTCGCCGGAAGAAAAATTGTTGCAGCGCCTGCTGTTTGACGCGGCGGGCTTCGGCCAATTCGGCCTGTGGCGTTCCATGCAGACCATGATGCTGGGGGAACACCAAAAAGTTAAGGCCTTAAACAAAACGGCCCTTCCCAAAAAAGGCGGCGCCCTTCCGGTGATTCTCTCGGACTGGCGGGACCTCTTGGACCGGATACCCTTTACATACCGGTATGCCGCACAGGTCCTGACAGGCAGGAGAGGACAACTGCCGAAAGAGGAATTCGCCGCGTGCGCCGAATTTCTGTTCTATCAGGCACAGATGGGGTCCCCATGGGCCAATAAATTGGCTGAAGATTTTGCCGCGGATCCCGCGGTGCTGCCGGATGCGCGCACCGTTGACATGCCTGCCGGTGTGGAGTCCTCCGCCTGACTATTCCCCCTGCCCTCTTGTTTAGATCACACGGGTTCTGTCAACGTCATCACGAGTGAATAGGCCTTTAGCCGCGAGCGAAACATGGCGGGATGAACTCTCGCTGTGGCTGGAGAATTGTTTGTTGCTGAATTCCTCGCCCCCATGGCAGAATTCTCACAGGGCAATGGCCCGTGCGTACGATATAAAAGGTGACATTTATGTTGCTTTATGATGTCGATAAGATACATTAAAGGCATGCAATTTGAGTATGACGAACAAAAGTCAAAGATCAACCTGGAAAAGCACGGGATCTCGCTGGGAGATGCAAAGCAGCTGTGGCTTGTTGCGGCAGTCGAAGCGAACGCACAGCCTCGCTTCGACGAACAACGGCATATGCTCATCGGCAAACTGGGCGACAAATTCTACTCAGCAATATTCACCATGCGGGGCGAGACCATCCGCCTAATCTCAGCCCGCAGAAGCAGAAAGAAGGAGATTAAAATCTATCATGAGACAATCGGCTAAGAATAAAAAGCTCAAGGCCAGTGTATTCGATAAGGCCTTCGAAAACGGGGATGTTACAGAATACCTTGATTTGAAGTCCGTGAGGGCTCGTTATCCCATACACCGCATCAATATCGATATTCCTCAGGAGATACTCGACAAGGTGGATCAAGAGGCTTCCCGCACCGGTGTTCCGCGGACTTCTCTCTTGAAGCTTTGGATAGCGAAATGCGTTGATGGTTTGGCTAGCAACACATCAGGGATATCTCATCGTCGCTGATGGCTGAAGCCTGTCTGCAGGACCCACGCCCTCTAAAAATGCTTGATTTATTTCGAGGTTAGTTTAAAATTATCCGTTTCTATAACTCAAGGAGTCTACGAGCTTTGCCAACCTTTTGGATGTGCGCGGGCCTGGGGATTGCCTACGTGCTGGGGTCTATACCGACAGGGTATTGTGTCGCAAAAGTCTGTCGGGGGATAGACATCCGTGACGTAGGAAGCTGCAATATCGGCGCCTCCAACGTGGGGCGCGTGATGGGGCGGGCGTGGGGTGCGCTCGTGTTGATCTTTGATATTCTGAAGGGAACGCTTGCCGTGCTGGCGGGCCAGGAAATATTTTATGTTGCGGTGCCGTGGGTGTCGCACGATTTGTATTCGATTCTCTGTGCTGCCTCGGTGGTGGCCGGCCACAATTGGACCATTTTTTTAAAATTCAAAGGAGGCAAGGGAGTGGCGACCTCTGCGGGAGCCCTGCTGGGGATTTCGCCTTTGATGCTGGTGTTGAGCGCGGCTGTTTGGGCCGTTGCGGCAAAATTATTCGGATACATTTCGATCGCGTCGATGGCGGCCGCTGCCTCATTTTGCGTATGGACATTTGTCTTTAAGACATCGGTGGAGATGAAGGTGTTTGCTATGATCATGACGGCTGTCTTGATCGCGAAGCACCGCGGAAATATCCACCGGCTTCTGCGGGGGACGGAACCAAAGATCGGACAGAGTCTTGGCAAGGGAGATCCTGTGAGCGCGGTCCCTGGTGTGGAAGAGCCGCAGAAAAGAATCCGGGGTTTGCCGTGACACACACGGCGGCGGACAAGACGCCCGTGCGTGTCAGCGTTATCGGCGACGGGGGGTGGGGGACGGCGCTGGCTCTGCATCTGCACCGCCGGGGGATTTCCTGTCTGTTGTGGGGGGCGTATCCGGAGTATGTCGATTTTTTGAAACACCGGAGAGAAAACGTGAAGTTTCTCCCCGGTGTGACGATTCCGGGCGATCTGCCCATCAGCGCGGACACGGGCCAGGCGATGGCGCACGCTGACCTAGTGGTGCTTGCTGTTCCCTCGCAGTACATGCGCGGCGTGTGCAAGAAGCTTGTGCCCTTTGTGAAGAAAGAAGTGATCTGGGTGAATGTGGCCAAGGGCATTGAGCGCGGCTCGTTGTGCCGGATGAGCGAGGTGATGGCCCAGGAAATCGGCGCGAAGAGATATTGTGTATTGTCCGGTCCCAGCCACGCGGAAGAAGTCATGCGGTGCCTGCCGACGACGGCGGTGGCCGCCTCGGAAGACATGGACGCGGCGCGGACGGTTCAGAAAATATTTTTTTCAGAGTCGTTTCGTGTCTACACCAATTCGGACGTGGTGGGCGTCGAATTGGGAGGTTCGTTGAAAAATGTGATTGCCATTGCCGTGGGAATTTCCGACGGCATGGGCTATGGCGACAACGCGAAAGCGGCTCTCATGACCCGCGGGATGGTGGAGATATCACGGTTGGGGCTTGCCTTGGGGGCCAGGGCACAGACGTTTGCGGGACTGAGCGGGATGGGAGATTTGATCACGACGTGCATCAGTCATTTCAGCCGTAATCGCAATTTTGGACAATGGATTGGTCAGGGCATGGATGTGCAGAGGGCGTTGAAGCAGACGGAAATGGTGGTGGAGGGGGTGGGGACGTCGGAATCCGCGAAGATGCTGGCAAAGAAATGCAAGGTGGAAGTGCCCATCATCGACGAGGTGTATTCGGTCATCTATGAATCGAAAAGTTCCGAGAAGGCCGTGCGGGACTTGTTGCGAAGAGATCCAAAATCAGAGATAGAGATCAAGCTCTAGAGAGGGGATGATACATCATGAATCCATTTGAAATGGAATCCGCGGGCCGGGGGATGGCGCAGGAGACGGTGACGCCCGGCGAGATGTTGGAAAAAGGGCAGGATGCGCTGACAACGGCGGATCCGGTGGGTGTGCACGGGGAAGCCGGCGCGGGGGCCGGGGAGGCGGGGACGGAAAGGCTCTTTTATTCCATCGGGGAGGTTAGCTCCATGACAGGGATCGAGCCGTATGTTTTGCGCTATTGGGAGTCGGAATTCAAGCTCCTGCATCCCAACAAGAGAAGTTCGGGCCAGCGCTCCTACCAAAAGCGCGATATCGAAACAATTTTGACGATCAAGAAACTTTTGTATGAGGATTTGTACACCATTGCGGGCGCGCGCAAGAAACTGCGGGAAGATCGGGCGCAGGAACATGAAGACAAGGCGAATTTATCCAGCGTTGTCATGGGGAAAATTCTCGTACGGGAAGATCATCAGCAGCTGCTCAAAGATGTCCGTGTCCATTTGGGAGATTTGGAAAAGGAAATCAGGGGATATTGATTTTGGGGTCGAAATCGGGGCGTAGCGCAGCTTGGTAGCGCACACCCTTGGGGTGGGTGGGGTCGGTGGTTCAAATCCACTCGCCCCGATTGCGGCCCTGATAAAATGCGTCATCGCGAGTCCCGGCATGTTTTAAGCCGGGACGTGGCGATCTCGAAGGGGACAATGTGCTGAGGATGACATCATGAAAACGATTCGAATCGGTTTGGTGGGATTTGGAACGATTGGCGCGGGGGTATATCACAACCTTTGCAAGTATGCCGCCCTTATTTCCCGGCGGCTGGGGGCACACCTGCGTATTGAGGCGATCGCGGATCTCCTGATCGATGACAAAAAAAAGGAGATTGATCCGGCGGTGCGCACGACCAACAACCCGTGGGATTTGGTGCGGGACCCGTCGCTGGACATTTTGATCGAGCTCATTGGCGGGGAAAAGGATGCGCGAGCGCTGGTACTCGACGCGTTGAAGAGCGGCAAGCACGTGGTGACGGCAAACAAGGCCCTGCTGGCGTCGCACGGCAGGGAGATCTTTCAGCTGGCAAGCCGGAAGAATCTCGGGGTGTATTACGAAGGCAGTGTCGGTGGGGGAATTCCCATCATCAAGTCTCTGAGGGAAGGGCTGGGTGCCAACAGGATTCATTCTATTTACGGGATTGTCAACGGTACCTGTAATTATATTCTGAGCCGCATGAGCGAAGACGGCGTGGATTTTAGAGAGGCCCTGCAGGAAGCGCAGGCCAAGGGATACGCGGAGCGAAATCCTTCCCTGGACATTGAGGGGATAGATTCCGCCCACAAGTTGGCCATTTTGGCGATGCTGGCGAGCAATTCATGGGTGGATTTCAAGGACGTGCACGTCGAAGGCATCACGCATGTCACTGGGAAAGATATCGCCTTTGCGCGGGATTTGGGATACGTGGTCAAACTGCTGGCCATCTATAAAGACGATGCGCATCAGATCGAAGCGCGTGTGCATCCCACGTTCATTTCCAAGAACAGTCTTTTGGCATCCATCGGGGGTGTGTTCAATGCGATCTGTGTGACGGGAGATCCGGTGGGTAAGACGATGTTTTACGGCCGCGGGGCCGGGCAGAATCCGACGTCCAGCGCGGTGATCAGCGACTTGATGGATGTCTCGCGCATTTTGCTGGGGGGGGGCAGCAGAGGAAAATTGTCCCAGGTTGGTGCGGTTCCTGTTTCCTGCGGCGTGATGC
>CAZGMX010000124.1:0-1664 GCA_964526865.1 uncultured Actinomycetota bacterium | reverse complement strand
CAGCGCGCCATGAAAAAAATAGGGGATGTTGTGAGCCGGGCATACCTGAGGGTGAACGCAGAAGACCGGCCTGGGGTTCTGGCAAAGGTTTCAGGAATCCTGGGAGAGCACCACATCAGCATTTCGTCTGTCATCCAGAACGAGACCGCCCGGAAAGGGCAGTCCGTTCCGGTGGCGTTGGTGACCTACGCGGCCCGCGGCAAGGATCTTTTGGATGCCCTGAAGAAGATCGACCGGTTGTCTGTCGTGAAGAGCAGAACCAACATGATTCGCATCGAGGAAGAGGCATGAGTGTTTGCCGGGGAGAAGACAGACCATGACCATGTGGCGCGGAGTGATTGAACAATACAGGGAATTTCTACCGGTCAGCGAGACAACGCCCATCGTCAGCCTTTGCGAGGGCAACACGCCGTTGATCGAGGCCAGGAATGTTGCCCGCAGTCTGATGGGGGGAGAGTTTCAGCTGTTGCTGAAGTATGAGGGATTGAATCCCACCGGTTCTTTTAAGGACCGCGGGATGACCATGGCCATTTCCAAGGCAAAGGAAGAAGGTTCGACTGCGGTGGTGTGTGCCTCGACGGGGAACACCTCTGCGTCTGCCGCCGCGTATGCGGCCCGCGCGGGGATGGAGTGCGTGGTGTTGGTGCCCTCGGAGGCCATTGCGCTGGGCAAACTTGCACAGGCCCTCATCCACGGGGCGAAAGTTCTGGCCATCGAGGGATTGTTTGACGACGCGTTCAGGCTGGTGAAACAGATGAAGGAAGATTATCCGCTGACGCTGGTCAATTCCGTCAATCCGTACCGGCTGGAGGGGCAGAAGACAGCGGCGTTTGAGATCTGCGATCAATTGGACGGCAACACGCCGGACTTTCACGCAATCCCCGTTGGCAATGCCGGAAACATCACCGCGTACTGGATGGGATACACGGAGTATCTCCGGGCCAAACGGAGCAAGGGCCTTCCCAGGATGCTGGGTTTTCAGGCCGCAGGATCCG
The DNA here is from genome assembly GCA_964526865.1 of uncultured Actinomycetota bacterium. GTDB lineage: Bacteria > Auribacterota > Ancaeobacteria > Ancaeobacterales > CAZGMX01 > CAZGMX01. The sequence goes on along the minus strand of CAZGMX010000124.1, from coordinate 669 downwards.
CGCCCATTGTGGAAGACCGGGTGATCGAGCATCCTCAAACGATCGCCACGGCCATCCGGATAGGAAATCCGGCCAGCTGGAAGCGGGCGGTGGCGGCGGCCAGTGAATCCCAAGGATTGATCAACGCCGTGACGGACGAGGAAATTTTGGATGCGTACAAGGCGCTGGCGGAACTGGATGGGGTCTTTGTGGAGCCCGCGTCGGCGGCCTCGGTGGCCGGCGTGATCAAGCTGGCCCGAGAAGGATATCTCCAAACTCATTCGGCCAAAGGAACAATCCGGATCGTGGCCACGTTGACGGGGCACGGATTGAAAGATCCCGATCGCGCGCTAAAAACCATCGGCAAGCCCATTCACGTCAAGCCGGACATGACAGCCATTTGTGAAGTATTGGGATTGAAACCGAAATAGAACGGATGTTATGAGCGGAGTTGTGGAGAGCCAATGAAATACGTTGTTTTTTTGGGCGATGGCATGGCGGATTATCCCGTGAAGGAACTGGGAAATAAATCGCGCTTGCAGTACGCCAAGAAACCCCATATGGACAGCATCGCGCGGCAGGGGTGCGGGGGGATGGTGCAAACCATCCCTGCGGGCATGCCTGCAGGAAGCGACGTGGCGGCCCTGTCCTTGCTGGGGTACGATCCAAAAAAATACTACACGGGGCGCG
>CAZGMX010000123.1:0-8463 GCA_964526865.1 uncultured Actinomycetota bacterium | reverse complement strand
CAGACAATCAGCATCTTCATGGCTTTGAGGTAGCGGCTGATCAGCTCTTTTGCCTTCCTGTCGGTTTGTCCGCCCAGGATTTGGTCCAAGTCCTTGGTGACGTCTTCTGCGCGGGCGCCGGTCAGCAGATTATGCAGGGTGTCGGCCTTAAGACCGCCCAGCAGTGAGGCTGTCTCGGGGGATACTTTATTCAACGCGCCGTAGAGTTCCAAGACTGCGTAGAGACCGGCGTATTTTTCAACACCGGAGGCTTTGAGGTCTAACATGCCGACGACTTTCAATTCTTCCATGCCAGACATACTCTGATAAAGTTGTCTTAATGTTGTATTGCCTGGCACCATCATATCCATAAACTCGCCAAGCGTGCATTTTCCACGCCCCGTTTTGGGCGTAACAAACTTATGATCCAAATTGACGGACAATTCAATGATGTTGGTGACGACAGGTTCCAACGGGATTGCCTGTCCCGGCAGCTTTGATTTGCGAAGCGGATCAGCCGCAGCTTCGTCATCCCGGCTGACTGCCGCCGGGACTCCTCGCAATGACTGCGATTCTTTCAGCGCCTCTTCCAAGTCTATTTGAATTGCTTTAGCCCGCTCCTGAGCCGACATGGCCAGTCGCGCTGATGTTGCCACGCGCGCTTGTTCGGCCGTCGCGACATCCGGTCTTGCAGAAACTTCTCTTGCCGGGCGCTCCTGACCTTGCGTTTCCAAGGCCGCTTCTCTCGCCAGCAATCCTTTTTGCGCATGCAAAACAGCCTCTTGTGCCATCGCTTCCTGCCACTCCAAGATACCCGCCAGGCGCGCACCCGATTGATCCTCCCCCATTTTTAGCGCAAGCACGAGCAACTCTTCCGGCGACAGACCAAGATCAAGCTGAGCAAGTTGATTCAGTGTCTTCAACACATTGCGCATATAGCCTTTTTGTTCCCCCGTCCCCATCTTCATGACCACCGCCATGATCTCCTTAAATGAGAGCCCGGATACTTTTCCCCATACACGCGCCTTTTGCACACCAGCCGCCAGACCGTCTATCGTTTTAGCCCGCAGGCTCCTATCCAACGCCAGGAAACTTTCCATCAGCGCTCTGGCCGCCTGGGCCGGCGTCAGGGCTTGATCGGCCACCATGGATTTGCGGATTTGCAATATGCTAACCAACGCCTCCAACGATTCGGCATCTCGCGGCAAGTCCACCATGTCGCCGTCTTTTGCCCTGGCAAGCGCTTCCAACATGTCAATGTCCTGCTCCAATCCTGTCAGAAATGCGGTCAACTCTGGGGAATCTTCCATTACTTCCGCGTCCTTCAACCCCGCAAGCGTACGCAACTCGCTGATTGCATCCTCGCTCGTCAAGAACGCCATATGCTCGCTAATACTGTCACTAAATCTCACCGTACCGGCAGTAGAAGGAATCATTTCGGATATTGCCGGGCGAACTGCCCAAGGCTCCGTCGCTGTCGCCGACGTCGGCGGCGCAATCATGCCGGTCATGCTGGACGGCTGAAGCACCGTTGGCGTGATTGCGGGGCCTTCCGCAATCACCATACTGGCCTTGATTTGTTCGAGTTCTGTAGATTCCACCCCCAACGGTTGTGAAGAGACACGGGACACCTGGGAAGAAACGGGAGACAGGGCTTTGGCCACAGGGGTCGAAACCTCTGCCGCCGGCGTCTGGCTCAATACAGCCGGGGTTTGGGTCAGGAGCGCCAACGTAATTTTATTCGTCATGCCGTCGCGTTGAACGACCACAGAGCCGCTGCCATCCCGCAAGGCGTAAGCTACCCTGCCGCCGCCTAAATCCACGCCTTCTCCAAATCCGCTCAAGGGTTCGCCAGCGACTCCCAGTTTAAGAACCTTCGCCTGGATTCCTTTCGCCGGCCAGTCAAAACTCTTTATCTGCAGCAGTTCGCCGCGACGTTTGTCCTGCTTTACTTCAGCAGCCAAAATACGGCCTGAAGGCAATTGGATGACCTGTTCCAGAGGCACCACCAATCCGAGATCCATAATCCGGCCTGTCTTGGTATCATGAACCTGAAGGGTTTCAGATCCCCGGACCGGCTGGACAACCATTGCCGTCACACCAGCACCCAGATCCGTGATATCTCGAATTCTGCCCAGCGGATCCGTGATGGCTATCGGATCGAGCATGGCCTCTCTCAGCGTCTTGCCGTTTTCATCGAACACCTGCACGCGGACCAGCGCCTCCCCGCTCGTACACACGAGACGAATATGCGTCGTAAGATTTTCCTCGATAACCTGGGAAGCCTTCGTTGAGCCTTCCGGATAGACCTTCGTGGTCTTCAACTGAACACCATTTTCGGTTTTCCATTTCTGGACGATGGTCGGCGCGCTTGTCTCACTGTATGTCTCGCGGCGCGTATTCGGCCCCCATTCTGTCTGGGTCGTTTTGATTGCGTCGCCGGCATCCCTGCTGACCGTCGTCAATGTAAAGAACTCTTCATTTGTGGTCTTTATCGTTGTGGTGGTTTGACCCTTCGTAACAACAAAGCCGTCCCCATTGACATCGCCGCGAGTCTCCACACCCAGCTGGGCGCTCAAGAGACCTTGCGCAACGCTCACGCCGCTGCTTGCAGTTTTCTTAACGTCCGGACCGATATACCCGGCGTCCACCAGGGCTTTGGACTGCAGGATGCTTGAAAGACCCGATTCATAATCACCGGTTCGAAGCAATGCCAGGCCGCGGTTGAAGTAGGCGCGTACAAGATCTTCATCCCCTACAACGTGGGACTTTGCTTCAATATACTGGGTGTAAGCCTCCGCCGCCTGCCGATACGCCGCCGCCTTCGCAGCAGGATCCGCATCGGACATCGCGGCGGCCTTGCCGAACAATGCATCTTCTACCGTGCCCTGCGCCGCCGCGCCCATTGCCGCAATTCTGTACGTCGGCTGGATGGGCGGCTGGGCTTCAAACAGCCCCCTCAGTACTGTACCCCTCTGTTCCGGCGGGACAGTTGCCTCCAAGTATTCTTGATGGCCGCTTGCAGGGTCTGGGAAGGTCACAAAAACGATATTGCCTTCTGCCCGAATACTTGTGATTTGGCCGGTCCGTATCCTCTCTTGAAGTTTTGTCATAAGATTACTTCCCGGAACAAGGGCCTTTGCCTCCATCAGATCTTCGACCTTTGCCGCCACAAGCTTGAGAATATTATTCTCTTCTCTTTCCAATTGTCGCTTTTCCATGGAAATATTATCCGCCAGCGCATCCCATTGCAGGTCCGCATCGGCCAGCTCCTGGGTCATCCTGGTCTTGGACGCAACAATTTTTTCCGCGATCTTCTTGAGTTCCAGCCCGCGGGCAGTGTGGACGGTTTCTGCCGGAACTTCGCCGGCAAGCACCGCCTCAATGATCGCACGGTCATGCGCATCCGTCTGATCCAGCGCCTTGTCCACCAAATCATGCAATTCCCTGTTCCGGGCAATCGTCATTTCCTGCGATTTTAAATCCACCAGCGCCATTGCTTTTTCCCGGGCTGCGACAGACATCTGATCGTCCAATGTCTGACCCGCTTTCAACAGAATATCGCGCACCCCGTTTTCGACCTGCGCCCTGTCCGCCTCATTGGTCATTGCCTTGACGGCACGCTGCGCGGATGTCGATGCGGAAGAAACAACCAGGACAACCCGTGATTTTAATTCGTTCAATTTCTCCGCCCGATATGTCACCTGCGCCTGCGCATCGCTGTTGATTGCCGAAAGCAGTTGTGCAATCACCGTCATTTCCTTCGGCATTTCGGCGCCTTCTATCATCGCCTGAGACATGGCCTCCCTGTCGAGTGTTTTCAGCGCTTCCTGCGCAAGTTCAATCTGCTCTTTCAAAAACGCCGATTGTTTGAACGATTCCATCATCATGGGATCCAGTGCAATTTCTTCCCCTCCCCGGCTTTGGGCCTGAGCCGCGAGTGTTTGAGAAACGACGCGCAAGGGACCAAGAATTACCTCTGCCTGCCTCAAACTCTGCTGTGCCGACTGCATTTGCAAAACCAGCTGGTTACGGCGGTCAACCACAGAAACCGGCTGTGCCGTCGCCGTCATTGCTTGTCTCAATGCCGCCATTCGAACAGGAAGACGGGCCATCAACTCTGCGTTTGCCGAGTTTTGATCTAAAATCCCGCTGGCAGCCAGGGCATCGTCCAGCATGCCTTGCGATTGTACCGTCACTTGATCTGCGGCAAGGCGTCCGGTTTGCGCCTGAATCAGCAGGGTAGCCTTCCTCTCATAGGCCGTGACCATTTCCTTTTCCTGCTTCGTGAGCGCGGCAATATGCGATTCCAGGAAGATACGTTGCGCCTTCAACTGTGCCATAACAGCTTCCTGCTGCGGGGTGAGTTGTTCTGCGGCACGGGCCTCTTCGATTTGCAATGTTTCCCTATACAGGTCTTGCGCAGCTTGTATTTTCTTATCCGCATCCTTCTGCCCCACCTGCCAATGATCCTGCAAAACCGTCAGATCGTCGGCATCCAGCATCGCGGCCACGCGCTGATCCAATTGCGCCGATATCTCGGATGCCAGCGCCTGTGCCCTAACCATCAATTCATTTTGGCGCTCCCGCACACTCTGCTCATCCGCAGACGGGATCACCCGCGCTTGGTTGATCTGTGCGATCAACGATTGTCTTGTATTTTGCAGCGCCTCATAGGTTTCCCTCATCGCCCGGTCTTCGCGAACCATGTCCTCTATCAATGCCTGATGAGACAGCAGGGCAGAACGTGTTGTTTTGTCATCCAGCAGTCCTCTGGCCCTGGCCTCGTACAGCAAGTCCATTGCCTCTATATTTTGTTTGTAGGCGGCTTGATATCTTTTTTCATGCTGTTCCATTTCGTTTTGCATGCGTTCCCACGCATCGGCCTCCGTGGCGCGATTGACAATGGCATCCGCTTCGGCACCCATTTTGCCGGAAATCTCGCTCAATATTTCAGCCAGCCTTGTCTTCATCGCTGCGGAATCCACAGGCAGAGAATCCGCCAGCTGTCCCAGCTGTTCATTCAGTGGTACCGTATCCGGTTTCTCAACATGCACAATCCGACTGTCTTTGTTCCACTGCAGTTCATTGCGATTGAGATCCAGCACAAGGCTGCCATCTTCTCCCACTACGACGACGCGCTGCGCCGCGTTATTATAAATCGTAACCGCATGTTCCCCTGCCACCGGCACAACACGCACCCCCGGCTCAAGAAGCAGGTCCTTCCAATCGGTCAGGGCGCGATTGAGCCGCGTGACTGTGTTGTCAAACATCTGCAAGGCCTCATCCCGCAACAGGGGCCTGCCCGCGGCCTCTCGCGCCTTTATCTGGGCGTTCCACTGCCCTATGGAGGCTTGCACGATGGGGCTCTTGTCAAATTCTTTCTCTTCCCCGCCCAGGCGGACCCAAATATCTTTCATCGCCCTGATTTGCGCGACTCTGTTTTCTGCATGCATCTCCAACTCAGCCAATTCGTCGCTTTCCAAGATCAGGTTTTGATATACCTGCTCCATTTCACCGGCCGCGTTTTTCCCAACCGCCAGATCGTTTTCAAGTCCCTTTATTTGCGCCTCAACACTTTGACTCTGGGACGAACCGGGCACAAGATTCTGAGCCACGCTTTTCAACTCCGCAATAATCGGTTGAACAATCTCCGCCTGTTTTGCCGTAAGTTCATTTGCTTTTTCCATCAGTTCCGGCAGTTCCGTGATACCCCGCTGAATTTTCGCCTTGGCCTGTGCCAGCGCATCTTTGATCGTGCCTTTCGCCACCGCATCGTCCATCACATTACGCCCTTCCTTCAAAGCGCTTTGGATACCGTCCAGCGCCCTTTCTACGGCCGCTTGAGATGTTTGCACCGGCGCGAGGGCATTTTCAACCGTCAACACCAGTTCTTGCGCATGCAGATAGTTGGCCTTTTCGACCTGTTGCTGTGCCGTCAAGACAGTCCCTCCGATGCGGTCCGCTGCGGCCAGCACGCTGTCGATGCGGTTTTTAAGATATGCAATGGCATTGATGTCCTGCCCATATGCCTCCACTCGCTGCCGCGCTCTTTCAGCCAAGTCTTTTGCCGCTTCTATTTGCGCGCGTTTAATCTCATCCATTGCCTCTCCAGGCTTGACCCACGACAATACATTCGCAACCGCTTCTGCGCCGGTCTTTGTCTCTGCGGCAAGCGTCTTCACAGATCCCATAATTTCCCCTGCTGTGGAAATGGTCTTATTTACGATGGCTTTGGCCTCATCGACGCTGATCGCCGGATTGGCCGACAACTCACCAAGCTTCTGTGCCGCTTCCTCCCGGGTCCATTCCAACAAATCACCCGCATTGCCAAGGCTGTCGTTCAACCGGCCCAGCTGCGTACTCAGACCCGCCGCAGACTCCAGTGCAGCATTCACCAACCCTTCGCGCTTTTCTTCCACTGCCTTTAACGCGTTTTCACCGGCGGCGGACAACGTATTCCTGGTTTGTTCAACCGCGGCAAGCGCAAATTGAAGTTCCAGCCGTTTTGCGGGACTGATGCCGTTGACTATTTTTGTGTCCGCCAGCAATTCTTGAAGCGCTTTTGCGGCCGCTTCCGCACGTGTGACATTGGCTTGAACCGTTTGTTCTATTTGACTCTGCTTGCTCTTTAAAGAGCGCGAGCCCTCTTCCAATCCCAGTGCCGCAATTTCCTCTGTGAGCGCTTCCAGATTCTGCCGTGCCGCCGCCGCCTGCGATTGGGCCGATTCGACTTTGGCCTCCACACCAGCAACCGCCTGCTGGGCAGACTGCACCAATTGCGTTTTTTCTTGAATCGATTTCACCGTTTCATCCCATCGCGCCTTGACCTGCAGTTCCATTTGTGCGCCGGCGTCCTCCAATCCCTCCAATGCCTGAAGAAGCGCCTGCACTCTATTCGCCAGTTCCGTCTTGCGCTCTTCCAGTTGTACTCGCTCTGATTGAAACTGCAATGGACTGACCTGCGCCAGCCTCGAATCGATCTGCTGTATTTCCTTTTCGATCCCTGCTATCGCCGCTTGCGCCGCCGTTCTCGCAGTTTGTATATCGCTGCGGGCTGACTCCAGCGCTTGCCGGTACACATACCCCAGCGGCTCGGCGTTGGCCAGATCCTGCGCCTCGTAAAGATCCGCTGTGGGATCCAGGGCATAGATCCTCAGATCCGCCTCCAGCCGTTGCGCATTTTGCCTGGCAATCCCCACCGATGTATTTGACTGGGCATACACATCGTCCGAGGATTCAATCACGACAGGCTCGATCACAAGCTGGGGCTGTCCAATCGAATCGGCGCGCTCTTTGGCGTATATCTCAAATTCCCTTTGTGCCTTCCTCGCTGCCGTGTCCGGCAGCAGCATTGTGTCGCGCTGATCCATCATATCTTTGAGCATGACCGCAAGTGCTTCTATCTTTTGAGTCAAGGCCATTCGCTCGGGAGACCCTTCCTTCAAGGCCTTTGCCTGTGTTTCCAACTCTTCCAGCCGTTTTACCATGGCGGTTGCCGCTTCCAGCGGCAAACCTCTCTCGGCGGCGGCCGTACTCGCCGTACTGATGTCTCTGGCATCCGCGTCGCCCGCTTTTCTGTAATAACTTATAATTTCTTCAATCTGTGCCTGCCGTTTGGCAACTTCCTGTGTTCGCTCTTCGGCGCTCAAAAACGGATCCAATAGCGCATCCGCGATACGGTCAACATCAGCCTTGAAACGGGCGGGATCGGATCTCAACGCACACTGGAGTGCTGCTCTACTGTTTTCCCATTCTTCCTGCGCTTGGAGGAGATTTCTTTCTGCGGCCGTTATTTCATCGTCCAGCTTTACCGCGGCAGACAAGGACGCCATCACCTGCATGGCGTACTCTCTTTCCTTCTCCTCATTCTCCTGCGCCGCCTTCAACGCCTCCTCAAGGCCCTTTAATTTTTCTTGTTCATCGGCAATCCGGGCCCGCGTCACTGCTTCCGTTTTTTCAAACACGTCAATCCGCGCACATTCCATCGATCGAACCACGTCTGCCATCGCGTTTCTTGCCTGGGCATCTGCCGCGGCAGCCTCCAGCATTCTTCGGGAATCCCGGACGACAGAAATCCTGTTTTTGAGATCGGTAGAAACGGCATCCCATTCACTGCGCTGTGCAGACGACAGAGGCAGGTCTTTGATTTGATTCCACTGCGCTTCCTGCCGATTGAGAATCTCTTCCTGTTGACGGATTGTTTCAAGAACGTCGTATGCTTTTTCGAATGTTTCCGCAGGGATGGTCGTGCCTTCCAACAGCCTGTCCAGCTGTTCCACAAGCAAGACGCTCTGCAAATCTTCCCGCGCGGGCATAGCCTTTAGCGGTTGTCCACTGGCATTTCTTGAAAGACTCTTTGCCGCATCAACAACCTCTTGCGCCGCGTACGCCTCGGCTTCTGCCGCAAATTGGACCGCACCCGCTGAATCGCGGACGGCATTGAAAATCACCGCCGTTCTGGCTGCCACGGCATTTGTGATC
>CAZGMX010000122.1:3519-8638 GCA_964526865.1 uncultured Actinomycetota bacterium | reverse complement strand
CAAGAACGTCGTGTTGTTCATCGACGAACTGCACACGATCGTGGGAGCGGGGGCGGCCGAAGGGGCCATCGATGCGTCCAATATTCTGAAGCCGGCGCTGTCTCGCGGAGAACTGCAGTGCATCGGCGCCACGACGATGAACGAATACCGCAAGTACATTGAAAAGGATTCCGCCCTGGAACGCCGGTTTCAGACCATCATGGTGGAAGCGCCCACCGTGGAGGAGACCATCGAGATTTTAAAGGGGCTGCGCGAGAAATACGAAGCCCATCACCACGTCAAAATCACGGATGCCGCGGTGGAGGCCGCGGCGCGGCTTTCCGACCGCTATATCACGGGACGTTTTCTTCCCGACAAGGCCATCGATCTGATGGATGAGGCGGGCGCAAAGGGGCGAATTTCCGCGATGATGCGCCCTCCCGACGTGAAGGATTTGGAAAAGGAAATCGACAAGGCCAAGCGGTCGAAGGAGGAGGCCATCAGTGCGCAGGAGTATGAAAAGGCTGCCGCCATGCGCGACAAAGAGCGGGAGACGCGCAAGAAACTGGAGACCATTGTGGCGGGTTGGAAGGTGAAGCGGCACGAGGAGGAGGTCAAGATCGACGAGGAGGACATCGCCGCGATCGTGTCGAAGTGGACGGGGGTTCCCATTTCCAGTCTGGAAGAGGGAGAAATGGACAAACTCCTGCGCATGGAAGAGGATCTGCAAAAGCGCGTGGTTGGTCAGGCCGAGGCGGTGACGGCTATTTCCAAGGCCTTGCGCCGGTCCCGCGCCGATTTGAAGGATCCCAAACGCCCCATCGGTTCGTTTATTTTCTTTGGACCGACGGGGGTGGGAAAGACGCTTTTGGCGCGTGCGCTGGCGGGTTTTATGTTCGGAAACGAAGACGCCATGATCCAACTGGACATGTCCGAATACATGGAGAAGTTTGCCGCCTCCCGCCTGACGGGTTCGCCTCCGGGCTACGTCGGGTATGAAGAGGGAGGGCAGTTGACGGAACAGGTGCGGCGCAAACCCTATAGCGTGGTTCTCCTGGATGAAATCGACAAGGCTCATCCGGATGTGATGAACATCATGCTGCAGGTCATGGAGGATGGGAAACTCACCGACAGCCTGGGGCGAAAGGTGGATTTCCGGAACGCCGTCATCATCATGACGTCCAACGTTGGCGCGGAAGCTCTCAAGAAGCAGGTCAGCATGGGATTCGGCAATGTGGACGATCAGAAGACGTTTGAGTCCATGAAAGACAAGATTTTGGCGGAGGCCCGCAAGGCCTTCAAGCCGGAGTTCTTAAACCGGGTGGATGAGATCATCGTGTTCAGGCCGCTGGGGGATGCGGATCTCTTGAAGATCATCGATCTGGAAATCAGCAAGGTGGAGGGGCGGCTGGAGCGGCAGGGGGTGAAGCTTACGATGGACAAGAAGAGCCGCGAATTCCTCATGGAAAAAGGGTACGACCCGAAATACGGGGCCCGGCCTCTGCGCAGGGCGATCCAGCGGTATGTGGAAGATCCCCTGGCGGAATTTCTGATCCGGACGAAGAAAAAAGACAAAGAGAAGCTGGTCGTGAAAGCGGTGTTTGAAAAGGATAGTGTGGTATTTAAATAGCCGCCTGCGGCGCACGGGAGTTTACCGTCTTATGGCCTCGTTACGAAAATCGAAGGTATTTACGGTTTGTTTCTTGTTCCTGGTTGCAACGGTGCTTTTCTTGTTGGCCGGAGGGCACCGCCAAATCCTCAAATGGGGGCTGCAGGAATACCTGGGTGGGATCGTTCGCGCCCGCGTAACAATCGGCAATCTGCAGGGCGGTTTTCTCAACGGGGTTACCCTCCAGGACGTCCGGGTGTACCAAAAAGTGCTTCCCACGCCGATGCTGCAAGTGGGGGAGATTGCGACAAATTTCTGCCTGTTTCGCGCGCTTCCCGGAGGGAGGCACTGTGTCCTTTCCGATCTCAAAATTTTTCTGAAAGAATCCGTCTCGACGGTGCAGGAGTTTTCTCTGCCGTGGGAACGTCCCATGATGTTTCTGCCCCGCAGTGATTTTTGGCGAAACGCAAGTTTTGCCATGCTCAACGGCACCGTGGTTGAATCGTTCAACCGGAAGGACACCGTTTTGTTGAGCGATTTGATCGGATCCCTGGCGCCGGCCGCGAAGACCGGTTCGAACCCCGTCCGGCAATCGATCGAGTTTTTTGTGGGGACGTCCAGGGTTTCCAAAGACCCCAACAAGGTTATGATCTATGGGGCCTCGCAGTCTTCCCGGGAATCCTGCAATGTGGAAATCAGCGCGGATTTCTCGCGGCTGGACAACATGAACCTTTTTTTGAAGAATTTCCATGTGTTGAAGGGGGCCGCGAAGCTGGAGGGGAAGATCCGCTCGGGCAGAATCGAGTCTGCGCAGGTGGAATTCCGCGATGTGTCCCTGTTTTTTTCCCAGGACAAACGAGTCCTAAAAAATTGTTCCGGGAGGATGTTGACGAACGACCGGTACATCTCGATCAAGGATTTCAAGGTCCAGAGCGAGAAAAGCAGGATGGAGCTGGCGGGAGATATCCAGCGCATTGCGTTCCGTTCGGGACAGATCGACATTTCACGATTTCTGGCAAAGGCACGTCTGTGGTCCGTGGAGTTGTCGGACAAGCCTCTGGACTTGGAATTCCAGGTCTCTGCCACCGTTTTCTACCGCAACGAGCGGACGATTGCCATGCTGCAATGGGGGGAAGATGTGCTGGAATCTTTTTCTCTTTTGGAAGGGAAACTCGGGATCAACAAGCTTGTGGAGTTGGATTTTCAGGGGAAATACATGCCCGGACAGCCGTTTGCCCTGGACTATAAAATCACCTCCCTGAATGTGGAGAATTTAAAACAGGAATGGCTTGGCTCCAAATGGGGGCGCTTTTTTCCGGGTGCCAGACTGTCCGGTGAAGGGCGCGCCGAATGCCAGTGGGATCAAATCAAAATGGCCGGGGGGCTGGACTGGAGCGGCCACGGGATGCGATACCGGATGCGCTGGACGCAGCAGCAGGTGGTCGTGGAGGATTTTGAGGTGGACGATGCGACGCGCGTGACGGGTACGCTGAATATCGGCCATCGGGAGAAAAGCAAACTGGTCTTTGAATTCCAAAACGAAAGCATCACCCGCATGACCCGCGCGCTGGGATACGAGGAGAAGGTTTCTCTGTCTGGAAAATTTTCGGGATCCCTCGAAGTGGAGGGCAACCTCGTGGACCCGGCAATCCAGGGGACGGTGGATTTGAGGAATGGGACGCTCCGGGGGATTCCCTTCCGCGAAGGGCGCCTCCATGTGAATGGAAAATATCCCATCCTCCATCTGACCCGGTCGATGATTTTTATCAGGAAGGATATGCCCGTGCAGGTCAGCGGGTTCGTGGATTTGTCCGCGAAGGACATTTTTCAAAACGTGAAGTCGGAAGTCAAATCTGTGTTAACCAAATAGAGTTGTCATGGGACAGGTCAGAGAATCGGTGAGGGAGATTTTAAACCATACCGGCCGGGATTTTATTTTTTGGATCCTCAAGATCGGGTCGATGAGTTTTCTCGGGTACCGGACACTCTGGTATTCCCTGACATCGCCGCCCCGCCGGGCGAATATCTACAAACAGATGTTTGAAATCGGCGTGTTGTCTCTTCCCGTGGTTCTGATCACGGGAGCGTTTACGGGCATGGTTCTGGCTGTCCAGACGTATTACCAGTTTCACAAGATCACCATGGAGACGGCCGTGGGAATCATTGTGGGGCTTTCCATGACCAATGAACTGGGCCCCGTGTTGACGGCGGTAATGGTGGCCGGACGGGTGGGGGCGGCCATGGCGGCGGAATTGGGGACGATGAAGGTGACCGAGCAGATCGATGCCCTGAGCACGCTGGCCGTGGATCCGGTGCGCCATCTGATCGTACCGCGGTTTATTGCGTGCGTGGCCCTGGTTCCCATCCTGACGGTGTTTTCCATTTTTATCGGCATCGTGGGAGGCTGGGTTGTGGGGGTCAAGATGAAGGGCATCAATTCCGTCTTTTTTATCAAGAACATGATGGACTTTGTCAAGCCCAGCGATCTGATCAACGGACTGGTCAAGTCCGTGGTCTTTGCCATGATCATCGCGGTCATCAGCTGTTTTGAGGGGTTCAACGCCGAAGGCGGCGCGGAAGGAGTGGGGAAGGCGACCACGCAGGCCGTTGTGGCGTCCGCCATTGTGATTTTGATCAGTGATTTTTTTCTTTCCATCGTTTTATTTTGAGGGGAGTGGACCGTGCTGGAAATTGTCAACGTCACGAAATCGTTCAATGGGGTGAAGGTACTGGACGGCGTGAATCTCACGGTCAACCGCGGAGAGAGGGTGGTGATCATCGGTCGCAGCGGCTGCGGGAAATCAGTTCTGCTCAAGCACATGATCGGGATTTTGAAGCCCGACTCGGGGACGGTTTTTGTCGAGGGGGCGGACATCGGCACGGCGTCCATGGACGAGTTGAATGAAATCCGGAAGAAGTTCGGGATGCTGTTTCAGGGGGCGGCGTTGTTTGATTCCATGACGGTGCTGGAAAATGTCGGTTTTGGCCTGTATGAGCACACCATGCTCTCCGACAAGGAAATCCGGCGGCGGGTGGAAGAAAATCTGGCGATGGTGGGACTGCAGGACATCGAGGAGAAGAAGCCCGCGGAATTGTCGGGGGGGATGCGCAAGCGCGTGGGTCTGGCGCGGGCCATTGCCATGGGGCCGCAGATCATGCTCTACGACGAGCCCACCACGGGCATCGATCCGATCATGGGGGATGTCATCAACGATTTGATCTTGAAGCTCCGCGATCAGCTGGCGGTGACGTCGGTGGCTGTGACGCACGACATGGTCAGCGCCTACAAGATTGCGGACCGCATTGCCATGCTCTACGAAGGGAAGATCATCGAGGTGGGAACGCCGGAGCAGATCCGGACCTCCTCCCACCCCGTGGTGCAGCAGTTTATTTCGGGGAGTTCCCACGGACCGATCAAGGTGCATGATGGTTGAGACGGGAGCGCCGGGGGCGCGGGCGGTTTTGGATGTTGAGAGGATTCCGCACTTTCACGGGAAAGAGGCGGATACGAAAAGATGGCGCGGCATTATT
>CAZGMX010000122.1:0-3509 GCA_964526865.1 uncultured Actinomycetota bacterium | reverse complement strand
AGGGGAGTGCGCGGAATGAAAGAGAGAAACCTGGAATTGACGGTGGGAGTTTTTGTCTTTCTCGGCCTGCTGACGGTGGCGATGATGATCATCCGCTTTGGCAGTTACGGATACAAGCACGAGAGTTATCCGTTGACGGCCATTTTTTCTTTCACCAACGGCATGGTGGTGGGAGCCCCGGTGCGTTTGGCGGGGGTCGAGGTCGGCAAGGTGGAAAATCTGGTTTTCAACGAGAAGGGCGCCTTTTTTGTGGAAGTCCGTGTGCAGGTCCGGAAGGGGACTCTGATCCGGAATGACGCGAGGGTGGTGATCAATTCGCTGGGAATCATGGGGGAGAAATACGTGGAGTTTATTCCCGTCTCCACCACCGCGCCTGTCTTGAAGCCGGGGGATGTGATCAAGGGGGTGACGCCGGTGGCGATGAGCGAATTGATGGAAGAGGGCAAGAAGGTGGCCAATCAGATCCAGAACGTTATCTCCGGGTGGTCGGACAAGGAGACGCAGGACAACATCAAGAAGACCGTGGCCAACTTGAAGGACATCACCGGCACCCCCAACAAGGAAAATCTGTCCCAGGCCATTGCCAATTTCAAGGAGTTTTCGGAGGCCGCGAAAAAACTGTCTGTCAAAATCGACGACATCATGGAAAAAAACAAGGAGAGCCTCAAGGTGATCGGGCCCAAGGCCGTGGTACTGATCGACAACATGAACAAGGTGTTTTCCTCCGTCGGCGCGGGAGAAGGGACGATTGGAAAATTGATCAAGGACGACAGCATTGCCAAAGACATCAAGGACTTTGTTGCGGACGTCAAGGCCAATCCATGGAAATTGTTTTTCCGGACAGAAGAGAAGAAATCAAAAGAGGGAAAGGAGGTGCCGAAGGAAGGGGGGAAGTTTTTGGGGATTTTTTGATCCCCTTGGTTTTGGGGATGTTTCATGTCGACTCATCCATCATAACGAAATCATGATTTGTATCGGGAGGTGATACCGTGACACTCGGGGCTATTCGTGCGCTTTTTATTCTTTTGTGCGCCCTGGTCGGCGGTCAGATTCCACCCCAATTGGGATATCCCACCTATTCTGTCGTGGGCGCCATTTCAGGAGCCATTGCCGCCTGTGTGGTGATCATTCTCGAACTCATACTCAAGCGTTTTTCCGTTCGGGGATTGGGTGTCTTGTGCATCGGGCTTTTGCTGGGAGGCGTGATCGGCAACGTGATCGGACGCTCCTTTCTGCTTTTTATCGAAGAGCCCGCCCACAGCATCGCCCAATTGGGTGTGACCCTGGTCTTTAGTTATCTGGGGATGGTGATCGCTTATCGGGGAAGGGACGAATTCAATGTCCTGATTCCATACGTGAATTTTAGCCGTCAGAACAAGCTGGAGCAGTTGATCGTGGTGGACACCAGCGTGATCATCGACGGCCGGATTTTGGATGTCTGTGAGACGGGGTTCATCGAGGGCCGTCTGATTATTCCGCGGTTTGTCCTGTTGGAACTTCAGAATATCGCGGATTCGTCCGACTCGCTCAAGCGAAACCGCGGACGGCGGGGACTGGACATCCTCAACAAGCTGCAGGAAAATCCGGGGCTGGAGGTAAAAATTCACGAGGCGGATTTTCCGGACATCAGCGAGGTGGATTCCAAACTGGTCAAATTGGCGAAGATTCTGGACGCGAAGATTTTCACCAACGACTACAACCTGAACAAGGTGGCGGAACTGCAGCAAGTGCGGGTGCTGAATATCAACGATTTGGCCAAGGCGCTGAAGCCCGTTGTCTTGCCCGGCGAGATGTTGAATGTTCGCATTGTCCGCGAGGGCAAGGAGCCGGATCAGGGTGTCGCCTACCTGGACGACGGAACCATGGTGGTGGTCAACGACGGAAGAAACAAGATCGGCCAGCGGTTGAACGCGTCCGTGACCAGCGTGCTGCAGACCTCCGCGGGGCGGATGATCTTTGCGGAGATCAAGAACGAAACGGAGCGCGCGCCGGACACGCGCGGCAGCAGAAAAAAACCGTAGGAGAATGGTAACTGCTTGGATATCTTGCCATGAGTCTTGTCGTTGCCTGATTTGTCAGGCGTTGTACGGATTGCGCAAAAACGTAATGGTCAAGAGGCTTTTTCGTAATCCGTAATCCATATAACGCATATCCTGTCTCATTGCCCATTGGGCAACTAAAAAAAGAAGATGAAGAGACCTAAGCAGTTACCGAGAATGAAGCACAGGGTGGGAGTCATCGTGGTTGCCGCCGGCAGGGGGACCCGCCTGAGCAGCAGGGTGGACAAGCCCCATGTTCTGTTGGCGGGAAAACCGATGGTGCGGCATAGTCTGGAGACGTTTGAAAGCTGCGCCTGTGTCGATGACGTGGTTCTCGTGGTGCATCCCAGGCACATCCGGGATTGCCGCAAGGTGTATGCGGGCAGAACGTCGTTGTCGAAGATCCGTGTTGTTGTGAGGGGGGGAAACAACCGTCAGGAGTCGGTGCGCCGGGGCTTGGAGGCCTTGGGTCCCGAGGTCGGCGTTGTCCTGGTGCACGATGCGGCGCGGCCGTTTGTCTGCGCCAGGATCGTGCGGGATGTGGTGCGATGGGCCAAGACGGGGGTGGGGGTCGTGCCGGGAATGCCGGCGACCCAAACGATCAAACGCGTGGATTCTGCCGGCCGGGTGGTGGAAACGCTTCCGAGAGAGACACTCCGGGAAATTCAGACGCCCCAGGGTTTTCCAAGGGAGATGATTGACAGGGCCTATGCACGGGCACGCAAGACGGGGTTGATTGCGACGGATGATGCGGGGCTTGTGGAGCGCGCCGGAGGCACGGTGAAGGTGATTGCCGGGTTGTATCAAAATCTCAAGATCACGACGCCTCAGGACTTGATCCTGGCGCGGATGATGGCAAGAGAGAATCAGTGCCGGAGATAAAAATATGAAAGTGGGGTTTGGTTTTGACGTACACCGCCTGGTGCGGCACCGAAAGCTGGTCATGGGAGGCGTGGAGATTCCGTTTCATCTGGGATTGGAGGGGCATTCCGACGCGGATGTGCTGATTCACGCGATTGTGGATTCCATTTTGGGCGCCCTGGGGCTGGGCGACATCGGACGGCATTTTCCCGACACCGACCCGGTGTGGGAGGGGGTGGAGAGCACGCGGTTTTTGAAGGCGGCGAGGGATTTATTGGAGCGCCATTCTTTCCGCGTTGTGAACCTGGATGCCACCGTGGTGGCGCAGGAGCCGAAGATCTTGCCCTTTGCGGCGCGGATCTGTGAGAGCATTGCCGGGAGTCTGGGTATTGCGCCGGGTCAAGTGAACATCAAGGCCAAGACCACGGAGGGGCTGGGATACATCGGCGAACAGAAGGGGATGGCGGCGTACGCGGTGGTGTGCATAGAAGAGATTAACAGAGAAAAATGAGAAATTTAGATTACAAATAATGGCAAAAATTTAAGGAACGTGAGTATCGGGTTGTTTCTAGTTGCCACTCTATATTGTAGTCGCCGTAAAGCAGTGGC
>CAZGMX010000121.1:6633-8713 GCA_964526865.1 uncultured Actinomycetota bacterium | reverse complement strand
GAGGAGACTCCACGCTGTTGGCCGCGCTAAAATCGCCAGGGTGGCTGTCTTCGCTGTCCCCGATGGGGGTCTGCAGGGAAATGGGATGCTGGGCAATCTTTAAAATGCCGCGCACCTTTTCCAGCGGCATGTCCATCTCCAGCGCCAGCTCTTCGGGAGACGGTTCTTTCCCCGAATCTTGCACCAGCTTTTTGGACGCCCGCACCAGCTTGTTGATCGTCTCGATCATGTGCACGGGAATCCGGATGGTGCGCGCCTGGTCCGCGATGGACCGCGTGATGGCCTGCCGGATCCACCATGTGGCATAGGTGCTGAATTTGTAGCCGCGTTTGTATTCGAATTTCTCCACGGCCTTCATCAGCCCCATGTTGCCCTCCTGAATGAGATCCAGGAAGGAAAGTCCGCGGTTGGTGTATTTCTTGGCGATGGAGATCACCAGGCGCAGGTTGGCCTCCACCATTTCGGATTTGGCTTCGTGGGCCTTGGCGATCCACTTCCGCAGTTCCTCCGCGCTGGCCACGTACTCATCGGAGCTCATACGAGAAATCATCTCGATCCTGCGGAGCTTCCTCATTTCATTTTTCACGTGCGCCTGCACATCGCGGCCCCGGCCGGTCCGCTCCAGCGCCTTGAGACTGCCTTGGATCACTTCGATTTTTTCCCCGACATGCTCGATCTTTTTGGCAAATTCCTCGACGGCCTTTTGGCGGAAGGCAAAGGCATCCAGCGCCTTGTGCAGTTCCTCGCGTCTCTTCTCCGCCTCGATCTGCAGTTTTTTTCGTTTCTCCTCAGAGCAGAGGGAGACCTTCAGCTTGGTCAAAACGGAGTCCATATGGTTGTTGGCGGTTTTGAGGTGCTGGCAGAGCTTGGGGAGACTTTTCAAATACCGTTCCCGGCTTTTGACTTTTTTTTCCTGCACGATGCGGTCAAACCGCTCCTTGCTGCTCATGAGCCGCCGGGCGGTGAGGATGAATTCTTTGGCAATGAATCCAAACTGAAAGATCGTCCTGCGGATTTGATTTTCCGAATTCTCCGTGCGCTTGGAGATATTGACTTCTTCCTCGCGCGACAACAAGGGCACCTGCCCCATCTGTTTGAGATACATCCGGACGGGATCGTCCAAAATTTCAATTTTTGCGGGCTTGAGTTTCTTGTCTTCTTTCTGCTTCTTTTCCGCGCGCTCCAGTTTGCGGCGTTCGATCTCCTTGGAATCAATGATGTCGATGTCCATTCCCCGCAAGAGCATGATGATGGAATCAATTTCTTCCGAACTGATGACATCGTCGGGAAGCACGTCGTTGACATCGTTGAATGACAGATATCCCTTTTCATTGGCCAGATTGATCAATTCCTTGATCTTCTGATTTCGCAAATTCCTGTCCATCCCGCTTCGAAGCTCCCTGCGAAGCGATTCTTTGTGAGACATTACAACGGTCTTGTTCATGGTTGATTTTCCTCCACCCTCTCTGTCAGAATCCCGGACACGCCGTCCAAATGGTTATTCCTAAGTGGTTTCGACCACTAAGCCGCATTGCACCCCCCGGGCACCGGGAGCCCGCCGCGTTCAGTGTACTGTCCCGCTTTGCCATAGCGGATCCCGGGCCAGGACAAACAGCTCCTTTTTGGTCTGGGAGACTTCCGCCAAAAGCCGTGACGTGTCTTCCCTCGCCTGTTCCAGACGTTCGATCCGGGCTGTCAGTTCCTTGATTCTCAGCTCCAGCCCTCGCTTGCGAAATCGCAGGATTCCCTCGTGGTAGATGTCCTGGGCATTTTTTTCTCCGGCCGGACGGCTGGCTATGTCCGCCAGCAATTGGGCCTCTTTCTGGCCCCGGAACAAAACACTCACAGAGGCAATGCCCCGGTATGCAGACATCCGCAGTTGACCGACGGCGGTCCGCACGACCCCCGAGAGCACGGCATCGGACAACAACTCAAAATGACTCTCCACCGCCTCCTCTTCCAACAACGACTCATTTTGGATGACTGCCGCCACCCAGTCCATCTCCCAGGACGGAACACTCGGACGGTCCCACAAGGATTCTCCCGGCGTTTGTTCCGAGCCGGCCACCCGCCCTTGAAG
>CAZGMX010000121.1:6315-6623 GCA_964526865.1 uncultured Actinomycetota bacterium | reverse complement strand
CTGCGGCTCGCCCAGCCAGAGCGCCTCCTCGCGGACCCCCAGCATCTGCGCAAGCTTCTGAATGCCGTTGCTTTGCTGTACCGCACTGGGCATCTTTCTCAAATCCTCAAAGGCCTCCCTGGCGGCCGCGGCTTTTCCAACATCCGTGGACAAATCAAACTCTTTCCTCAACGCACCGAGGCGGAACGACAAGAAATCAACCGCCTCCGACAGCAGTTTTTTCATGGCCTCCACCCCACGCGACCTCACAAAGCTGTCGGGATCTTCCTTGGGGGGAAGCACCGCGATCCGGACATCCATCGCTTCCG
>CAZGMX010000121.1:0-6305 GCA_964526865.1 uncultured Actinomycetota bacterium | reverse complement strand
CGCAGGCTTGCCGTTTGTCCCGCCTGATCGCCGTCAAAACAGACCACCACTCGCGTGGTGAACCGTTTCAACAGTTTGGCATGCCGTGTGGTGAACGCCGTGCCCTGGGACGCCACGATGTTGCACACCCCGGCCTGATACATGCTGATCATGTCCATGGGGCCTTCACACACAGCCACCCAGCCCAGTTTCAAGATGGCGTCTTTTGCCATGTTCAAGCCGAAGAGCGTCGCCCCCTTGCTGAAAACAACCGTCTCCGGTGAATTGATGTATTTCGGCGCCGTCGTATCTTCCCGGCCTGCCGAGTCCGTCAGACCGGGGATCAGTCTCCCGCTGAACGCAAGCACTCTTCCCTGGGTATCAAACAACGGAAAAATCACACGCCCCCGAAAGCGGTCGTGAACCTGCGCCGCCGGGCCTTCCCCCTGGAGAATCAGCCCCGCGGCCAAAAGTTCCTTGATGGAAAAACCCTTCTGCAGCGCCCATCGCAGCAGCGTATCCCACGCATTGGGCGCCCACCCAACGGAAAAATCCCTGGCCGTAATTCCCGTCATTCCGCGCTTTTTTAAATAGTCCTGCGCCACAGGGGTGTTCTTCAGATTCGTTTGAAAAAATTCCTTCGCCGCCTTGTTGATTTCAAAGAGCCGCTTCTTGTTGACACCGTCTGCGCCTGTCGTGCCTGCCGACGCGCGGTAGAAACTTAAATCGACCCCCTTCTTCTGCGCCAGGAATTCCACTGCCTCGGGAAATTCCATGCGCTCCATCTTCATCACAAAACCGATCACGTCGCCCCCGGCGCCGCAGCCAAAGCAATGAAAAATCTGCTTGCTCGGACTCACCATAAAGGACGGGGTCTTCTCGTTGTGGAACGGGCAAAGCGCCTTGTAATCCTTTCCAGCCTTTTTCAGGGCCAGATAGGATGAAACCGTCTCCACCAACTCATTGGCAACAACAATCTGCTGGAGCACATCGTCCGGAATCATCCCAGCCATCCCCCATCGCGCCATTCTTGCCGCGCGCGAGGCACCACATGATTTTTCACCCTCACGCTATTCATCCGTGGAAGCCGCCGCTTGCTCTACCGCCTGACTTCCGGCAGAACTTTCAGGAAGTTCTATCACGGGCCTTGCCTTGGGCTTTTCTTGTCCCAACATGTTACCAATGAGTCCCTGCGCCTTCTTTGTCTGAGCTCGCTGCTCATCCGCCATCTCCTGGATCGTATCAAAACCGTCTTTCACCTGCGGTTTCATTGCCTGCTCCGGCTTCTCAGTAGAAATTCTGTCCGGCGCCGCCGTGATCTTTTCCAACGACTTGCCGGTATCGGTTGCTCCAGCTTCTCCCGGGACCTTTTTGCCCGGCACTTTCAGGGCTTCCTCAAAATTCTTCTTTTCCGCATCGAAGTGTGTGTTGATCATCTTGGCCGATTGTTGTGCCGCGGCGATGTGCTGGGCGAACTGGCGATACAGTTTCGGTGATGCATCGATCGCACGATGACCAAACCACGAATTGGTATAGATTTGCCTCTTGACGTAGTTGTTGGGGACAAAAAAGATCGCAAACAAAAACAGTGCGCTGATCAACAGGGCCCGGCTGATTCCAACCAGGACGCCTCCCGCGGTGCTGATCTGAGACGCAAACTGGAGAACAACGATTTTTGCCAGCACTTTAAACAGAAGCCAAACCAGCACAAGGGAAGAAACCGCGATGGTCAAGAAAGCCACCACGGTTGCCCAGGAGAGAGCCAACCGGGTATGGCCCGCGATCCAAATGGCAAAATTGGAATAATACGAAATGGCAAAATAATAGGTGGAAAAAACCGTCCCCAGTTTCACCAGTTCGACCGACAATCCTTCCTTGTACCCAACATAGGCGCCGCGTATCAGGAAGACCACCACAACGATATCAACCCAGTTAGCAGCCATCGCATTCCTCCGCCATCAACAGAATATTAAGACAAAGCAAACCACGGACAAAGGTTCCCCTTCGCAAATAGGCAGCATCAATCCAGTATGTGGTTGGAAAAACGCGAATTATGCAGGAATGGGTGTGTTTTGTCAATTAAATTACGCTGAAAATTTGAGCGACGGGTCTGAAGCTTTTCCGTTACGAGTGGATCATCTCTTTTTTTGATATTTTTCCATCTCTCTGACCTGATCCTCATCGAACCCAACATGATGCGCAAATTCGTGCCAGACGGTATCTTGTATAATGCTTTCTGCCGCTTGCAACGTGGCAGAGACGTTCTCTATTTCTCGTTGAAATAGAGTGATCTTGTCCGGCAACGTCAAACCATACGAGGTGTCTCTCTTGGACTGTGGAACGCCTTCGTACAAACCTAAGAGAACTTCCCCCTTGCGGACTTTTGCTTTGTGGCGCTGATTTGGAGACGGCCTCGCCGCGACACAAATATCAACATTCTCCAAGGCCATGCGAACGGAACGAGGCATGGCCGATACGGCTTTTCTAACAACCGCCTGAAACACCGCCCGTTCCATAGTAACTGCCATGGTGCCCCCTTCCCCCAATAGTATCTTTTTCATGGTATCAGCAAGAACATGATCGTAAAATATGAAAATTGCGGTATACTGTGTGGCGCGTTTGGTCTGGTTATCCCGGACAAGACGGATCACAAACCACGCCGAAGAGAACGGAGAACGGTTATGTCAAAGAAGGTTCTTATCATCGATGACGAGCAGGACATTTGCAAGGGATTGCAGTTGGCGCTCACCAAAGCAGGCTATACCGTGGAGACTTCCACCTCGGCAAAGGTCGGGATCGAGAAGGCAAAGAAATTTATACCCGACGTGATCCTCATGGATGTAAAAATGCCGATGATAGACGGTTTTGCCGCGACTCGCTACATCAAGAGGGACCCGGATTTGTCCCACATTCCCGTCGTCATTTTTACGGGGGAGGCCGTTTTGGGTCTGGCGGAGAAAGCCGGAGAAGCAGGAGCCGTGGATTATTTTACCAAACCTTACGATTCATCCGAACTCACCGAAAAAATCGAGCAGGTCACAAAAGAATAAGGAGGCGTTTCTGCTAGTGCCAGGCTTAAGCCTGGCACTAGCAGAAACGCCTCCTCTATGAAACTTAGCCCCTACGGGAGTCGAACCCGTGTCTCATGGCTGAGAACCATGCATCCTAGGCCACTGGACGAAGGGGCCGCAAAAAAAACGGCGGGATTTCCGGGCCTGCCTCTTTTATTCGATGATGATGGTGCCTTTCATTAAGAAACATCCCATTCCGCAGAACTTCGAACACTGATATGTCACTTTGCCTCGGTCGCGGGCATAGAGAACAATCTCCTCAGGCTGGCCCTTCTTCAAGGCGTGCCGCACAGAGGTCCCGGCGATTTTAATTCCGCGGTTCACGTCCGTGCTGGTGACCTTCAGCTTAAAATAATCCCCCTGCTTCACGACGATCACGCTGGGCTTGAATTCATAGTTCTTTGCCGTGATCACAAATTCCTTGACCTCGATCCCATGGGGCGTGCCCAGGATCTCCTCCACCCGGTCGGCATTTCCCGCCCATGCGGCACCGCCCCCGACGGCGCACCACGCGGCGGCAACAACCCCGACAATCAACATCGGGCACATTTTCACTGTTCAATATCCCGTTTCAGATTGCTCACAACAATAACACGCCGGACACATCAGACACAAGATCGTTCCGGCAATTTCTCCTCCACATCGCAGGCGCGAATACCATCACTTCTCTTGATGTCGCGCGCGGCGTGTTTTCCCATCAGCCGCTCATAATGGCACGGCTCCAGCCCTGGGCGTTTTTTCCCGCTGCGCAAGACGGCCGTGTTGCCATGGGTGAACGTTTCTCCTTTTCGGATGTCCCGGGTGGCGTGAACCCGCCGGCGGGCAAACGCAAACAATTCTTTTTCGATGGGCAAAACCTTTTTTATTGGACTTCCCAATGCCGATTCCGCTTGCCGCACCGCCGCCACGAGGGCCGCCAACTCTCCGGGCTCCAGCGCAAAGCGGTGATCAGGTCCCGGCAGATTGTTGGACAGGGTGAAATGCTTTTCCAAAATGTTCGCGCCGCGGGCAGCCGCCGCAACGGGATTGATCAGCAGGCCGCGGGAATGGTCGGATAATCCCACCGGCACATGGAACAACTGCCGCAAGGTATCGATCACCCTCAGATTGGTCGCCTCCACGGGCGCGGGATACTTGGCGACGCAGTGCATCAAGACGACATCCCTGTTTCCTGCCGACGCGATGGTTTCGAGCGCCGCGGCAATTTCATCCAGGCTTGCCAGCCCCGCAGAAAGGATGATGGGCTTTTTCTTTTTTGCCACATACTTGAGCAGGGGCAAGTGCGTCGATTCGTAGGAGGCGATTTTGTGCGCCGGGACAAAAGGATCGACCTGGTCTGCGGCCTCCTCGTCGAACACGCTTGCCAAAAACAAAATGCCGGCGCGGGCGCAGTGACGGGCAAGCTGCTGGATCCAGTTCCGTGGCATCGCGATTTCTTCAAAGATCTGGCGGATTGTCTTTTTTTTGCCCAGATAATCTGCGCATCCGGCATCCTGAACATAAATTTTTTCCGGCACAAAGACTTGAAACTTGACCGCATCGGCTCGGGCCTGCGCCGCCGCACGGACCAATTTCCGGGCCAAATCCCAGCGGCGGTTGTGATTGCTGCCCGCCTCCGCAATGACAAAGCAGGGATGCCCCTCTCCCAGCCGGTGCCGGCCGATTTTGACCACGCCATGAAAATAGGATTTATAACTCATAGAGAGGAAAAGATTCTATCGGGAAGCTGAACTACAGGCAAGCGTCAAGAACGCGAGAGGCCCGTCGTTCCTGATCGCTGACTGTGTTCAATGATTCCGCAGTCTGGAGCCTCATCGATTCCAATGTCTCATTCGCCCGGATGGTTTCCGGATCCACGTCCACTCTGGCAATCGTGTTGCGGCCTTGAGGACCGTACATTCTGAATCGAATGATCTCCGCTCGCAGCAATTCCAAAAATTCCTGTTTCTCCGAATCACCCATAGCGGTGATGTCGGGTCTGAATGCGGTATACGAATACGGGGTCGCGGTGTCTCCGAACCAGCGCCTGAATGAAGCCTTGGCCCGCTGCTGCAGAACGGGGCTGGTGATCACTACAACAGATTGATGAGGAATTCTCAGTTCTTCCAGAAGTCTCCGGCTGTTCACCATATTCGCCGTCGTGTAGGCCGACTCCGTCTCTTCCATAATCGCTTGGGGCGGCACACCGCGCGCCTTTAGCACTTCCCTAAAAATCTCTGCCTCCGATTTGGCGTCTAAATCGTCGATCACGTATCCCGCGTTTCGCACATTTTGCCGCAGGACCGGGGTCAAGCGCCCCTTGCCTCCAGCCACAAGAATTTTCTTAACAAAACCATCTTTATACAGGCGCGCCGCTTCCACGGCCGTCCGGACAGACTCGTTGCCAAACAGCAGGAGAATATCGACCGTTTTGGGAAGTTGTTCTCTCGGCGTCATAAAATCCCTGAGCGTTTCCGCGCAGCGATTCACCTGGTCTTTTGTCTGGGGCGGGGCATCGGCCAGATTGAACCGGAGTTTGGAGCACTGCTCGATGAGGACACGCGAACAGCGGTCCATCCTTTCGGCCACAGCAGGATTTGCGTGGTCCAGAACCCTTCCGACCGCCTCAAAATCCGTGGCCTCCAATAATTCGGGCCTTGCGGTGGCAATGTCTTCCAGGCACTTGGCCGCTGTTTCATAGTCGTCCATCACCAACCCGGGTTGCCCCAGGAAACCACTCACGATTCGAACGGCCGATTCGTCCACCAAGCCGGGAGAATCCTCCAGCATCTTTCGCACACTGGAGACAGTATCGTAAAAGGCATCAAGTGAGGCCTGCGCAGTCAATCTTTCGCCCTGCCGCAAACGCTGAGCGGCTACGGAGGATATTTCCCGTTCGAAGCGCGGCCAGGCCTCGCGGATTTCATCAAAATGAGCCTTGCTGATTTTTAAGACTTCCACATCCCCGTCGGCCGCCACGGTCGCCGTACGGCGCCCCTCGGCGCTCAACAGGGCGAGTTCCCCGAAGAAATCCCCTTCGCCCAGATAGGAGACGCCGCGGACACCATTGTGCGCCGTGTGTACCTTCACGGTGCCATTCTTAACAATATAATAGGCGTCTCCCTCTTCTCCTTCCCGAATGATCGTCTCACCATCCCGATACAACCGGGACTGCGCCCGCACTGCAATATCGACCAGCGCGTTGTAACTGAGATCCTTGAAGGGATTCCTCTTGCGGCGGCTGTCTGCTGCGTTACCCGTTGGATCTCGGCGAGG
>CAZGMX010000120.1:0-8754 GCA_964526865.1 uncultured Actinomycetota bacterium | reverse complement strand
GGAAGGCGGAAAGACAGTGGGGGCGGGAAGGGTCACGGAAATTTTGGAATAAGAAAGAAAAAAGTTAAGAGTTCACAATTTTTGACTGTAACTTTTGTTTTATTACGTTGGGTGTTTAGCCGTTTTTGGGTTGGGGTTGCCGGCAGAGTCGGCCGGCGGAAAGCATGCTGATTAAGGTAAGGTTATGCGAGAGTTAATTACGCTGGAATGTCCTGAGTGCAGGAATAGAAATTATTCTACCAGCAAGAATAAGTCTAAGCATAAAGAACGCCTTGAACTTAAGAAGTATTGCCGGTCATGTCGAAAGCATACCCCTCATAAAGAGACGAAGTAAACTGGCTTAGAGATCCTATATCATATGGCTTGGGTGGGTATCCGTGCCTCTGGCTAAGGCCGGGGCAATCCTGGGCTGAAAAAGCTGAGGTTCTTTCTGCTGGCAGGATTTTGAGAGAACAGATCGGCTGTATTTATTGTATAGGCCAGTAGCTCGAATTGGTAGAGCAGCGGTCTCCAAAACCGCCCGTTGGGGGTTCGAGTCCCTCCTGGCCTGCGGTTGAAAGGAAGATAGCTGTTGAAGGGCAGGGCGGAAGCTGGTGAGTAGGGCACGAGGGACGAGAGGGGACGAAATTGTTTAATAAAATTCAGATGTTTTTTCAAGACGTAATCCTGGAACTGAAGAAGGTGTCCTGGACCACGCGCAAGGAGTTGATCGATTCAACCATCGTTGTCCTGGTGTCCCTTCTTATCCTTTCGGTGGTGATTGGCGTTGCGGACTACTTTTTGGCGATTTTTGTAGAGAAAATTATTCGTTGATGGATTCCCCCATGGATATGGACGATACACAAGAAAATAAATTGTCTGAGGATACGCCTGTGCCGGAGACGCAGCAGCCGGTGGCGCCGCCTCTGCCAGAAGTTCAAGAGGAAAAGACCGAGGGTGCGATTTCGGGGGAGACGCCGGCGGCTGTGGAATCACCGGTCGAAGTGGCGCAAGAGCTAGAGCCGGTGACGCCCGCGGCGACTCAGCCGGTTGATGTGCCGCAAGCGGTGGAGATTCCCGTCGCTGCCCCGGCGACAGAGGCGCAGGAGCCCACGAAAGAAAAAGAAATACCCGTCGGCACGCTGTTTGCCGATGCCGGAGAGAAAACTCCCAAACCGGTGAATGCGGAAGAGGAAGGGATCCAACAGCCGGTCAGGCCGGCTAGAAAAAAAGCGGCTGCGAAGAAAAAAAGTCCCTCTGCCGACGCGGCGGAAAGACAAGGCAAAGAAGCCTTTGTGCCCGGGACGGAGAAGCAATGGTATGTGGTCCATACGCTCAGCGGCCAGGAAAACAAAGTGAAGGAAAGCATGGAGAGTCGTCTCCAGAGTGAAGAGATGACGGATTCTGTTTTTCAGGTGTTGATTCCCACCGAGAATGTGTCGGAAGTCAAGAGCGGGAAGAAGACGGTTACCACGAGAAAGTTTTTCCCAGGATACGTGCTGGTGAACATGATTCTGAATGAAAAAAGCTGGTATTTTATCCGCGATACCAGCGGGGTGATCGGATTCATCGGGACCGGCAAGCCCGTTCCTCTGCAGGAACACGAGGTGAATGAGATCCTGTCCCAGATCGAGGAGAAGAAAGAGAAAGTGAAGCCCAAGGTCATGTTTGACGTGGGCGAGAATGTCAAAGTGAACGATGGTCCCTTTGTGAACTTTACCGGGACGGTGGAGGAAGTGAATCCGGACCGGGGCAAACTCAAGGTGGTGGTTTCCATCTTTGGGCGCGCCACGCCGATCGAGTTGGAATACTGGCAGGTGGAGCGCTCGTAGGCTTCGAGAACCAATAAAGGAAATTGCGCATGGCTAAAAAAGTTGTTGCGATGATCAAGCTTCAGATCCCTGCAGGGCAGGCAAATCCAGCCCCCCCGATCGGTCCCGCGCTCGGTCAGCAGGGGGTCAACATCATGGAATTTTGCAAGCAGTACAACGCGGCCACGAAGGATCAGGCAGGGCTCATCATCCCTGTGGTGATGACCGTTTATCAGGACAAGAGTTTTAGCTTTATCACAAAGTCGCCGCCGGCGTCGGTTCTTCTCAAGAAAGTGGCCAGCATTGCGAAAGGATCGGGGACTCCGAACAAGGAAAAGGTTGGAACGGTTACGCGTGATCAGGTGAAGGAGATCGTCAAAATAAAAATAAAGGATTTGAACACCAAGACGGAAGAGGCCGCGATACGGATCATTGAGGGGACGGCCCGGAGCATGGGAATTGAAGTCAAGTGAGCACGCAACTTACGGAACGGAGTGAACGTAAGTTGCTGTGCGAACTTGATCCTGAGCGAAGCGAAGGATCTCGAAGTAGCAACGAGATCGCCCCGCCCGCCGTAAAAACATTGGCGGGCTCGCGATGACGGTGGGGCAGCGAAGGATCTCGAAGTAGGGAGGCCTGAGCGAAGCGAAGGATCTGGAAGTAGCTCAGGAAAGCACGTCGAGATTGCTTCGTCCCCCGCCAAAGGCGGTGGACTCGCGATGACGGCAGGACCGCGCAGGATCGCGAGGGCGAATTTGTAAAGAGGAAAAATCATGGCTACGCACGGAAAGAAATATAGAAAGTCGCTGGAAATCAAGCAGGACAAGGAACTCACGATCGTCCAGGCGGTGGATCTGCTCAAGAAATTTGAGCGCGCGAAATTTCGTGAATCCGTTGATTTGGCGTTTTGTTTGAACATCGACACAAAACAGTCCGATCAGATGGTTCGCGGGACCGTTTCCCTGCCGCACGGGACTGGAAGATCGGTGACGGTGGCGGTGTTCAGCAAATCCGTCGCCACGCAAGAGGCGAAAAATGCGGGCGCGGATTTTATCGGCGCGGACGATTTGATCGAACAAGTCAAGGGGGGCTGGCTGGGTTTTGATGTGGCCGTGGCGACGCCGGACATGATGAAAGACTTGAGCAAGCTGGGGAAAATTCTTGGTCCCAAGGGACTGATGCCCAGCCCAAAGGCAGGGACGGTGACGACGGATGTCTTGAAGACCGTCAAGGAAATCAAAAAGGGCAAAGTGGAATACAAGGTGGACAAGGCGGGCAACGTGCATCTGGCGATCGGCAAAGTGGATTTTTCCAACGAGCAGTTGGTGGAAAATGCCACGGCCGTCATCGAGGCGGTCATGCGCGCGCGGCCGGCCAGTGTGAAGGGAAATTTCATCAAGAGTGTGACCCTGTCTGCGACGATGAGCCCGGGTATCCGGCTGGATGTGCGGGATCTCGCGGCGGAAGGGACGTAGACGTTTTTCTCAACGCAGGGACCTAC
The DNA here is from genome assembly GCA_964526865.1 of uncultured Actinomycetota bacterium. Classification (GTDB taxonomy): domain Bacteria; phylum Auribacterota; class Ancaeobacteria; order Ancaeobacterales; family CAZGMX01; genus CAZGMX01. The sequence continues at coordinate 5,463 of CAZGMX010000120.1, read as the reverse complement.
AGGCTATGAGAGCGGAAAAAGAATACATGGTGGATGAAATAACCCGGCAGATTGAGTCTGCGCGGACCATTGTGGTTGCCGGATACATGGGGTTGAAGGCGCTGGAATTAGAAGAATTTCGGAACGCATTGAGGCCCCTGGCGTCCGACTGCATGATCGTCAAGAACACGCTGGTGTCGCGGGCCATTGCCAAGGCCAACCGTCCGGATGTCGGATCGTATCTGTCCGGGCCGACGGCCATCATCTTCGGCCGCGGAGACGATGTCTTGCTGGCAAAAAGGGTGGTCCAGTTCAGCAAGGAGCACGAGGCGCTCAAGATCAAAGTCGGCATTTTGGAACAGAGTATTTTGAGCAAGGAACAGATTACGCATTTGGCGATGCTGCCCGGCAGAGATGTGTTGATTGCCAAGGTGGTTGGTTCGCTGAAGGCGCCGCTGGCAGGTATCGTGGGGGTTTTATCGGCCCTGCCGCGGGGACTGGTGGTTGCGTTGAATGCGATCCGGGAAAAGAAAGAACAGGCCCAAGGTGCGGCACAGGGTCAGCCGCAAGCGGCGGCGGAACAGAAATAAAAGGATGAACATATCATGGCGGAAGATGTGACGGTCAATGCGGGTTTTGATGAGCTCATCAGGAAGATCGAATCGATGTCGGTGTTGGAGCTCTCCCAGTTGGTGAAGGCTTTGGAGGAAAAGTTTGGTGTTTCTGCGGCAGCCCCCATGGCGGTTGCAGCGGTAGCGGGTCCCGCGGCAGGCGGTGCGCCGGCAGCGGCGGCGGAAGAGCAGACGGAATTCACGGTTGTTCTCGCCAATTCCGGGGACAAGAAGATTCAAGTCATCAAGGAATTGCGTGCGTTGACGAATCTCGGTCTGAAGGAAGCGAAGGATTTGGTGGATGGAGCGCCGAAGACCATCAAGGCCAATGCGACCAAGGAAGAGGCAGCCAACATCAAGGCGAAATTGGAAGCAGCCGGGGCCAAAGTCGAGGTCAAGTAGTCGAACGCTTTTGTGGTGAGTCCTGGGGGAAGACGGAGGCCCAGTCGAGCCTCTGGTGTTGTGCCAATTCATGAGGAGAGATCATGAAGGAACCCTTTAAGAAAGTTATCTACGGCAGTCAGCAGGAGATCATTGATCTGCCGAATCTCATCGAGATGCAGACCCGGTCCTATGAGGAATTTCTGCAGACCAATGTTCTGCCTGAAAAGCGCGAAAACTCGGGACTGCAGGCTGTCTTCAATGAAGTGTTTCCCATCGCCAGTTACGATGAGAATTTGATCCTGGAATACATGGGGTATTCCCTGGGGGTTCCAAAATACGACATTTTGGAGTGTCAGCGGCGCGGTCTGACGTTCGCGGCTCCCCTCAAGCTTCATCTGCGCCTGAGGGATCATGGAAACATCAAGGATGAGACTGTCTACATGGGGCTCATCCCTCTCATGACGTGTACCGGCACGTTCATCATCAACGGTGCCGAGCGGGTGATCGTGAGCCAGTTGCATCGTTCTCCCGGCATCTGTTTTGAAAACGTGGTGCATGCCTCCGGGAATCTTTTGTACTCCTTCCGCGTCATCCCCTACCGGGGGTCGTGGCTGGAGGTCATGTTTGACATCAACGATCTGTTGTTCATCTACATCGACCGGCGCAAACGCCGCAGAAAAATCCTGGCGACCATCTTCCTGCGCGCGATTGGCTACGGGACCAACGAGGAAATTCTGGATCAATTTTTCCAGAGGGAGACTATCAACCTGGAGGCCCGTGCGGGCACCATGGAGCTGATCGGCAGAATCCTGGCCCGTGACGTCAAGGACGAAAAGACCAATGTGGTGGTGGCCCGTGCGACCGACAAGGTGACGAAGGTGACCTTGAAGAAGATGGAAGAACTGGGCGTCGGGAAGTTCGAGGTGTTGAAGAATGCCAGCGAGGATTCTTCTATCGTCAAGATGATCAAGAAGGACCCCACCGACTCCCAGGAAGCGGCCTTGAAGGACATCTATAAGAAACTACGCCCGGGAGATCCCACGACAATCTCCAACGCCAAGGCGTTGATTCGCCGGCTGTTTTTTGACGTCAAGCGCTACGATCTGGGCAGGGTCGGACGTTTCAAACTCAATCAGAAGCTGGGGTTGAAGATCACGCCGGAGGAACTGGCGGTGACGACCCTCAAGAAGGAAGATATTTTGGAGGCGATGAAATACCTCATTAATTTGAGAGACGGGGAAGGCAGGGTGGACGATATCGATCATCTGGGAAACCGCCGCGTCCGCTCGGTCGGGGAACTGCTTCAAAATCAATGCCGTGTCGGCCTGGCCCGCATGGAGCGGATGATCCGCGAGCGCATGAATTTGTATGACACCTCGCAGGAGACATTGACGCCGCACAAACTGGTGAACCCCAAGAGTTTCTCCAGCGTCATCCGCGATTTCTTCGGCCGCAGTCAGTTGTCCCAATTCATGGATCAGACCAACGCGCTGGCCGAGTTGACCCACAAGCGCCGTATGAGCGCCCTGGGACCCGGCGGATTGTCCCGCGAACGCGCCGGATTTGAAGTGCGCGACGTGCACTCCAGCCACTATGGGAGGGTCTGTCCGATCGAGACGCCGGAAGGGCCGAACATCGGACTCATCGCGTCCCTCTCCTCGTTTGCCCGTGTCAACGAATACGGGTTTTTGGAGACGCCCTACCGGAAGGTGACGGATGGAAAAGTGACCGCAAAAATCGATTATCTCACGGCGGATGTGGAGGAGCAGTACATCATTGCCCAGGCCAACGCGAAGGTCGATGAAAAAGGCCGCTTCGTGCAGGACAAGGTGTCCGTGCGCTACAAGGGTGATTTTCTGGAAGTGTCGCCGGAGAAAATTGATTACATCGACATCTCTCCCAAACAGCTGGTCAGCGTGGCCGCGGGGCTCATTCCCTTTTTGGAACACGACGACGCCAACCGCGCCTTGATGGGTTCCAACATGCAGCGCCAGGCGGTGCCCCTATTGACAACGGAAGCGCCGTTGATCGCTACGGGATTGGAAGAGAAGGCGGCACGGGATTCCGGCGTGGTGGTGATTTCGGAAGAAGACGGGGTGGTCGACTATATGGATGCCACGTCGATCGTGGTTGGCAAGAAGACCTACGAATTAAAAAAATATCTGCGGTCCAATGCCGGCACCTGTGTCAATCAGCGCCCGCTGGTCAAGAAGGACGAGAAAGTCAAGAAGGGGCAGGTGATCGCCGATGGTCCCGCGACGCGGGACGGCGAGTTGTCCCTGGGGCGCAACGTGCTGGTGGCTTTCATGCCGTGGGGCGGGTACAACTTTGAGGACGCCATTCTGATCAGCGAGCGGCTCGTGAAGGACGATCTGTACACGTCGATCCACGTCGAGGAGTTTGAAATCGGCGCGCGGGACACCAAACTGGGTCAGGAGGAAATCACGCGCGACATCCCCAACGTCGGCGAGGACGCCCTGAAAGATTTGGGCGAGGACGGTGTCATCCGGATTGGGGCGGAGGTGAAGGCCGGTGACATTCTCGTCGGCAAGATCACGCCCAAGAGTGAGACCGAGCTGAGCCCGGAAGAAAGGCTTCTGCGGGCGATCTTTGGAGAAAAGGCCGCCGACGTGCGCGATGCGTCGCTGACGGTCCCCTCCGGGACGGAAGGCATCGTGATGGACGTGCGTGTTTTTGCGCGCAAGGAACGGGTGAGAACGGACGCGGACAAGCTGGAAGAGAAGCGGGAGATGCACCGTATCACGACGGAGTTCAAGGAGAAATATGCGCGCATCCGCGAAGAGCGTTCGATCCGCATGGAAGAACTCCTGCTGGGCCAAAAGCTTCCCGTGGATGTTGTGTGTGTGGACACGGGAGAGGTGGTGGTGCCGCAGGATAAAAAAATTACGCGTGCCATGCTGGAGAGGCTGGATGCCCTGGATTACAAGAACATCGAGATCGGGCAGTGCCCCCTGCGCACGGATATCCGCCAGATCATGATGGATTACGAAATGGCGTACGAGGCGCTGGAGACCAACGAGAACAAGCAGATTGAGAAACTGAAAAAGGGAGATGAACTGGATCCTGGCGTTATCAAGCAGGTGAAGGTCTATGTTGCCAGCAAGCGCAAACTGCAGGTTGGCGACAAGATGGCCGGCCGGCACGGAAACAAGGGCGTTATCGCCAAAATTCTTCCCGAAGAAGACATGCCGTTTTTACCGGACGGGACACCGGTTGACATGGTGCTCAATCCCCTGGGGGTGCCCTCCCGCATGAACGTGGGGCAGGTCTTGGAAACCCACCTGGGGTGGGCGGCCAAGATGCTGGGGTTGCGCATCGTCAGTCCCGTTTTCGATGGCATCAAGGAGTTTCAAATCAAGGAACTGCTGCGCAAGGCCAATCTTCCCGAGACAGGGAAGAGTGTCTTGAACGACGGGCGGACGGGAGAACCGTTTGACCAGGAAGTGGTGGTCGGCAACCTGTACATGATGAAGTTGTCCCACCTGGTGGCCGACAAAATCCATGCCAGGGCCACCGGGCCGTATTCCCTGGTGACCCAGCAGCCGCTGGGCGGCAAGGCCCAGTTCGGCGGGCAGCGCTTTGGAGAAATGGAAGTGTGGGCGCTGGAAGCGTATGGGGCCGCGTATGCCCTGCAGGAATTGCTCACGGTGAAGAGCGATGACGTGGCGGGCAGGACGAGAATCTATGAGTCGATCGTGAAGGGGGACAATTCCCTTCAGGCGGGAACTCCGGAGTCCTTCAATGTCTTGATCAAAGAAATGCAGAGTTTGGCCTTAGACGTCAAACCTGAAAGAAATTAAAGAGGTGGCCCTTGGCTAAGACGAGTGCAAAAAAAGAAAAAGCCACAAAGAAGATCAGCAAGAAAGAAAAAGAAAAAGAGTTGTTCAAGGACGTTGAGGAGACCCCTCAGGCGCCGGAAGTTGCCGCGGAGTCGGGCGAAGTCCAGAACGAGGCCTTCCGTCCGGAAAGTGCCGTCAACATCTTTGACAAGGTGACTATCCGCATCGCGGCTCCGGACATCATTCGCCAGTGGTCGCGCGGAGAAGTGAAAAATCCCGAGACGATCAATTACCGGACATTCAAGCCGGAAAAAGGCGGGTTGTTTTGCGAAAAGATTTTTGGTCCCACCAAAGACTGGGAGTGCAATTGCGGAAAATATAAACGGATCAAGCACAAGGGCGTGATCTGCGACCGCTGCGGAGTCGAGGTCACCCAGTCCAAAGTGCGCCGCGAGCGCATGGGACACATCGAGCTGGCGGTTCCCGTCTGTCATATCTGGTTTTACAAGACCCTGCCCAGCCGGATCGGCAACGTGTTGGGAATGAGTTCCCGAATGCTGGAACGCGTGATCTATTACGAGGACTACGTGGTGGTGGACGGAGGCGAGACCCCGCTCAAGCCCAAACAGCTGTTGACGGAATTGGAATACCGCGAGTCCCAGGAAAAGTTCGGCCGGAAATTTACGGCC
>CAZGMX010000119.1:0-8893 GCA_964526865.1 uncultured Actinomycetota bacterium | reverse complement strand
GCTGGGGCTTCGTCTGAAAAAAGATTCCTCGATCGGGGTTGCCGTCCAGCTGGTGAAAGAGGGCCATGCAGACGCGATTGTCAGCGCCGGAAATACCGGCGCGGTTGTGACGGCGACGAAGATAAAATTGCGTTTTCTGGAAGGGATCGAGCGGCCTGCCATTGCCACGGTTTTTCGCCATCACAAGGGAGTTTCGGTGCTGTTGGATGCGGGAGCAAACATCGATTGTCTTCCCCGCTATCTTTTTGGATTTGCCGTGATGGGGGCGGCCTACGCCAAGGAAATTCTGGGATATCCCAGTCCGCGGGTGGGACTATTGTCCATTGGGGAGGAAGAGAGCAAGGGCAACGAATTGACCAAGGAGGTCTTCAAACTGCTGGAGAAGACAAATCTCAACTTTATTGGCAATGTTGAAGGACGGGATTTTGTGTCCGGGACGGCGGATGTGATTGTCTGCGACGGCTTTGTCGGCAATGTCGTGTTGAAGGTCGGAGAAAGCGTTGCTCTGTATTTTAAGGAGTTGTTGACAAAGGAGTTTACTCAAAACCCCGTGCGGAAACTGGGGGCCTTGCTGTTGAAGGGGGCGTTTAAGTCCATTGCCAGGAAGACGGACTATGCCGAATATGGGGGAGCGCCGCTGATCGGAGTGAGGGGGACGTGCATCATCTGCCACGGCCGGTCCAATCCCAAGGCGATCAAGAACGCGATCCGGGTTGCTTCAGAATTTGTCGCTCATCAGGTGAACGGCCACATTGTCGAGTCCATGAAGGCGCTTTCGTCCGTGCGGACATAAATCCATTTACCCATAGGAAATCCTCTTGAACGACAAAGAATCAATATCGATTATTGGAACAGGGTCGTATCTCCCGGAAAAGGTTTTGTCTAATGCGGATCTCGAGAAGATCGTGGAAACCACCAACGAGTGGATTCTGACCCGTACCGGTATCCGGGAGAGACGGATTGCGCCTGACGACATGGCTACCTCCCAGATGGGCAGTATTGCCGCCCAAAGGGCCCTGGAAAGCGCGGGGCTTCAGGCGGAAGATCTGGATATGATCATCACCGCCACGATCACGCCGGACATGCAGTTTCCCTCCACCGCCTGTCTCATCCAAAAACAAATAGGTGCCGTCAAGGCCATATGTTTTGACATCGGAGCCGCGTGTAGCGGTTTTATCTACGGGATCGAAGTGGCTCGAAGATTTTTGATGTCGGGGCCGTGCAAGAACGTCCTGGTGGTGGGTGCTGAAAAAATTTCTTCCATCGTCGATTGGCAGGACCGGACCACCTGCGTGTTGTTTGGAGATGGCGCGGGCGCGGTGGTGCTTTCCTTGCGGGAGAATGGGCCAAAAATTTTGAATACCTTTCTTGCTTCCGATGGAACAGAGTCCGAACTTTTGTACCTTCCGGGCGGCGGATCCAAGATTCCCTCATCCGCCGAGTCGGTCGCCAACCGGCTTCACTTCTTAAAAATGCAGGGCAAGGAAGTTTTTCGGTCCGCCGTAACGACCATGGAAATGGCTGCCGAAGAGGTGCTGAAACAGGCCGGCATCCGGAAAGAGGAGGTGTCCTGGCTGATTCCCCATCAGGCAAACCGCCGCATCATCAACGCGATCGCCAAACGGCTGGGATTGGCGGACGAAAAGGTCTATATCAATGTGGACCGCTGCGGCAACATGTCCGCCGCTTCCACCGCTGTGGGGCTGGACGAGATGGCGCGCTCCGGCAGGCTGCACAAGGGGGACATCGTACTCATTGTCGTGTTTGGAAGCGGTCTGACATGGGGTTCCTGCGTGATCCGATGGTAGATTCTTCCCCGATTAAAATAGCGCTATTGTTTCCCGGCCAAGGTTCCCAATATGTTGGTATGGGGGAAAAAATGGCCGAGGCCTTTCCAAAGGCGGACCTGATCTTTCAAAAGGCCAACGACATCCTGGGGATGGATCTAAGAAAAATCTGTTTTGAAGGGCCCGAGAGCGAGCTGGTCCTGACGCACAACAGTCAGCCGGCTATTTTGACGTCCAGTATCGCGTGCTGGGAGGTTTTTAAGGAATGCGGGATCGAGGTGGAAGTTCTCGGATGCGCGGGATTGAGTCTCGGAGAATACAGCGCGTTGGTGGCTGCCGGGGTCCTGCGTTTTGAGGACGCCCTTCCTCTGGTGAGGGATCGGGGAACCTTTATGCAGGAGGCCTGCAATTTGGCTCCTAGCGGGATGGTATCGATTCTTGGGCTGAGTTGTGACGATGTTGCGGGCTTGTGCCGGGAGATTGGCGGCAATGGATCGTCCCTTGTCCTGGATGTGGCAAATGTCAACAGCCCCGGGCAGATCGTTGTTTCAGGGCACCATGCAGCCCTGGCAAAAATTGTTGAGCGCGTGGGTACGATGGATGCGGCACGGGCCATTCCCCTGAACGTCAGCGGGGCCTTCCATTCCCGTCTCATGCAGAGTGCGGCTTGCAATCTGAATGGGATGATCCGGCGCTACCCGTTTCAGACTGCCCGTATTCCTGTTTTTGCCAATGTCACGGGGAAGGGGATCGGACAGGAGGACGATATCGCGGATCTCCTGGTGCGGCAGGTGACGAGCTCCGTTCTGTGGGAACAATGTGTCCGCTCGATCCTGAGCCTTCAGCCGGCTGTTTTTCTGGAGCCGGGGTGCGGCAGGGTGTTGAGCGGATTGCTCCGAAAAATTGATCGAAGTGCGAAATCTTGCAGTATTGAGGATCCAGAGAGTCTTTCAAAAACAATCGAGCAAATGAAGGCGATAGCGTCTTCGTCTCAGACAGGCTTATAGGGGGAGTTATGCTGCTTCCAAATAAAACAGCCATTGTGACAGGGGCGGCGCAGGGGATCGGGAAGGCCATCGCGCTGCGTTTGGCCAAAGAGGGTGCCGCGATCGCTGTCTGTGATATCAACGAGGAATTGGCGCTTCAGACGGCAATAGAAATTGGTGCGCTGGGCGTTAAAACCCTGGGATGCCGGGTGAATGTCACGCAGGAAAAGGATGTTCAAGCATGCGTCGACAAAGTCGTTGACACTTTTGGAGCTGTTGATATACTCGTGAACAACGCAGGTATAACCAGGGACGGCCTTCTGATTCGCATGAAGGAGGAAGACTGGGACTTGGTCATATCGGTTAATCTCCGGGGCACGTTTAATTTTACAAGAGCCGTTGCCAAGCCGATGATTAAGCGCCGGTCGGGCAGGATGGTGAACGTTGCCTCCATCATTGGGCTCATAGGAAATGCCGGTCAGGCCAATTATGCCGCTTCCAAGGCTGGTATCATTGGGATGACCAAATCTGTTGCCCTGGAATTGGCGGCAAGAAATATTAATGTAAATGCCGTGGCACCGGGGTTTATCGATACGGCAATGACGCAGGTTTTGTCCGATGAAATGCGTCAAAGGATGCTTGCGGCAATTCCGCAGGGGCGCATGGGAACGGCGGAAGAAGTTGCCGATGTGGTTTTGTTTCTGTGCGGTGAGTTATGCCGGTATGTCACGGAGCAGGTCATTACAGTTGATGGTGGGATGGTGATGTAGGTCCTGCGCCGTCGGCGCAGGGGAAACGGGTGGTTGAATGGTAAGGCAACGCCCGGCGGAAGAATTGTTCCGGGCAGTTGCTTAACCAGCCAACCATCAGGAAAGATACGATCAAGGAGGCATACGATGACGGTGGATATCGAACAAAAAGTAAAAGACATTATTGTGGAACAGCTGGGCGTGAATGCGGAGGAAGTGACCCGTGATGCCTCTTTCATTGACGATCTGGGCGCGGATTCTTTGGATACCGTGGAACTCGTGATGGCATTCGAGGAAGAATTCAACGCAGAGATTCCCGACGAAGAGGCGGAAAAATTGAAAACCGTCGGTGACGCCATAGATTATATCCAAAAGAAGATAGCCAAAAACTGATGAGGAGCCTGCACTGCAGGATCCTGGGAGATATCGTAATCCCAGCGCCGACAGTTTGGGCGCTGGCGGATTGAAGAAAAACACGAATGACCAAAGGCTGGCGCCGTGGACCACCCTTTTCAGTTCGTGTTTTTTCTTTGATTGTCGACGGGGAATAATATGAGCGCTTCAGGGAGAGTTGTTATTACAGGAATGGGCGTGGTCTCGCCTTGCGGCAATACCCTGCCTCTTTTTTGGAAATCTCTGTGCGAAGGGGTGTCGGGCACTGGTCCCATTACGTGTTTTGATTGCGCAAAATTTCCGTCCCGCATCGCCGGAGAGATCAAGGAATTTGATTCCTCTTTTCTTGGACGAAAAGAACTCAAGCGCATGGACCGGTTTGTCCAATTTGCGGTGGTGGCCGCCAAGTTTGCATTCGACGATGCCCAGATGGATTTGGATAAGGAGGACAGGGACCAGATCGGTGTATTGATCGGTTCCGGCATCGGCGGGATATACACCATTGAGACGGAGCACACCACCATGCTGCAGCGGGGACCCGACCGGCTTTCTCCCTTTTTCATTCCGATGCTCATTGTCAATATGGCGCCGGGGCAGGTGTCCATTCAATTCGGCCTGCGCGGCCCCAATCTTGCGGTTGCCACGGCCTGTGCCACCGCCACGCACGCGATTGGGGAGGCCGCTCGCATTTTGAGGACGGGCGATGCTCAGGTGATGGTGGCCGGAGGGAGCGAGGCCGCGATCACGCCGCTGGGGATCGGCGGATTTTGCGCCATGCGGGCGCTATCCACGCGAAACGATGAACCGAAAAGGGCCAGCCGGCCTTTTGATGCCCAGCGGAACGGTTTTGTCATGAGCGAAGGAGCCGGGATCGTGGTGCTGGAAACGTTGGAACACGCGCTTTCAAGAGGCGCCAGAATCCACGCGGAACTTGTGGGATACGGTTTGTCGGGCGATGCCTATCACATGACGTCTCCCACCCCGGGAGGGGAGGGCGCGGCGCGTTGTATGGAAATGGCTCTTCGCAACGCAAAATTGAACAAAGAGGATCTGAGTTATATCAACGCGCACGGCACCTCCACGGAACTCAACGACAAGTTTGAGACAGAGGCCATCAAAAAGGTTTTTGGTGCGCGGGCCTACACCCTTCCTGTGAGTTCCACCAAGTCTATGACGGGACATCTGTTGGGGGCGGCAGGGGGCGTGGAGTTGATTGCCAGTGTGCTGGCGGTGGAACACAACATCATCCCTCCCACAATCAACTACGAAAATCCCGATCCCGAGTGCGATTTGGATTATGTGCCGAATACCGCCCGGGAGGCGGTGGTGGAGACGGCCATGTCCAATTCCCTGGGGTTTGGGGGGCACAACACCTCGCTGGTTGTCAAAAAATTCAGAGGATAACATGGACTATTTTTTCACGGAAAAACAACGGATACTGCAGGATACAGCGCGCAGGATCGGACGCGAAACCCTGGCTCCGCTGGCGCAGGTGTGTGACGAAAAACAGGAGACGCCCCAGGCCGTCATCGACGCCATGGCCCAGGCGGGCTTGTTCGGATGCTATCTGCCCGAGGTGTACGGAGGCGCGGGCGGCGGGGTGACGGACCTGTGCATCGTGACGGAGGAACTCAGCCGTTCTTGCGGCGGCATATCGTTGATTTTGGCGGCGACTGCCCTGGCCGTCCAGCCCATCATGATTGCCGCGACCCACGAACAGAAACTAAAATTCCTGGTGCCGCTGGCGACAGGCAGGAAAATCGGGGCCTTCTGTGTGACGGAACCGGATTCCGGATCCGATGCAGGGTCGGTAAAAACATCTGCGGTCAAGGATGGGGACCACTGGGTGCTGAATGGCACCAAGCAGTGGATCACCAATGCCGGGACAGCGGATATCTATTGCGTTATTGCCGTGACCGACAAGAAAAAGGGCGCCCGCGGCGCGAGTTTTTTTATCGTGGAAAAGGGCACGTCCGGTTTGTCCTTTGGAAAAAAGGAAAACAAGCTGGGGATTCGCGCCTCTTCCACGAGGCAGGTCATTTTTGACAATTGCCGTGTTCCCCAGAGCCAGTTGATGGGCCGCGAGGGGGAAGGGTTCATCATCGCGATGAAGACATTCGATCATTCACGGCCCGGGGTGGCTGCGCAGGCAGTGGGCATTGCCCAGGGCGCATTGGACGACGCCATCGCCCACGGCCGCAAGACCCAGCAATTTGGCAAGCCGCTGACGTCGTCTCAGGGAATTCAGTTCATGCTCGCCGATATGGCGACGCAGTTGGAGGCGTCTCGGGCCCTCTTGTATGCTGTGGCACGGATGGTCGATGCGGGCAAGAAAGATTTCTCCAAAGAGTCCGCCATGGTCAAGCTGATTTGCTCGGACAGCGCCATGAAGATCACCACGGATGCCGTCCAGATATTTGGCCAGACGGGGGCGCGGCGAGATTGCACCGTAGAAAAGCGGATGAGGGATGCAAAAATCACCCAGATTTATGAAGGCACCAACGAAATTCAGCGCAATGTCATTGCCATGCACCTCATCCGCGAAAGCGCGGCCCGGGAGAGAAAAGCCAGATAAGTCATTGTGGCGGATACGTTCCAACCCGGTGGAGTCAAGTACCCATGAACATCGTTGTCTGCGTCAAACAAGTTCCTGACAATGCCCAGATCAAGGCGGATCCCGCGACCGGTGCCATTCTATGGGACGGGGTCGAGCGGATCCTCAATCCCTTTGACGAATACGCCATCGAAGAGGCCTTGCGCATCAGGGAGAAACATGGCGGCAAGGTGATCCTGCTTTCCATGGGGCCTGCCGAAGCCTCCGCTGTCTTGCGCGAGGGGCTTTCCAGAGGCGCCGACGATGCCGTCTTGTGCTGCGATCCGGCCTTTGAATTTTCTGACACCAACGCCACCGCGAAGATCCTGGCCAGGGCGTTGGAAAAAATCGGCGCCAAAGAAGGGCGTGTCGATCTAGTGTTCCTGGGCCGTCAGACGATGGACGGAGACACGGCGCAGGTGGGCCCCCAGCTGTCGGTGCACACGAAACTTCCTGCCGTGATGTATGTCAGAAAAATCGAGGAGATCACTCCTGCGCTCCTCAAGGCACAGCGAACTACGGACGATGGATACGAAGTCGTCTCGTGCGGCCTGCCGGCAATCGTGGGGACGGTCAAGGAACTCAATGTGCCCCGTCTGCCTTCGCTCAAGGGAAAATTGCGGGCCAAGAGCGCGCCAATTTTGACGTGGACCTTGCAAGATTTGGGATTGAGTGCAGGGGAAGTCGGCAAGGCGGGCGGACGGACCACTCACGTGGGGGAATTGCCGCCGCCGTCCCGTCCCGCAGGAAAAGTGTTGAAGGGAGAGGCGCCGGTTTTGGTGGAGGAATTGATCGGGGAATTGAAGGCGAGGAAACTTTTATGAGCGGCGCGGCGCCTCGAATCCTTGTCTATGCGGAACAGCGGGGTGGAAAGGTCCCCCGGGTTTATCGCGAGGTGATGAACGCGGCTTTGACACTGGCGCAGGCCAGGGGCGGTGAGGTCGCCGTGCTTTGGATCGGGAAGGACGCCTCTTCCAGGCTCGGGGAGTTGAAATCCGCGGGCCCTGCCAAAATCTATTTGGCGCACCACCCGCAATTGGAATATTTTTTGGATGATGTCTATGCCGCCTTGTTTCATCGGGTGATTCAGAGTTATCAGCCGGACGTGGTGCTTGGGGGTGCGACCATGATCGGCCGGCAGCTTTTACCCCGTGTCGCGGCGCTGTGCAACGCGGCGATGATTCCCGACTGTGTTGAGGTGCGTTGGGAAGAGAATTCGTTGACCACGGTCCGGCCGGTCTATGGAGGGGTGACGCTATCCGTTAACCGGTTTACCGGATTGCCCGCCATGGTGAGTCTCCGTCCCAAGGCTGTCCCGGAAAAGGAACCCGTAAAAAATGAGACCTGTGAGATCGTTGCATTGCCGGTGAGGGATGAGGATTGTGTCAGCAGCATCACGGTGTACGACCAAGTCATCGATAGCGGCAGTACCCTGAATCTGACCGCGGCCGACGTGATTGTCGCCGGCGGAAGGGGATTGAGGGGGCCGGAAAACTTCAAGATGCTGGAGGAATTGGCCGGGGTTTTTGGTGGTGCCCTGGGGGCCTCCCGTTCTGCCGTGGACGCGGAATGGATCGGCTATTCCCATCAGATAGGGCAGACGGGCAAGACCGTGTGCCCCAAGCTCTACATCGCCTGCGGTATTTCCGGGGCCATCCAGCATTTGGTGGGAATGCGCACGTCTGATACGATTGTCGCGATCAACAAGGATCCCGAGGCGCCGATTTTTGGCGTGGCGGACGTTGGGTTGGTAGGCGACATCTTTGAGGTTGTGCCGTTGTTGGTCAGGCGGCTCAGTGGTCGAAACCATAAATACGGTGGCATTTGAGCAACGCTGCATCCGCACCCGCTGCGTTGCTCCTCCTTGCCATAGCGCTAACGACTATGCCGCGTCGTCGTGCCTTGCGGGTGCGGCGCATCGTCGCTCTCGGTGCGTCACCGTATTTATGGTTTCGACCACTTAGGGAGATGATAGAAAAATAAATTTTGCGAGTGAATTCATCCGATTTGCAGCTGAGTGTCCTCGACTTGCTCGAACGATATTCTTCGAGCGAGTCCGCCGCAGTTTTAGTGGCGGACGAGCCGAGAAGTTGATCATATTCGTAATAATGCTGGAGTGGCGGAATCGGCAGACGCACTAGCTTGAGGTGCTAGCGGTCGAAAGGCTATGGGGGTTCAAATCCCCCCTCCAGCATAAAACTTGTGCCAACATTGCCGGATGTTTGGCTCATCCCTCCCAAGAATCCTCCTGACGAAGAGAAGACGAGCTGCTATGAAAGAAAAATCCGCAGAGACAGAACAGCAGGTTATCAGCGTGCTGGAAGAAGTTCTAGCCTGACTTTCCCAACTCAGCACTTTTGGTGCACGTAAGTCTTTGATATGGAA
>CAZGMX010000118.1:0-8971 GCA_964526865.1 uncultured Actinomycetota bacterium | reverse complement strand
CGCCGACGACCCACAAGCAGTTGTATGGCGTGGAGTCAATCGGATAAGCACAAGACGTCATTACGAGTCCCGGCAGCAGTTAGCCGGGACGAAGTAATCTCGTCGGATGTTATAGCCGGCGGGATTGCTTCGTCGGGCTGTGCCCTCCTCGCAATGACGAGTCGCAGTAATTGCTTCCTGGAAAATGTGAAATAGGCTATAATGGCCGCGAGACGTTAATTAAATGAAAATCCTTCTAGTTAATCCTAAGTTTCCAAATTCTTTTTGGAGTTTTCAAGGCCTGAAGGGGTTGGTCGAAAATCTCGCGCACACTCCGCTGGGCTTGGCCACGGTTGCGGCCTTGACTCCCCCTGAAATTGAAGTGCAAATTGTGGATGAGAATGTCGAGAAAATAGATTTCGAAACGGACGCGCAAGTGGTTGGGTTTACGGCATTTAACGTTCAGCTACGCCGGGCGATAGAGCTGGCCGGTGAGTTTAGAAAACGCGGGAAAAAAGTTGTGATTGGGGGGGCTTATGTCTCGCTCCTTTCTCAACCATTTGAGGAATATTTTGATTCTATTTTTGTGGGGGAGGCTGAGAATATTTGGCCGGAGTTTTGCCGCGATTTAATGAATGGCAGTATCAAGCCTCGCTATACGGAGACAGAAAAAGTCGACCTCACGAGATCCCCGGTTCCGCGTTATGATCTGTTGAAGAAGAATCAGTATAACGCATATTATCTTCAGACAAGCCGGGGGTGCCCGTTCAACTGCGAGTTTTGCGATATCATCATCACCAACGGGCGCACGCCGCGGCTGAAGTCGCTGGACCAGGTGATGGCGGAGGTGGAGTCGGTTCGGCAGTTGGGGGGAAACAGCATTACGTTTTCTGACGCAAACTTCATTGGCAATCCCAAGTATGCCAAGGAAGTTTTGAAACGTCTGGCGGAGTTTGGAAAGAAATACAATTATCCCATTCGCTTTACGGCGGAATTGACCATCAATGTGGCAGACCGTGAGGATTTGCTGACCCTCATGGAGGAGGCCAATTTTGCCGCGCTGTTCATCGGCATTGAAAGCCCGCGCTCGTCATCTTTGGCAGGCAGTCATAAGGGGGTCAATCTGGTGAAGCCGCTGTTGGAGAGTATCCGAAAAATTCAGCGCCACAATATCTGTCCATGGGCGGGGATGATTGTGGGATTTGACCAGGATGATCATCAGATATTTCAGGAGCAGTTTGATTTTTTGATGGAGGCGGGGATCCCGTTCACGACATCCGGTATTTTGGTGGCGATTCCGACAACGGCATTGTATGAGCGCCTGGAGAAGGAAAACCGTCTTGTCCTGAACAAGGAACAATTTAGAAAGGCGTCGGAGAAGTGGTGCGGGCACGGCGCGGACAACCTGAATTTTATCCCAAAGTTGATGACCAAGGAGGAACTGCTGGAGGGATACGGCTGGATGATCCGGAAAATATATTCGTACGAGAATTTTGCCCGGCGCCTGGAGATTTGCATGCAGAATTTCAAGCCGCCTGTAGAGCAATTCCCGGGGCGAAAAAACCAGGAGAGTGCCAGGATTGAGGCCAAGCAGGGATTGAAGATATTGATGCGGACGCTGAAATATTATCTTTTGACAAAGGATTCTATGCGACGGCGTTTTTTTGTGAAGACGCTGTTTCGCGCGTTGAAGGGGCGTTGGACGCAATGGAATTTTAACATTGTGGTTGCGTATCTAGTGATCCAGAAGCATTTTTATGAATATGTGACCGAGACCCAGGGAAGGCCGGAGGATGCGCCGGCTTTGTCGCCGTTTCATGGGCGTGCGGTGCCCAAGCAGGATGACGGGGTGGGAATACGTCATTACGAGGAGTCCGCCACTGCTTCAATGGCGGCGACGAAGTAATGATGTTGGGTGGATAAAAACTTCGGGATTGCTTCGCTTCGCTCGCAATGACGAGAACAAACTATGATCCGCGATAAAATTGTCCTCTTTTTCTTTTTTGCCTTATTCCTTTTTGTCTGTTATCAGATCGCGTTGATTTTTTCTCCTTTCTTAAAGACGATGTTTTGGGCGGTGACCATTGCGATCATCGTCTTTCCTTTGCATCAACTGGTGTCCAAACGCATTCCAAATACCCACATTGCCGCATTTGTCACAACAGCCGTTGTTGTCTTGGTCGCACTGCCGTTGGGCGGATTTATCGTGCTGGCGATGTTTCGGCAGGCGGTGGATCTCTACGATCTGGCCAGGGATTGCGTCAGCACGGGGGGTGTTGCGGCGGCGGTTGATTGGTTTAGGAATTTTGCACCCATCCGGTATCTCTCTGACCAGGTGCTTAAATCGGAACATCTGCAGGAGAAGCTGGGGAATGTCATTTTGACCAGCGCACAGGGGATTGGGACGTTTGCCACAGGCCAGATGACGGGTATTGGAAAGAATCTTCTTTTTTTAGTGATACAAATCATATTGTGCATCTTCTTCCTGTTTTTTATTTTCAGGGATGGGCATCGTTTTTACGGTTTTATTTATGACTTTGTGCCCATGGAGGAGAAGCACAAAGAGGTGATATTTCAGAAGGTCAAGGATACGTTTTCTGCGGTCTTGGGAGGTCAGTTTCTGACGGCGTTTGTCCAGGGCGTTCTGGCGGGGGGCATTTTTTTATGCCTGGGAATTCCCTTGCCGCTGCTATTGGGTTTTTTTACATTCCTGGCGGCCATGGTACCCATCATTGGCGCGGGCGCGGTGTGGGTCCCCGTGGATATCTACCTTTTTGCCACAAATTCTTACGGCAAAGGGGTGATTCTGTTGATTTTGGGGTTGGGGGGAATCAGTCTGATCGACAACATCATGAAACCAATTTTGATTGGAAAGAAAGCGAAATTGCCGACGCTGTTTTTATTCCTCGGGATCATCGGGGGACTCAAACTCTACGGAGTCCTCGGACTGTTTCTCGGACCTGTGATTTTGTCCGTCTTTTTTGCCCTCATCAAAATCTATCAGGATGAGTACAAGATTGGTAGGAATCCTTTTAGTTGATAGATTCCCTCATTACCCCCCTCTCCCAGCCTCCACCCACAGGGGGGGGAGGAATGTTTTAGCGAGTACGGGGGTAACTCAGCGCCCGTAGTAGCCCATCAGCTGGGCCTCTGTCAGAACATTCCCCTTCATGGCTTTTTCGACGTCCGCCTTCTTCATGCCCGGCGGCAATCCCAGAGGTTTTGCCAGTGCGTAAAGTTTGAAGTAATAGCGGTGTTTGAGTCCCGGAGGGGGATAGGGCCCGCCGTAGCCGAATTTGCCGAAGTCATTTAGCCCCTGTTTTGCGCCGCTGGGAAGAACCGGCACGGGGGGGGTGGATGGCTTCATTCCCTTTTCCGTTGCCGGGATATCATAGACCACCCAGTGGACCCATGTGCCGGCCGGCGCGTCCGGGTCATCACAAATCAAAACAAAATATTTTGTGATTTCCGGCGCGCCTTTCCAGGCGAGGGGAGGCGATACATCGGGGCCGTCTCCTGTGAAAGTCTTGGGGATGTCTTGATCGTTCTTGAAAGCGGAACTTTCTATTTCCAGGGCCAAGGTGGCACCTCCTGTCGTTAAAATCATGAGCAATGCGATCAGGCAAGACAAGATACTGTTTTTTATCATCGCGTCCTCCGTTATGAAGAGATTGTGTTCTCTGAAAGTTTGACGTTGGAAAACAAGAGCCATCCGCCGGCCGTAAGGACGGCAGTCAGCGGCCATGCCGCGAATTGTGGCAACAAAACCCACAGCGCCTCCGCCAGCACGTTGATCATGGACAATGGGAGAAGAAATTTCCAGGCCAGTGCCATCAGTTGATCGATGCGCAGGCGGGGCAGAGTGCCGCGTACCCACATGATGACACAGATCATGACGCCGGTCTTGGCAAAAAACCATATCCAAGACGGGAAAAAAGGCCCGTTGTATCCGCCCAGAAACAGCGTGACGGTGATGGCCGCGATGGCAAAGGTGTTGAGATATTCGCCCATAAAAAAGAGGGCGAATTTCATGCCGCTGTATTCGGTGTGAAAGCCCGCGACCAGCTCGGATTCTCCTTCGGGAAGGTCGAATGGGCAGCGGTTGATTTGGGCCAGTCCGGAAATGAAGAAGAGAAGAAACCCGAGCAGTCCCCACGGGGTGAAGACGTACCAGGACAGGCCATATTGTCCCGACTGCTCTGTCACGATTTGAACGGTGGAAAGAGAACCCGCCGCGAGCATGACGGCAATGACGCACACGGCCATTGGAACTTCGTAGGACACGATATGGGCCACGGCGCGGAGCGCTCCCAGCAGGGAAAATTTGTTGTGGGAACCCCAGCCGCCCATAAAAATGGGGATGCAATGGATGGAGCCGACGGCCAAAAAGAAGAAAAGGCCCACGTTCATGTCCACTCCGACCATGTTTTTTCCGAAGGGAATCACAGCCAAAAGAAGCAGTCCGGCGGTGACCACAAGGATTGGCGCCCAAAAGTGCAGGACTTTGTCCGCCCCTGAGGGAACGATGTCTTCCTTGAACAGCATTTTGATGGCGTCGGCGACGGGCTGGAGAAGGCCGAATTTTCCGACACGGTTGGGGCCGTAGCGGTCCTGGATTCTGCCGATCAGCTTTCGCTCCAGCCAGGTCATGTACATCATGGCGATGACGCCAAGGGCGAAGATGGCGGCAATGTTGATGAGCATGGAGACGTAGGGGAGCAGGCAGGCGGGGAGGATCCACGCGGCGATTCCCATGCAAAACGATTTTAATTGGATGAAGATGTTTTCCATCGCTATTCCCACTTCAGATCTTTCTTGCGCCAGGCGTATAGAAGGGCGCCGCCGAGAATGGCCAAAAACAAAACCACTTCGCCAAAGGCCAGCCACCCCACCTTTTTGTATGCCGCCGCCCAGGGGTAGAGAAACGCTACTTCCACGTCGAACACGAGAAACAACAGCGCATAGATGTAATACTGCGCCTTGAATTGGAGCCAGGAGTCCCCGGAAGGGGCCACACCGCACTCGTAGGACTGCCGCTTGATTGGTCCGGGCTTCCTGGGGGCCAGTAGTTTGGCCAGAACTATGGGGATCAATCCAAAGGCAATGGCCGCGGCCGCGAAAATCAATACGAATATCCAGGGGCTCATGCTCATCATGTCCTGGCTCCCTTCTTTGGCTTGGCCTGCTCCAGGGCCCACGCGCGCGGGTGTGTCTGCGCATAATACGCGGTCGAACGCTGGAGTGTCTGAATTCCGGCGACGTGGGACTGCCGGCGCTCGTCACTGCTCAATTCAAAATTGTGATCCATTTTGATGGAATCGAAGGGGCAGAATTCCGCGCAAAATCCACATCCCATGCAGACGTCGATGTCGATGGAGAACTCCTGCGCCTTGGGGAGAAATTTCCCGTCGGGCCCCTTGGCCTGTACGATCCAGATGCACTGGGGGGGGCAGACCTTTGCGCAGATGCCGCAGGCCGTACAGCGCAGGTCGCCGGTTGGTTCTTCATAAATCAACATGGGCAGGACGCGCATTCTCTCTGGGACCTCCAGCTTTTGTTCCGGATAGAGGACGGTGAAGATGCCCGCGGCTTCCGGTCCCTGTTTGACAAGAGTCGGCCGTGGCTTAATTCCGAGCAGGATTTTGATGTCCTCGATGAAGGTCTGGATCAGATGCCACAGAGTGATGGACATGCCTTTGACGATGGAGGCGCCGAGAATTTTGATCACCGGTCCACCTCCCCCAGGATGATGTCGAGACTGCCCAGGGCGGCGATGGCATCCGCCACCAAGTGTCCTTGGCACATTTTGTTGAGCGCGGTCAGATTGATGAAGCTGGGTGCGCGGACGTGGTAGCGGTAGGGATAGGCCGACCCGTCGCTGACCAGATAAAAACCCAGTTCTCCGCGGGGATTTTCCGCCCGGCCGTATGCGTCGCCGTCGGGCGGCTTCTGCATCCAGCCTTTGGGGCCCGCCACGGGGCCCTCGGGAATCTGCGAGAGCGCCTGCTTCAAAATCTTGAGAGACTGGCGGATTTCTTCCAGACGGATGAGATAGCGGTCGTAGATGTCGCCGCCGGAACAAGTCGGAATGTCAAAATCGAAACGGTCGTAGATCGAATAGGGCTGAGCGCGCCGCACGTCGTATTTGACTCCGGAGGCCCGCAATACGGGGCCCGCGGCGCTGTATCCGATGGCGTCTTCGCGCGAGAGAACTCCCACGCCTTTGCAGCGGTCCAGGTCGATTGCGCTTTTGGTGAGATAGTTGTCCAATTCGTCGGTCGCGCGGGGAAGGCGCTCTTCCACATAGCGTTTGGCCAGCGGCAAGAATTCCTCGGGCAGGTCCTGGGCAACGCCCCCGAACCGCAAATAATTGCACATCATGCGCGATCCTGTGGTCATTTCGAAAAGATCCAAAATGAGTTCGCGTTCTCTCAGCGCGTAGAGCGCGGGGGTGAAAAAGGCGCCCAGATCGTTGAGCAGAAATCCGATCGACAGAAAGTGGCTGACGATGCGGGTTAGTTCGGCCATGATCACGCGGATGTATTCGGCCCGCTCGGTAACTTTTAAATTCAAGAGTTTCTCGACCGAAATCACATAGGCCAGATTGTTGGACAGAGAGGAGAGATAATCCAGCCTGTCCGTGTAGGGAATGTTCATGAGGTAGAGATTTCTCTCCGCGATTTTCTCGTGATTTCTGTGGAGGTAACCAACGAACGGTTCGACACTTGTGATCCTTTCGCCGCGGAGGTTCAGGCGCATCCGGAACACCCCGTGCGTGCTGGGGTGTTGGGGGCCAAAATTGATGATCAGGGCGTTGGGATCTTGGGTGTCTTTTTCGGTATTGCCGGCCGCGGCGGACGGGATGCTGGGCGCGTCTTCCAAATAATTAAAATGAGCCGGATCGAAGCCGCCGGGATAACGGACATTTTGTCCGAATGGCACGCGGTTTTCCGCGCGCAGATGTCGGCCGTCCCTGTGGCGGGAGGAAAACATTTTTACCGGCTCTTCGTAGTAGGGTTCCAAATAATCTTTTCGCAGGGGAAATCCGGCAAAGCCCTCCCATGTGAGAATGCGTTTCAGATGGGGGTGTCCTTCGAAGCGGATGCCCATCAGGTCCCAGACTTCCCGTTCCTGGAAATCCGCCCCGGGAAAAATCGGCGTGAGGGAAGGGACGACAGGATTGGACTTGTCTGCGTGCACCCGTAGTGTCAGTGGAGCGCCTTGCTTTTCTGTGGAACAAAGATGATAGACGATCTCAAAACAGTCGGCATAGTCTACGGACGTAAGATTTGCCAGATAATCTAGCGAAAGGCCGCTGTCTTGTTTGAGCCATTGGACTGTTTTGAGAAGGCTGTCGGACCTTATCAGCAGGGAATTTTCCGCCACTGATGTGTTGGCGGACTTGCAGCCCGCCACTGATGTGGCGTCGCCGCCGAGCTGTTGATTGATTTTTGCGCCCAGTTGATGCGCATGGGTGTCTTTGGCGGGATCGATGGGTTCCGCGCCGAACGCCGGCATTGTTTTTGGCAGGGAGGACGCAGTGGGTTCGCTTTTGCCCTGTGCGCAGATTTCGCGTATCTTTTCCAGTTGACGGACATCGATCAGATCAGGTCCCAACATGGGGATGGATTTCTCCGGATTGGATTTTTTGTCGTACCAACGGACAGTCCGGATGCTCTCGCTCATGATTTTCTTTTGCAGTGTGATGAGGCCGTGCAGAAGGGCCTGAGGAGTCGGCGGGCATCCGGGGACATAGATATCGACGGGGAGAAATTGGTCGATGCCCGAAACCACGCTGTATCCTTCTTTAAAAGGGCCGCCGCCTGCGGCGCATGCCCCCATTGCCATCACATATTTGGGCTCGGCCATTTGGTTGTATATCCGGACGATCATCGGCAGCATCTTCTTTGTGACGGTTCCGGATATGATCAACAGATCTGCCTGACGCGGCGAAGGGCGGAATATCTCGGCCCCAAAACGCGCCAAATCAAAGCGGGATGCCGCGGCGCAGATCATTTCGATGGCACAGCAGGCCAGCCCGAACTGGGCGGGCCATAGGGATGATTTTCGCCCCCAATTGATGAAAAAATCGATTGTATCGATCAATTTGTCCCAGGTCATAGTTGTGACGTGCCTGGAGATCTCGGGGGGAAGACTTGCTTTATCTGTTGTACCGGCCGCGGTTGTCATAAAACTTAAGTCTATCATGAGTCTGCATTGCGGTAAATACTCGGGTCGTATTTCTGGTAAAATATGGCGCGACAATTTTGGGACAGACCGAAAAAGAGGGGGATCTGCTATGACGATGTCTCGAAGGTCAAAAACAGTGTGGACGTGTGTGCTCGGATGCCTGATCGCCGCCGGATATTGCGGATGCGAAAAAAAGGAGAACGTAGTTAAAATAGGATTTTCTGCGCCCCTGACGGGAGATCAAGCCAAAATAGGAATCGATGGTTTCAACGGCGCGAAATTGGCCGTGGAGCAGGCCAACGCAAAAGGGGAAATCATCCCCGGTTATAAAGTCGAACTGGTCGCACTGGACGATCAGCACAATCCCGCCCAGGCGGTGAATGTGGCCAAGCGGTTTGCCTCGGATCCGGACGTTGTGGGCGTGGTGGGGCATTTTAATTCCTCGTGCACGATGCCGGCCTCTGCCGTCTATCACGAAGCGGGGTTGGTACACGTGACACACGGCAGTACGAATCCACAGATTTCCCGGCAGGGGTTTGAAACGTTTTACCGGATTGCCGCGACCGACGATGTCCAGGGGCCGAAGGCGGCGGATTTTGTTGCCCGCGTGTTAAAGGCCAGGCGCATTTTTATTTTGGATGACAAGACCACCTATGGGAAGGGCCTGGCCGATGAGTTTCACAAGAGGGCGCAAGCAGACGGCATGCAGATTTTGGGACATGAGGGAATCACGCAGGGGGACAAGGATTTCACCGCGTTGCTGACCAAAATCAAGCCCCTGAATCCCGACTTGATCTATTTT